>DATJQW010000026.1:0-19687 GCA_035505395.1 Acidobacteriaceae bacterium
GTACATCCCCCGAATCGGCGTCTGCCTGCAGCCCGGGCTGCTCGATGCGCGAGCGGCTCCCGGCAATCCCGCTCTTTGCGTCTCGCACCGGGGTTGGAAAACGACCCGATTCCAGGCTTCAGGGTCATCGGATTCGGTTACCGACAGCGACTCCTCAGTAATTAATTCCATTGCCCATGCAGCAACCAACGTTACAATACGCGCACCCATGTGGACCAAACCCGCTCTTGCGCTCACCCCGAAGATGAGGGATTTGCTCGTCTTTCATAATGTCGCGCGGGCGCTCACCTCTGAGCTCGATCTCGACTCCATTCTTCACGCGATCATGCTTCAGATGGAGCAGTATTTTCAGCCCGAGCAGTGGTCGCTGCTCATCGTGGATGAGGCGCGCCAGGATCTCTTCTATGCGGTCGTTGTCGGACACACCGAAGCCGATCTTCGCAACGTCCGTGTTCCCCTTGGCCACGGCCTGGCAGGCTGGGTCGCCAAACGCGGTGAAACCGTCATCATCCCCGAGGCCGCGGACCATCCGCACCTCATGCAGACTGGGCCGGGTCCGCGCTTTCGCATTCGCTCCGCCGTCTGCATGCCCCTCCGCTCCCATCAGCGCACCCTCGGCGTCATCCAGCTCTTCAACTGCCACCTCGAATCCTTCAGCGACGATGTCGTCTCTTTCCTGCACCTGCTCTGCGACTACGCCGCCATCGCCATCGAAAATGCCGGCGCCGTCGAACGCATTCAGCAGCTCACCATCACCGACGACTGTACCGGCCTCTTCAACCAGCGCCAGCTCTACGTCCTTCTCGGAAAGGAGAGCGAGAATGCCCGCCTCACCGGCGCTCCGTTCGGCCTCATTTTCATCGACCTGGATCACTTCAAGACCGTCAACGACGCGCACGGCCATCTGATCGGCAGCCGTCTGCTCGCCGAGTTTGGCCACGCCCTGCGTTCCCTGGTACAGTCCGTCGATTCCGTCTTCCGCTATGGCGGAGACGAGTTTGTCGTCCTGCTGCACAACACGGATAAGGACGAGGCCGGCCGCGTCGCCCGCCACATTCATGAAACGCTGCGCAACCGATCGTTCCGGGTGACTGAAAATCTGGAGCTGAGCATCCGCGCCAGCTACGGCGTCGCAACCTGGCCCGACGACGCCGAGGACATCCACGAGCTGATCCTGCGCGCCGATACCGCCATGTACCGCGTCAAGGCATCCACGCGCGACGACGTGGCCGTCGCCGGCGAAAGCCTCCATCCCGGCTGATGCCGCCGCGCCTCACCCGAAGCGTGCGCGCCCTACCGTTCGGCGGAAGTCCTCGCCGTGCATCTCCACCGTCACGCACATCTCCGCCAGCCGCGAACGCATGCGCTCGCCGATCCGGTCGCCCAGCGTTTCCTCGCGTGCTGCCCGCGACGCGCCATTGCTCGTGCCCGCGCTGCCGCCCGCAGGCAGATCGGCGTAGTTCGTCGTGATGATCGTCGTCCGCTTGTCGTTGTAGCGGCTGTTCAGCACCAGCGCCACGGTATCCCACACCCAGTCCGTCGGCTTAGCCGCGCCCAGCTCGTCCAGCACCAGCACCTCGGCCTCGAAGACCGGCCTCAGAATCTCCATCTCCGTCGTCGATACCTGCGGATTGTACGAATGCTGAATCTCCTTCAGCAGCTCCCGGTAATCGCAGAAAAGCCCGTGCACGCTCTTTTCGGCGACCAGCGCCTGCAGCACACCCACGGCCAGGTGAGTCTTCCCGACGCCGATGGATCCCGTCAGCAGCAATCCCCGTCCTCCGGTGGTCACCGGATATCCATCCACGAATTGCCGTGCCCTCAGATGCGCAGCCCCCAGGGATCGGTCCGCCCCGGGAAAGTTCGCCTCGTAATTCTCCAGCGAACAGTGCTCGTATCGCGACGGAATCCCCGCCCGCCGCAGGAGTCTCGTTACGCGCAGCGCCGTCTGGCACTCGCACGTTTCCATCGCTCGTCCGCCCTCGGGCCGCGCGACGACCCGCACCCCCAAACCTCCGCACCTGGAACATGTCTCGTTCATTTTGAAGGTTCAGTATCTCAGGCTCGGCAAGGTGGAAATCCGAACCCCATTGTGGACTCCGCGTCACTGCGCCCCCGCATTTGCGGGAACCGCCAGCGGGCTCTGTGCGTAAGCCGCTATAATTCCGCTTTCCCAGGATGTTTGATCCCACTTTGAAGTCTCAGGAGCCATGGATGCCCAGACCATTTCGTTTGCTTGCGGCAGGAATTACGGCCGCTGTCGCATTGTCGCCGCTGTTGGCCCGCGCCGCTGACGATCAGAAACCCGCCGAAAAGTCCGCCGAAACCACCCCCGCTCAATCCGTCACCAGCCAGGGAACCGTGAATGTCGGCGGTCAGGCGATCCAGTACGATGCCGTTGCCGGCATCATCACCGTGGGCGCCACGGATCCTCAGGATTCCCAGCTCGGCCCCGACGGCAAACCGCTGCCCAACACCGACCTCGCCGCCGAGTTCGCCGCTGCCAAGACTCCCGACGAAGCGCCGCCCCTTGCGCACATGTTCTACGTCGCGTACTTCAAACACGGTGCCGATCTGGAACACCGGCCCATCACGTTTCTCTACAACGGCGGTCCCGGCAGCTCCACCGTCTGGCTGCACATGGGCTCGTTCGGCCCCAAACGCGTCGA
Organism: Acidobacteriaceae bacterium; assembly: GCA_035505395.1. Classification (GTDB taxonomy): domain Bacteria; phylum Acidobacteriota; class Terriglobia; order Terriglobales; family Acidobacteriaceae; genus Palsa-343. The sequence goes on from DATJQW010000026.1 coordinate 2,670, forward strand.
AACCGGAGAGGACGATACCCACCTCGCAGCCGCGCCCTATCGCCTCACTGACAACAGCGAGTCGCTGCTCGACGTCTCCGACCTCGTCTTCATCGACATGCCCGGCACGGGCTTCGGTCGCCTGACGGGCAAGAACGCCGGCAAGGCCTTCTGGGGCATCAATGAGGACGGGCATGCCTTCGGACGCTTCATCCAGCGTTTCCTCACTCAGTACAACCGCTGGAATTCGCCCAAGTACATCTTCGGCGAAAGCTACGGCACCACTCGCTCCGCCGTCCTCTCCAATCTGCTCGAGAACAACTACAGCATCGACCTCAACGGCGTGATCCTGCTCTCGCAGATTTTTGACTTCACCACCGACATCGACGGGCCGGAGATGAACCCCGGCGTCGACCTCCCGTACGAGCTGGCGCTGCCAACCTACGCGGCAACCGCGATGTACCACAAGAAGATCGCCGAACAGCCGCTGGGACCGTTCCTGCAGCAGGTTGAAGACTTCGCCATGGGCCCCTATGCGCAGGCGCTGCAGAAGGGAACCGATCTCACCCAGGATGAAAAGCAGACCGTCGCCGAAAAACTCCACGAGTACACCGGCCTGCCCGTCGATTACCTCATGCGCGGCAATCTGCGCATCTCCGGCCCGGAGTTCGAGAAGACCCTCCAGCAGGACTCCGACACCACCACCGGCCGCCTCGACACTCGCTTCTCCGGACCCACCATCGATCCGCTGAGCCAGGGCGCGGAGTACGATCCGCAGAGCTCGGCCATTTCCTCGGCCTATGTCTCCCTCTTCAACCAATACGTGCGGAATACCCTGCACTACGGGGCGGGAGAGACCTATCTGCCCATGGCGAACTATCCGGATTTCACCTGGAATTTCATGCAGAATGGCTTTCCGGAGATGAACGTTGCCCCCGACCTCGCCATGGCCATGAAGACCAACCCAAAGCTCAAGGTCATGGTCAATGGCGGCTACTACGACCTGGCTACGCCCTTCTTTGCCGCGCAGTATGAGGACAAGCACCTGCCCATCGAACAGCGGCTGGCCTCGAATATTCAGTTCGACTGGTATGAGTCCGGTCACATGGTCTATGTGCGCACCTCGGCTCTGAAAAAGCTGCATGACAACGTCGCCAGCTTCATCCGGAGTACCGACGGAGACTAGCAGCGATAAGGGTTGAATATCGGGAGCGCGGGGCAGGGAATCGCCCCGCGTTTTCCGTGCCCTGAACTCCATCGGCGCTCGCCACGCTGTACTCTGTACCCTGTAGACCAATGTCGGAGTTCCTCCTCTTTCACGGCGTCGCCATCGTCGTGCTCATCCTCGCCAACGGCTTCTTTGTGGCGGCTGAGTTTGCTCTGGTCAGCGTTCGCGAGACGCGCGTCGAGCAGCTCATTCAGGAACACCGCCCCGGGGCGCGCATCGTCCGCCGCCTTCAGCAGAATCTCGGCGACTTTCTCCCCGCGGTCCAGCTCGGCGTTACCCTCTGCAGTCTGGCCATGGGCTGGATCGGCGAGCCCGCCATCGCCGCCCTCTTCGAGCAGGCCATGGCTGGTCTGCCCCACGCGCGCCTCTACGCGCATCTCGCCGCCATTCCTCTTGCCTTCGCCTTCATCACCTACTGTGTCGTTCTCCTCGGCGAACTCGTTCCCAAGGCGCTCGCGCTGCGCCGCACCGACCAGATGGCTCTGGGCGTCGCCGGGCCCATGGAAGTCTTCATCCGTCTCGCCCGTCCGCTCGTCCGCCTTCTCAACCGGTCCGCCGGGCTGGTCCTGCGTCTCTTTCATGCGCCCCTCACCCACGAGGGCGCCGTCCACTCGCCGGAAGAGCTCAAGCTCATGGCCACGGCTGCGCGCCGCTCCGGCATGCTCCCCGAATACCAGGAGTCCCTCATCCACCGCGCCGTCGAGATGAACGACATCGTCACCCGCGAGATCATGACCCCGCGCCAGCGCATCTTCTCCCTGCCCGCTGACATGCTCATCGAAGACGCCAGCGCTCGCATCATCGAGGAGCTCCATTCCCGCATCCCCATTTACGACCCGCAGCGCGGCCCCGAATTCATCATCGGTGTCCTCTACTCGAAAGACGTCAGCCGCCTCATGCACTTCCGCGCCTCCGCCACCACGCGCTTCGCCGTCGCTCCCTTCAGCGATATGCGTCTCCGCCAGGTCATGCGCGAAATCCTGGTCGTCCCCGAAACCAAGCCTGTCCTCGATCTTCTGCATGAGTTCCAGCAGCGCCGCCGCCACATCGCCATCGTCGTCGATGAGTTCGGCACCACCGTCGGTTTGGTGACTGTCGAGGACGCCATCGAACAGCTCATCGGCGAGCTCGAAGACGAGTTCGACGTCGCCGCCGGTCCGGTCGTCGCTGCGGCCGGCGGCGGCATGGTCCTCGACGGCAGCGTCAGCCTCCGCGACCTCGAAACCCAGATGCGCTGGGACCTCCCGCGCGAGGGCGGCGTCGAAACTCTCGCCGGATTCCTGCTCACCCGCTTCGGCCGAATCCCGCAGGCCGGCGACGCCGTGGACTTCGAAGGCCGCCGCCTCACGGTCCTCGAAATGAGCGGCCACCGCATCAGCAAAGTGCGCATCGAGCAGCTGCCCCAGCCCGCGGAGAAGCCCCGCTGATGCGTCGCCTTCTCCGATCCCTGCTACTCCGCCTCGCGTACACGCTGCCCGTTCTCTGGCTCGTCGTCTCCATCGTTTTCCTGCTCATCCACATTGTGCCGGGCGATCCGGTCCAGCAGATGCTCGGCGAAGGAGCGCGCCCCGCCGACATCGTTGCCCTCCGTCACGCCTACGGCCTCGATCAGCCTCTCGGCGCGCAATATGTCCACTACTGGCGCGGCGTACTCCACGGCGATCTCGGCCGCTCCATCCGCCTCAACGACTCCGTCGCCCACCTCGTTCTCACCCGCTATCCCTTCACCGTCGAACTCACCGCCGCCGCCCTTTTCCTGGCGCTCCTCATCGCCATCCCCGGTGGCATCGCTGCGGCATTGCACCGCGGAAGGCCGCGCGATCACGCCATCGGCGTGGCCAGCCTGCTCGGCCTTTCGTTCCCATCCTTCGCGCTCGGCCCCATCCTCATCGTTCTCGTCTCGATCAAACTCGGCTGGCTTCCCGTCTCCGGGGCAGGGGACTGGAAACACCTCGTTCTCCCCGCCCTCACCATGGGCAGCGCCCTGGCTGCCATTCTCACCCGCATGGTCCGCACCTCCATGCTCGAAGAGCTCGGTCAGGACTACATCCGCACCGCTCGCGCCAAGGGCCTGCCGGAGTGGATCGTCGTCTACAGGCACGCCCTCCGCAACGCCATGATCCCTGTTCTTACCCTAATCGGCCTTCAGTTTGGAGCCCTGCTCGCCGGCGCCATCGTCACCGAAACCATTTTCAGCTGGCCCGGCATCGGCCGCCTCACCGTCTCCGCCATCTCCAATCGCGACTACCCGCTTCTGCAGGGCTGCATCCTCGCCATCGGCCTCACCTACGTGCTGGTGAACCTGGCCACCGACGTCCTCTACATGGTCGTGAACCCGCGCATCCGCTCCTGACTCACTGCCGCAACAGCTCCACCAGCCGCGGCTCGATCCCGCCCTCCGTCACCGTCAAAAATCCCAGCGACACCGGCGTCGAGAACCGCCGCGGTCCCGCACTCCCGGGATTGAAGTACAGCACCCCCTTGTGCCACTGGATCGCCGGATAGTGCGAGTGCCCGCTCACCACCGCCGCAACTCCTGTCGTAACCGGATCCAGGTCCAGCGCGTGCCGGTCATGCAGCATGTAAATGCTCCGCGCGCCGAGCTCCACCAGCTCGGTCGGCGGAAGCAGTGCACACGCGCCCTGCACGTCCACATTGCCGCGGATCGCCGTCACCGGCGCAATCGTCCGCAGCCGGTCGAGAATCGCCGCGTCGCCTACGTCGCCCGCATGCAGGATGTGTTCCACTCCCTGAAGCGCCGCCAGCGCTTCAGCCCGCAGCAGTCCGTGCGTGTCCGAGATTACGCCGATCAGCATAAGAAGAGACTAAAGGGGAATCGCCGGCCGCGGCTCCCACTGCGCGAGTGGCCCGGAGAAGCAAAGGCAACGGGAAGGGAACACCTCGCGCCCTTCGCGGCGCGAGGTGTCCGCTAAGGTGCTACTTGTGGCTGCAGCAGGAGCCAGGACAGCACGAGCCCGTCTGCTGGCAGCAGCTCCCCGGGCAGCAATTCGCCGTCTTTGTACAGCAGGCTGCGCCGGTCGCGGCCAGCGCGCACAGTGAAAACAGCGACACCGCCAGAAGGGCAAACATTCTCGATTTCATGATGGATTTCCTCTCCGTGTGAACAGAAATGGCGTACGCCCGCAGGCGCAGGATCGCGCAGGCACACCGGGAGGTTTAAATGCGGAGATCGTCCTTCAGTCGGAAGACAGATGTCGGGCAGCGCAGGCCCGCATGCAGCTCCCGCAGTCCAGGCCCCTTCGGATTTGCTTCTGCACCCTGTCCGAGGCTCTCAATGCGCCACGCGGCCGCCTCGGCGATCGTCCTGTTCTCCGCCTTCTGAAAGCTCTGCGCCTCGCATTGCACCGCCGAACAGTGCGCGCCCTCGTGTCCCGAGGCAGGGCAGCACGGCATATGAGAGCGCTGGCAGTGCGTCGCCGGGATCACAGCTGTGTTCAAGGCAAGCAACATCAGCCAGACTGCGGCCAGCATCAGGCTCATCGCTCCGCGAATGCGGCGATCGCGCAGGAAGTTCACAGCTCCAAATTTACGCCAGGCTGAAAATCGAGGAAAGTGACGCCGGTCACTGGGCCGGCGGCACCAGGAGCATCCGGTCCGCGCTCTCCGAGCGCGCCGAGCGAATCACGTGTGGCGTAATCACAATTGCCAGCTCCGAGTAGTCCAGGCTCGTGTTCTTGTTTGTCCCGTCCTGAAATCCAGGCAGATCGCTCAGTCCTGGAATTCCTGTGATGGTGTCGGATTCCTGCCGCGACAGCGAGCTCACCAGCACCGCGCTCTCGCCGATATTCAGCGAGGTAATCGCCTGGAACTCGCGGTTGCTGAGCACCGGCACCTGGTTGATCGATGATCCCGCCAGAGAGCTCAGCTTCAGGTCGAACTTCAGCGACACGTCTCCCGGTCCCTCCACACGCGGCGTTACCGTCAGCGTGAGTCCGAGATCCTGGTATTGCACCTGCGGAATCGTCTCTTCCGATGCTTCCAGCAACGAGGCCGCATTCACGCCCAGGTTCTGCAGAGTGCTGGAAATCCCCGCATTCGATATGCCGGGAATGCTCAGCGCTGAACCCGACAGGCCTGTGTAGTTCGAGACAATAATCGGATACCTTTCTCCCGCTTTCAGCGTCGCCTCGTCCTGATCGAGCACTCGCAGCTGGGTCTGGTCCACCGAGTGGACATCGGAGGAGTTCAGCTGCATGTTCAGGGATCCGCCGCTGTAGGAAACCCCGGTCATCGAGATCCCACCCCCGAACACCCCGAATGGCTGCGTCAGGATGCTGTTGCTCACCTGGCCGGACGCCACCAGGATCGCCAGAATCGCCTCCCAGTCGCCGGGCGCCGCCAGGCCGCTGGAGATAATTTCCTGCACCAGGCTCGCATTGCTCTGCAGCAGGCTCGTTGCTTCGGAGTACACGTTGAACAGCGTTGTCTGGGTGGGGATAATCACGCCCAGGTTCGTCGCCTTCGTCCGATCTACCTCGTACATGCTCACGTCCAGCTGGATCTCGCTCCGCCCTCTGCTCAGGCTCCTCAGCGTCGTGTTCAGCGCATCCAGGTCTTCCACCGGGCCCCGTACCGTGATGGCATCCTGTCCCACGTCGGCGGTGGCGCTCTTCACGGCAAAGACGTCTCGGGCCAGGGTCACCATGCTCGTCAGTTCTTCGTTCGTAAACTCCGGCAGGTAGAACGTTTCCGTCCCCTCACGCTCGAATTTCGTTCGGTTCGCCCGCGTGTCCTTCGCTACCAGCGCGCGCACCGGATCGAGCGGCACGATGAACGTATTCGTCGCCAGTTCCAGTGTCTGCTCCGCGGCCGCGAAGTCGACGGCGTCCACGTTGTAGCGGATCATTCCGTCGGGCACGGAGTCATCGACGGTCGTCCGGATCCCATACGCCTGAAGCACCTGCTCGATCAGCTGCCGCTCGCTCAGGTACACATGAAAGTCATGGACACCGGCCTTCGGCTCCAGCCTTACCGGCGGGGCAATATTGGCTTCCGGGGCGGGCGCAGCCGTCTCTCCAGCGACGGCATTCCTGGCCAGTTCGTCCATATGCTGGGCCACGATCGGATCGTTGGGATCCACCTGGAACGCCTCGCGAATTGCTGCCTGCGCATCGTCCAGATGCCCCAGGATCTTATCCTTGTCCGCACGCTGGATCAGGTCCGCCACCAGCCTTTGCCTCGCCACGTCAGCCGACGCCGAATACCTGTGATTCTCCGGATCCAGCGCGGCCGCGCGCTCAAACGCGTCCATGGCTGCACGCGGCTGATCGCGATTCAGATCGTTCGCGCCTTCGAGAAACAGCTTCTGCGCCTTCGCGCGGTCCCGTTTCGTAGCGGGATGCTCCTTTGCATCGGCCGCAGCCGCCTTCGCCGTCGGCGCCGGCATGTCCTGGGCCGGCGCAACAAGCGCAGCCGCCAGGCACAGCAGAATCAAAATTGCCTTACGAAGCATGGACCTCGGCATCGCAGCTGCTGCCGGTGCTCGCCCGCAGCAGCGCCTCCAGCGTCGTCGTGCAAACTTCCGGCCGGTGCTCCCGCAGCTGATCGAAATCGTACCGCCCCGTCGCCACCGCAATCGTGGGCAGCCCATTGGCGCGCGCCGCGTCGATGTCGAACGGCGTGTCGCCGATCACACAAACCGAACACCCGCCGTCGCCCAGGATCGCCCGCGCCTGTTCCGCGGCATGCGCGATCATGTCCGCCCGCGCCTCAAACCGGTTGCTGAATCCCCCAAAGGTGAACCACTCGCGGAGTCCCGCGTTCTCGATCTTGATCCAGCCAATTTCCTCCAGGTTGCCCGTCGCCACGCCCAGCAGAGCCCCCCTGGCCTGCAGGTGGCGCAGCATTTCTTCCACTCCTGGCATGATGACCGGCAGCAACTCCGCCCGCCGCGCTCGAAAACTGCTGCACATCGTGTTCAGCACCGCTTCGCGATGCGGCCTCCATACGCTCTCGTCCACGCACGCCAGCCGGAACGCGTCGCGCAGGATCCCGGGATCGGTGTTGCCGGCCAGCGTCACCCCGTCCAGCAGCAGTTCATGGCCCATCACGCTGCGCACGCTCTCGAAAAACACGTCGAAGTGAATCCGGTCGCGGTGCCGCAGCAGCGTTCCATCGATGTCAAAGAGATACGCCCGCTGCTGGTCCCAGCGAAATCCTTCCTGGATGAAGACGCAGGGCGCGCCCGAATTGCTCATATTTACAGGGTATAAGGTACGGCGCCGGGCTGGGAACCGGATCTCAAATCCTCGCTTCGCCTCACTCCCGGCTCCCGATGGAATTCGGACCCCAGGGGAACCAGCCTCCAGGGAAGATTTCTCAGGTTGTGCCCGCAGCAGCAGCCCTGTTCGCGCCCTAACGCGCGACCTGTTTGATCTCGAATGCAGGCCGCTCGCTGCGCGGTGGTCTCCGCATCCCGTTGCGCACCTGGGCCGGATCGATGTCCAGATCCGCCAGAATGCGGCTCAGCGTATTCCGGTGCATGCCCAGTTCTTTTGCCGCCTTGCACTGGTTGCCGCGATGTCCTGCCAGCACATCCAGCAGGAAGCGCCGCTTGAACTCCCGCACTGCCTCGTCGTAGGTGATGCCGCCGACACGCATTTGCGTTACGAGGTTGTCCAGTTCGCGTTTCACAGCAACCCTCTCTCCCCGCCCCATGTCCCCGGGGCAATCTTGCCGCAACCGGTGCCGCTCTACGCCGGAGGCTGCAGCCACTCAGTCTGCTCCCTGCGCAGATCCGTCACCCCGCTCCGAATCCGACTGGCCAGATCGGACGGAGCCACCGCAGCCGCGTGCCGCGCCATCTCCAGAAAACCCGGAGCCAGAAGCGATCGCCGAAACCACCGTGCCTGCGGAGCGAATGCCGCCACCGCCATCACCACAATCATTACCAGTACACAACCCTTCACCAGACCGAATGCTGCTCCCGCGATCCTGTCCGCCCAGCCCAGACCGATCGATCGCACCGACCACCGCACCACCCGCCCGGCCAGCGCCGCCAGCACCATCACCCCCAGCGCAATCAGCAGAAATGCTGCCGCCTGCGCCATGCCCGGAGAGTGCACCCAACTCGAGCACCACGGCACCAAACGCTGGTAATCCCAGCTTGCCAGCAGCAGCCCCAGCGCCAGTCCGGCCAGCGAAAAAATCTCCACCATCAGTCCGGCTCGCGCTGCCGACAGCACCGAAACGATCAATACCACCACTATCAGCCAGTCGATGATCGCCATGGTCTTCGTCCCTACAGCACCGGTGACCACCCCGTCAGCAGCCGGTACGCCTCCTGGTACTTGTCCAGCGTCTTCTGCACCACCGAATCCGGCAGCGTCGGCGCCGGCGCGCGCTTGTTCCAGTGAATGCTCTCGAGATAATCTCGTACGAACTGCTTGTCCAGCGAGGCCTGCGCCCGCCCCGGCCGGTAGCGCTCCTTTTCCCAGAAGCGCGACGAGTCCGGGGTCAGTACCTCGTCAGCCAGGATCGTTGCTCCCTGGAATTCGCCGAATTCGAATTTCGTGTCTGCCAGCAGCAGCCCGCGCCGCTCGGCGTGATCCGCGGCACGCTTGTAGAGGGTGAGCGTCAGGGTGCGCAGCCGCTCCGCCGTTTCGCCGCCCACCACTTCCACCAGCCGGTCGAAGCTGATGTTCTCGTCATGCGTTCCGCGTTCGCTCTTTGTCGCCGGCGTAAAGATCGGCTCGCTCAGCTTGTCGCTCTCCCACAAACCTTCTTTGAGTGCGATTCCGCAGACCGCACCTGTCTCCCTGTAATCTTTCCATCCCGAGCCGGACAGATATCCGCGCGCCACGCACTCTACCGGGTACATCTGCGCCCGCTTCACCAGCATCGAGCGTCCCTTCAGAGTCTCGCGGTACTCCCACGCTTCGTCCGGATACTCCTGCGCCTTGGCCGTGATCAGGTGATTCGGCACCAAATCGCTCAGTTCCTCGAACCAGAAGAGCGAAAGCTGCGTCAGGATCTTGCCCTTGTTGGGAATCCCCGTCGCCAGCACATGATCGAATGCCGAAATGCGATCGGTCGCAACCAGCAGCAGTTGCTCGCCCAGAACATAAATGTCGCGGACTTTTCCGCGGCCCTGAAGCGTGAGTTTCGGGAAGTCGGTTTTGAGCAGGGCTTTCAATTCACATTCGCTTTCCCGAAGTTGGGGGCCGTTTGGCACGCCTTCCGTCCTTTAGGACGCCGGTCTCCCGGCGAGCTTGGGCCGGTCGTTGGGAGTCGGGTGGAGTTCCCGCAGGGAGGAGGTTGAATCAAGCTGAAATCCGATTGTGCGATTCGCGTTGCGCTTTGTCAACGACGCGAAAATGCCGCAGATTCTTTGCGATTTCGCGTCTTAACTCCGCTGGCGGGCGGTGTCAAGGAAAAAGAATTTTTCCGGACCCGCCCCGCGCCGCGGTATCGCTGCGGGCTATTCGTGATAGGCCGATGGCTTCGGATAAATGCGCACGCCCATCCCGTTCAGCCGGCTGCGCGCCTGTGCCGCCTCCGGCGTTTGCGGATAGCGCGCGATCAGCGAGCGCAGGTCGCGAATACCAGCCTCGCGCTGATTGACGGCCAGCTCCGCCTCTCCCTTGCGCAGCTCTGCCGCCGGCGCCTTCGCGTTCCCGGGGAACTGCTGCAGCACCAGATCGTAGTTCTTGATCGCGTCCGAATATTTTCCCTGCCGGTACGCGATCTCTCCCAGATAGAACTGCGCGTTCCCCGCCAGATCGTCCTGCGGATAGTTCTGGATCACGTTCGCGAATTCACTGCTCGCCAGGTCGTACCGCGCCGCGTTGTAGTCGCTCATGGCGCTCTGATAGAGCTGCCGCACTGGCGGCGCCTGCGGCTGCGGCGGCGCTGCGGGCGCGGTCGGCTGCCCGTTCTGATCCGTCGCTCCCGGCTGCCCCTCGGGCTGCGCGCCCTGAGTCCCCGGCTGGCCCGGCTGCCCGGCCGGCTGTGCCGGCTGCTGCGCGGCGCTGATCGTCTGCAGCTGCGACTGGATCCCCTGCATCTGCGTGTTCAGCTTGTCGATCCGGCTGCGCAGCTCATCAATCGAGTCGTTGATTCCCTGCATCTGCGTCGAAAGCTGGGTCACCTGCCCGTTGCCGGATTCGTCCTGCGCCTGCACCTGCCGCTGCAGCGTCGTCAGCGTGCTGCTCATCTGGTTCACGTTGTCTGAAATCTGCTGCACCACATGCTGCAATATTCCAAACTGCTGCGCCTGGTTGGTCTGCAGCGCAGTCAGAGCGTCCTGCAGTTGCTGCACCTGCGTCTGCAGCTGAATGATCTCTTTCGATACGGCGTGGGCCTGCGGTACACAGATGCAGAGAAGCAGCGGTGCAAGGGCCGCCAGCGATGCTACAGTCTTTCGCATAAAATCCGTCCCCGGTGAAGCGCGGAAGCGCTTATTTCAATTATGACAGGGAGAGAACGAGGCCAGCGAATATCCGGGCCCCGGCGAGGAAGTAGAAGCGGCGCTCACCCCGCCGCGACTCCCGCGGCAGGGTGAGACGCTCCCTGGCCCCTGTGGCCCCGGTTACTGATCCAGAGTGAACTGCGCACGGCGGTTCTGCTGCCAGCACGCTTCGTTGTGCTCGGTGCAGAACTGCTTCTCCTTGCCGTAGCTCACGGTGCGCAGCCGGTCCGGAGATATTCCCGCCGTTACCAACGCCTGCTTCGCCGCGTTGGCCCGGTTCTCGCCCAGCGCCAGGTTGTACTCCGTCGATCCGCGCTCGTCGCAGTACCCGCCGATCACCACCTTGAGCTCAGGATGCTGATTCAGGTAGTTGGCATCGGCCTGGATCACGCCCTGCGCATCGGAGCGGATGTCGTAGCTGTCGTAATCGAAGAAGACCGGCTTCACGTTCTGCTCGAAGGTCGCTTCGTCGATGTTGCTCTCGGCCGGAGGCGGCGTCGCCTGCGGCGTGTTCACCGTCACCGTCGCGGTCGCATCCGCCGATCCGCCGTCGCCGTGCGCCACCAGGTGGTAGGTGGTCGTCTGCGTCGGCTTCACCGTCTGCGTGCCCGAAGTTGCTACTGCGCCGAGCCCGTCGATCGAGACATCCGTCGCGTTGCTGGTCTGCCACGTCAGCACCGACTGATCGCCGGCATTGATCGTGTCCGGAGTCGCCGTGATGGACGCGGTTGGCGCCGGGGCGGTGGTGGCCGGCGGAGCCGGAGGCGGCGGAGCCGGCTTTTTCTTGTGGCACCCAGCCACAGTCAGCATGGCCGCAAGTCCTGCAGCCAGCGCGAGGGATTTTCGGTTCGCGTATTGCACTTTCTGTCCTCCTTCAGGAGCGTACTAGTAGTTTGAACCAGGGCAAAACAGGTGCGACCCGCAGGTCGGCGCCCGCAAGAGTGAACGTCATTTCCAGCTCCAGTCGGGCATGGTGTTGTTCCCATCATGCGTCAGCTGTTGCTGATCGGTCCCGTCGGCCAGCATCATCCACAGTTCGGTTTGCCCGTTCTGCTCGCGCTGGAAGACGATGTGGCGGCTGTCTGGCGACCATGTCGGAAAGTCGTTGGAGCCGGAGTCGTGCGTGAGCTGCGTCCAGCGTTTGCTGGCGATGTCCATGATGTAGATGTCCTCGGCACCCGGCGCACCCGGCCCGTAGTTCCGCTGCCACGCAAAGGTGAGGAACTCCCCGTTCGGCGACCACGAGGGCGAGGTGGCATATCCCCCGTCGGTCATCCGCATCACGTTCGACCCGTCCGAATCCATGATGTAGATCTGCGGCAGCTTGGTGCGCCCGCTCACCCAGGCAATCTGCGAGTTGGTCTTTGGATTCCACACCGGCGAGACGTTCGGCCCCAGGAACGCTGTGACGCGATGCGCTCCCGCACCCGACGCGTCGCATACATAGATGTCCGGATTGCCGGAGCGTGCCGAAGAAAATGCCAGCTTTGCCCCGTCGCTCGACCACGCCGGCGACAGCGTCGTGTCTCCCCATGCCGGGAAGGCCACCATCCGGTTCAGGTCCAGCGAGTACATCCGGATCGACCATCCGTCCCGCCCCATGGCGCTGAATGCCACCCGCGAATTGTCCGGGGAAACGCGCGGCGACAGCGCGATGGAATGCAGATGCGTCAGCTGATGCTCGTCGAATCCGTCGTAATCCATCGCCCAGATCTCTTTGTGCCCCGAACGGTCCGACACAAAGTAAATCTTCGTCTCCGCTATGCCCGGAATCCCCCCCAGCCGGTCGATGATCTCATCGGCGAATCGGTGCGCAATCTGGCGCGTCGCCTCCACCGTCGAAACGTCGGAGTACTGCTTGCCCAGCACCTGGGCATTCTGGGACGCATGCGTGTCGTACAGGTACCCCTGCACCGTAACTCTTCCGTTACCCACGGACAGCGTTCCAAACGCCACGTAAGCCGCGCTCGAGGGATCCGCCGCCCACGCCGCCAGGCTGATCTCCTGCGGCGACCCCGGCGACTGGTTCGGGATCATGCTCTTCGACACCACGTCGAAGATTCCCGCGTAGCGCAGATCGTTGTAGAGCGTCTGGTCGAAGACGTATTTCATCGGCATCGTCTGCGCGTCCGCCGTTCCCGGCTTGAAATCGGCCGCCGCAATGCGGATCTTCGACACGCCCAGGTTGGTTCCCGTGCGCACCCAGTCCTGCGCCCGCAGGCCGGTGCAAGTGATGGCGATGAAGGCAAAAAGCAGAAAGTTGCGAAAGGAAGGCTTATTCGTCGGCAAGTAAAAGCTCATGCTTTGTCCGTTTCCATGGAACTACGGCCGGTGCCTCCACGCACATGGCTCCTCCATGCGGTGTCGCCCCGTCCGAAATCTTCAATTCTTCCGGCGGAATTCCCTGCGGCTCTGAGCGAATGCTGGGTGAACACGTCAACGCCGATCGCCGCATCGAGCTCAGTGCGACGGCTGATCGTAGGTAAAAGTGTACTCCACCGAAACTGTCCGCCCTGTGTACTGATCAGGTAACGGTCGAAAACTTCCCACACGCTGTACCGCCTGCACGCCGGAACTGTTCAGCGTCGGTGACGAACTCGGCTGCACGATCCGGATGTCGCTCACCGACCCGTCCCGGCTGATGGTGAAGGTGATCGATACCTGGCTCCCGTACGCCGTTCCCCCGCCGATGTCCTGCGTATACCAGTACTGCTGCACGGTCCGCGTGATCATGTCCACATACCACGGGAAACGCGCTGCAAAATCGCCGTTGTTCACGCTGACCGGGTTCGTGTTGCTGGCCGTCGCGCTGCTCATGGAGTGCGGCAGCTGCGTCGCCGGCGCTTCTCCAAACTGCGCGCGGTTCGGTTGGTTGGTCGGCTGCGCATGCTGCGGAGAAGCCGGGTGCGGCTTTTCCCTGGGTCGCAGTTTCGGCTCCCGCGCCAGAATCGGAATCGCGTCCGGTTCCTGCTGCGCGATCGTCGCCTTGGCCGGCGGCGCCGGCGCCGGGCTCGGCAGCTGCGTTGCCAGCACGTTCGGGGTCGGTGGCGTGTTCTGTGGCAGCGGAATCGCAGCCGCGGAATTTACCAGCGTCGCCTGAATCGCTCCCGGTGGCCCGGTGCTCGACCACTCCAGCCCCCGAAACTTCCCGTTCAGATAGACCATCAGCGCCAGGGTCCCCACCAGCCCTATGTGCAGCAGGAACGACTTGGCCATCGGCGGGCCAAAGGATTCACGCTCGAGTTGCAGTACATTTCGCGCCATCGCTGTCTGTAAATTCGCCTTTCACCAGTTTGACGCGCAATCCGCTCAATGACAACTCGCCGCCGCTCCTTCGATGGCCCTCGGCTCCCCCAGGTTGTTTTCGTTTCAGCGAATCAGGTCTCTCCCCCCGCTGGCGCTCTGCGCAGTCCCATGCCACGGCACAAATACCGCGGGGCCCAGCCCAGCCGGACCGGAAGCAGCTCCTCGAACCAGCTCCGGCCACAGCCGCTACCACTCCAGCAGTAGCATCTCCGCGCAAAATCCCGGACCCATCGCCGCCAGCACGCTTCGCGACCCCGGCGCCGGCCGCCGATGCTTCATCGCCTCATCCAGCACCACCAATACTGATGCGGATGAGAGATTCCCTACCCTCCGCAGCGCCTCCCACGAGACTTCCAGCGCCGCGCGCGGCAGTTCCAGCGCTTCCGCCGTCGCCTCCAGCACTTTCGGCCCGCCCGTGTGCATGATCCACGAGCCGATGTCGCCGCGCGTCAGCCCCTGTGTCCTCAGAAACGCATCCACGTCCCGCCCCAGGTTCTCCCGCACTACCTGCGGCACATCCGGCGACAGCACGATGCGGAATCCCCGCTCCGAAACATCCCAACCCATCACATCTTCCGTATCCGGATAGAACGCGCACTGGCTGGCGACAATTCGCGGACCGCGCCGCGGAGCATCGCTTCCCCCCACCAGCACTGCGGCAGCCCCGTCGCCGAACAGCCCCGATGAGATCAGATTCGCCATCGACAGATCGTCGCGCTGCCATGTCAGCGAGCACAGTTCCACCGACAGCAGTACGGCCACCTGTTCCGGATACGCGCGCACATAATCCGCCGCCCGCGCCAGCCCCGCCGCGCCTGCCACACAGCCCAGCCCGAAGATCGGATTTCTGCGGATATGCGGCGCGAGCTTCATCCGGTTCACCAGCCGGGCGTCGATCGAGGGGCTCGCCACCCCGGTCACGCTTACAAAGAAAATAGCCCCGATCTGCTCCGGCTCCAGCCCCGCCTGCTGCAGCGCGCAGCCGATGGCTCGCTCGCCCAGCTCCTCCGCAACCTCGATCCACACGTTGTTCGTCTTGCCCCATGTATCCAGAGCGTGATACTCGTTCAGCCGCCGCGAAAAATATCTCCCCTCCACCCCGGTCCGTGCGTGCAGGCGTTCCAGTACCGCGCCGATCCGCGCGTCTCCTCCCCAGTACGCCAGCAGCGCATCGACCACCTCTCGCTGCGAAAAGTAGTGGGGCGGGTACGCCGTGGCCGTGCTGAGGATGTGCATCGCTCTCTCCGTCCGACTGGATGGATTCTGCTCGTCCGCAGCCCTGAGATTTGCCGCTCCGGCGTCAGCTCCGGGAACCCGCCATAACAGATCGCAACAACGGCCGCCGCTGCGTACACTCATGCTACCCGATGCCGTACGGAAAGCACCCTCATCCCGGCATTTTCAGTGCGCGCGCCCGCGCTTAGTCCTGGGTGCAAAGCACGTCGTTGTAGTAATTGATCGCCAGGCGCTCAATCGGCGACGGCATCGGTCCCAGCTTCAGCTGTTTCCGGAAGCTGGTGTTGCCCACCAGCGTGATCTCGCCCAGCCGAACCACCCGCCCATCCTTCAACTGCGCGTAGAGCGGCACCAGCATCTTGAACGAGGGGTCCACATTGCTCTGAGCGATGGATAGCGTCGCCTCCGTCCCCGTTTCGTCCGGCCTTACATCCGCGTGGAACGTGTAATGGGGAAGCGCCGTTCCGTATACGTACTCGTTGAAGAACCAGTCCAGACGGCGATTCCCGTCCAGATCCATCGTCCTCGTCATGTGCTTTTCCAGAATCGCCTTGAAGTCTTCGGTCGTCGCAGGCTGCTGCCGGTAGGTCTGAACGAAATCTGCGAGGGTGGTCATCAGCCATTTGTCCCCGTCTCGCGAGTTCCAGTTCATCATGCGCAGCATGTGCAGAATGTATGCTCCCTTGGGATAGATCAGATCCCGCCCCACCGGCTCGCCCGGCCGCGAATTCTCCAGCCGGTATCCCATGGTCACCGGTCCCACGTCGATCGGCCGGTAACCCTGCTGATTCTTCTCCGTCAACATCCTGCGCTCCTCCTGCCAGAAACTGCGAAAGTCATCTTCGTTCTTCCTCGTCGCCTGCAGAACAAGTGAGCGCCGGGATATCCCCGAACGCCTCGCACAGCCACCGCCTCGTGGGGATCTCCTGCACCGTACCCGTGATCTTTCCATTCCCTTCGCTTAACAAACTGAACTTAGAGGAGGGCGCACCGCATCCCGGGGCTATCTCGCGCACGGCCGGGTGCCTCCGGTGTACAAGAGCCCGCTCAGGCGCTGATAAGTGACAAGGTTATCGAGAGTCCTCTGCTGACCAATGGACATCCCCGGGGGGATACAGGCCAGAACAGGCAGAATAACGTACCGCGGTACGCGCATAGTTAGAAGGGTTCCGGAGGTTCCCCCGTATTATGCCCGACACTCCGATGAAATGAACAGATATTTTTCTTGTTATGCCCCAGATAACTTCTCCGCGGCCTCCACCGTGTGCGCGATGAGGGTCGCGATCGTCATCGGTCCCACGCCGCCCGGTACCGGCGTGTACGCGGAACAACGTTCGATCACCCCCACCATCTCGACGTCTCCCACCCGGCCCGGGTGATATCCCGCATCCACCACCACGGCTCCGTCGCGAATCCAGTCCGCGCGGACGAACTCCGGCTTGCCCACCGCGCCCACCACAATCTCTCCGCGCTTCACCACGTCGGCCAAATTCTTCGTACGCGAGTGGCAGATCGTCACCGTCGCGTTCGCCGCCAGCAGCATCATCGCCATCGGCCGTCCCAGAATCGGACTACGCCCCACCACTACCGCCTCGCGTCCCGACACCTCAATCCCGTATCGACGCAGCAGCCGCATGATTCCCGCCGGCGTCGCCGATCCATACGCCGGTTGATCCATCGCCATGCGGCCGAAACCGAGACAGGTCACCCCGTCGACATCTTTCCTGAGCGCGATGCGGTCGAAGCACGTCCGTTCGTCAATCTGTTTTGGCACCGGATGCTGCAGCAGGATCCCCAGCACCCGTGGGTTCGCGTTCAGTTCGTCGATCGCCGCCAGCA
>DATJQW010000027.1:0-7754 GCA_035505395.1 Acidobacteriaceae bacterium
TGCCTTCCGCCAGCAGGTCGCGCCTTTCGGGTATAACGCGCCGAATTACTTCTCGTTGCCGGCCTCGCTGCGTTATCCCAGTGTGTTCGTCGAGTCAACGGCCGCCAGCCCGCCAACGCAATCCATTGAGGCGGCTTATCCCCCTCCGGGATGGGACAACGATCCCACCAGCGGCACTGGGGAATTTTCGCTCGGCGACTCCAGGTGGGATGGGCTTCTATATCTCGACAACGTTTATTCGCAGATTGTCCCAAACAGCTATATCGTCCTGACTTCCACACTTTCCGGCGTGGATCCCGCCGTTTTTCAGGTGAGAGCTAATGCCACCGTGACACACAAAGACTTTACGCTGAGCGCCAAAGTCTCTCAGCTGACCGTAACTCACATCAGCGGGCCGGCGCTCGGCAGTTTCTATCTCCGCTCCACCGTCATCCTCTGCCAGGCAGAAGCGCTCCCGCTCGCCCAGGTTCCGATCACGCAAACGAACATCGGCGGCGGCACTTCCAACGGCGTCATCACGCTGGGCGGCGCCTATCTCGGTCTGCTTGCAGGGCAACAGGTTGTGGTCAGCGGCACCACACTCTCGCAGCAGCCCTCGGCCAACAATGCAGCCGGTCCGCCCGCCGCCGAGGTGGCCACGCTGCAGGAGGTGATGGTGACCGGCGGATTCACCGTCATCACCCTTGCGGCGCCGCTCAACAATCTCTATCTGCGCTCCAGCGTCAGCATCAACGCTAACGTGGCCAGCGCATCGAACGGGCAGACCGTCTCGGAAACGCTGGGCAGCGGCGACGGCACACAATCATTTCAGAGCTTCGTGCTGCACCAGTCTCCACTTACCTACGTGCAGGCCCTGACGACCAGCCTCAGCACCAGCACGCTCAAGGTCTATGTCAACGGCGTGCAGTGGACCGAAGTGCCGTACTTCTACGGCCACGCGGCCACGGAGCAGATCTTTATTACGTCGCAGGATGACAACGGGGTCACCACCGTTATGTTTGGAGACGGCAACACCGGCTCGCGTCTGCCCACCGGAACGGCGAATGTGACGGCCAGTTATCGCTTCGGAATCGGCACGGCGGGCCTGGTCAATGCAAGGCAGCTTACGCAGCTGATGAGCCGGCCGCTGGGCGTGCGCAGCGTCAATAATCCGCTCCCTTCCAGCGGCGCCGCCGATCCCGAGGACCTGGAGGACGGCCGCGGCAACGCCACCCTCGCCATCATGACGCTGGGGCGCATCGTCTCGCTGGAGGATTATCAGGATTACGCCCTCTCGCTGCCGGGCATCGGCAAAGCTCTCGCCACATGGACGTGGGACGGGCAGATGCGCGTGGTGGTGCTCACCGTGGCCGGGGCCAGCGGCCCCATCTCACCCTCCGATCCCATCCTCACGACGCTGCAGGGGTCGATTGCCGCCTGTTCGGAGCCCGGCGTTACGCTTTACCCGCTTCCGTATGCGCCGCTCTACTTCAATCTCAATGCCACGGTTCAGATTTCGCCCAGTTACCAGGTCACCCTGGTGCAGCCGGCGATTGAGGCCGCCCTGCGGCAGACTTTCTCGTTCCAGGCGCGCACCTTTGGCCAGCCCGTTTACCTGAGTGAAGTGATCGCAGCTATCCAGGACGTCGACGGGGTAGTGGATGTCGTTGTCAGCATTTATAACACCAGCGATCCATCGCAGACGCCGCCCCCGCAGCAGATTGCCGCCACCGTTCCGCAAAACGGCGGCCAGAATCAGATCACCCCGGCCCAACTGCTCACTCTCGATCCCGGCCAGCTCGGGCTGCTCGTCACCACGGTGAACTCATGACACTCGACCTGACGCAGATCTACAACCTGCTCCCGGCGGTCTATCGCATCCGCGACGCCCAGCTCGCGCTGCAGTCAGGCAGCGGTCTTGACCCCTCCGATTTCGCGACGCTGCAGCAGCTGCTCACCTCTCCGCAGCCGCTGACCCCGCTGCAGCAACAGATGCTCGCCGATCTGCAGAGCAAGCAGCAGCGCGGGCCGCTGCAGTCGCTCATCGAAATTCTCGCCGAGCAGATCGAGGTGTTGCAGGACAGTCTGGTGCAGCAGTATGACGACCTGTTCATTGAAACCTGCGCGGACTGGGTTGTGCCGTATATCGCCGAGCTGGTCGGGCTGAAGGGCCTCACCGACGTGCCCTCAGCGGGCTATACGGTGCGCGCTGCGGTTGCTGACACCATCCAGAACCGCCGCGCCAAAGGCACCGTTCCCGCGCTGGAAGCGATCGCGCGGGAGGTTACCGACTGGGGTGCCAACGTCGTCGAGTATTTTCAGGTGCTGGCGACCACGCAGTTCATGAACCACATTCGCCCGACGAATCTCTCCGTCGCCGATATTCGCTGCGCCGACCATGCGCTGCTGAACACACCCTTTGACAGCTACGCGCGCACCGCCGAGATGCGTAACATCGAAACGCGCCTCGGCAAATACAACATCCCCAACATCGGCATCTTCCTGTGGCGCCTGCAGCAGCAGAAGATCGAGGCTCAGCCAGCATTTGTCGTGGACAACTACCGCTTCTGTTTCGATCCGCTGGGAAAGATCGTCCCGCTCTTCACCTTTCCCGCGCTCGAAGGCCAGGCGCCGGCGCGCGCCACGCCGTTCAACGTTGCCATGCCGATCAGCCGCTGGATGTTTGCCGACGATCTCAAGGCAGCCTCGAATTACTACAACAGCGCCGCCGGCGCCAGCTTCAGCCTCGCCTGGCAGGGAGGCCCTGCCGCAAACACAAAGGTTTGTTCCTGCAACCTGAGCGACGTACTCGACGCTTCGGGCCACGTCGTCGGCTGGGCACATCAGCCGCAAAAGGTGATTGGCATCGATCCTCAGCTCGGCCGCATCGCCTTTCCAGCCACGCAGCCAGCGCCTGCCAGCGTGATGACCGACTGGTGCTACGGGTTCAGCTCACCGATCGGCGGCGGTCCTTACACTCGCAACTTCACCTCCACGGCCAACGTCAGCGTGCCTGCCGACGCGTCGACCATCGCAGCCGCGCTGGCGCTGGCGCTCCCCATGCTCTCGGCGTCGAACGCGTCGGTGGTGGTGGAGATCGCCGACAACCGCTGCTACATCGAAACGCCTTCGTTCACCGTGCCCGACAACTGCTCGGTGCAGATTCGCGCCGCCGACGGCAATCGCCCCACCGTGATCCTCTCCGGCGACTGGATCGTCACCGCAGGGCAGGACACCACCGTCAGCCTCAACGGCCTGCTGATTGCCGGAGGCAGCATCTCCGTGCAGCAGAACACGCCCGCTGACATCGTGACCCTGCAGATCTCCCACTGCACGCTGAATCCCGCGATGACTCCGGCGTTTCCGGGCACATCGGCGCAGCCGCCGCTGCCTGCGTTCTGGATCGATTCCGAAAACACGGCCATCCAGATCGATCACTCCATCCTCGGCGCCATTCGCATCGGTTCCGGCAATACCGTTTCGCTCACCACCTGCATCGTCGACGCGCTCAGCCCTTCAGAGGTCGCCTACGCCTGTCACCTCGATGCCATGGCCGCCGGTTCGCCGCTCACCGTCGTCAACAGCACTGTCATTGGCAAGGTTCACACCGAGCTGATGACGCTCGCCAGCGACTCCATTTTTTATGCCGAGCTGGCGCCGCTCGATCTGTGGACTGCGCCTGTGATCGCCGATCAGCTGCAGCAGGGGTGCGTGCGCTTCTGCTACGTTCCCACCGGCTCGCGCGTGCCGCGCCTGTTTCACTGTTATCCCGTCAGCGGCCAGGTTTCCACGCCGGGTTTCACCTCGCTGCGCTTTGGCGATCCCGGCTACTGCCAGCTCACCGACCGCTCCGGGCTCATTCTCAACGGCGCCGACGATCAGTCGGAAATCGGCGTCTTCCACGATGTCTACGCGCCGCAGCGCATCGCCAATCTGAACGTGATGCTCGCGGACTATCTCCGCTTCGGTATGGAAGCGGGCGTTTTCTTCGCTACGTAGGGCAGATCTGGCAGGGAGGATTGCCATGGCAGGCGATTTCAGCCGTTCAACCGTCAACCCCGTGAAGCACTACGCCGGGGTTCTCATGCAGCAGGGCCGCGTCCAGGTCGACGCTGACTGGAACGAGCAGCTCGCGCTGCAGCTGTATCGCACGTGGACGGAAACCCGCGACCTGATCGGCCTGTGCGGAACGCCAAAGGCCGGCAACGGCTTTTATATTTCGAATTTCGCCAAAAGCGCCGATCTGCGCATCGGCAACGGCCGCTATTACGTGAACGGCCTGCTGTGCGAGATCAATCCGCAGAGCATTCCTGCGTGGCTGCCGTCCGCATCCAGCCCGCCGTCGTCCCCGGCGAACGTCATGTATCAGATGTCGGCTGGCGAGTCGTACTCCACGGTGATGCGCAAAATCGAGTTCATGCCCGGAAAGGGTGGATTCAAGGACCCGAAAAGCAAGCCCGATCAGCAGATCTACATCCCGTCGATCACCATCGACGACCGGACGCTGGCCGTGGGCGACTGGGTGGAGATTTCCGCAGCGGGGGGCGCATCTGTCACCGCCATGGTGACGAATATCGGAGCGAGCGCCGCGCCCAACGATGCCAGCGTCATCGTTCCCAGCTACTACCCCATCACCGTCGACACCTCGCTGAGCAAGCTCGCCAATGCCGGCCGGCTCACGCTGCGCCGCGTGGTTACCTTCACCACGCAGCCGTTTCTCACCGACCAGTGGGACGCTTCCGTCGAGACGTCGCCGCCCAGCGGCCTTCCCCCCTCCGCGCTGAATCTTCCCAGTGGCGATTACCTCGTGACGCTGGAGGCGTGGCAGCGCGAAGTCGATGCTCTCGAGGATCCACACATCCGCGAAGTGGCCCTGGGCGGGCCGGATACCTGCGAGCGCCTGCAGACGGTGTGGCAGGTGCACATCTTGCCGTGGTCGGGTGAGTCGAGCCCTCCCGGATCGCCGCTGCCCTCGCCGTTGCCCTCGCCGCCGTCGCCGCCGACTTGCTGCAGCGATTTCCCCTCGTGGGATGCTTACAAAGCGACCGTTCGCACCACCGGCCTGATGAACGCGCAGGCGCCGCCGCCCGGCAACAACCTGCCGCCCTGCCAGCTTCCGCCGTCGGCGGGATATCTTGGCCTCGCCAACCAGCTGTATCGCGTCGAGATCTTCCAGTCCGGAGAGTTCAACGACGCGGCGACGTTCGTGTGGTCGCGCGACAACGCCATGGTGGAGACGCCGATCGCCTGCATCGACTCGCTCGGCAATGTCTACGTCAGCAGCCTGGGCACCGACGATCTGCACAGCTTCGAGCTGAACGACTGGGTGGAGATCGTCGACGACGATGCCGATCTCGCCGGCCAGCCGCGCTTTCTTTCTCGGATCTGGCAGGCGCCCGGCGCGGCCGCGCAGCCGCCCTGCGCCCCTGCCGGAGTGCAGGCGTACTGCCTGAACCTGCAGCCCAGCGCCCCCGCGCGTTTCCAGAGCGCGAGCAATCTCCGCCTGCGCCGCTGGGACATGCCCAACAGCGGCGGCATGCTGGTGGACGGCTCCGGCAACCCCCTCGGCATCCAGATCACGCCGGGCTGGATTCAGCTCGAGAACAACATCCAGGTGAACTTCAGCCACGGATATTACGCCACGCGCAGCTACTGGCAGATTCCCGCGCGCACGGCGACAGCGGACATCGAGTGGCCGCCGTTCCAGGTGCCGAATACCAATCCCATCCCGCAGCCCCCCCTGGGGCCGGACCACTTCTTCTGCCGGCTTGCGCTGCTCTCCGTCACGGACGGAAAGATCAAAGTTATCGACTGCCGATGCACCTTCCCCAGCCTCACCAGCATCTGCGCCGACGACGTTTGCTATCAGGGATCTGGCTGCGAGCTGTCGGCGGTGGGTACCGTCGCCCAGGCTCTCGACGAGCTCGAGGCCAAACATCGCATGCACAATCGCACCCTGCATGGCTCCGGCGTTGTGTGCGGGCTGGCCGTGAGCTGTGCGGGCGAGAATCAAACCAGTGTGCGGGTGGGCAGCGGCTACGCCATCGACTGCAATGGTTACGATCTGATTCTCGACGCCGCGGAGACCGTCGATCTCTCGTCCGTCGTGACGCTGTCCCCGGGTCAGAGCGTCATTCCCGACGGCGAATATGAGCTGTTCCTGGAGCGGTCCACGCTGGAACCGGTGGCCGAGAGCAACGGGTCCTCCGATCCCTGCTGCTCGAAGACGGTGCCCGCCACCAACCCCTCCAACGCCTGCGTCCGATTCGGCGCAATCCAGTGCGTGAGCGAAACTCTGGCGGACGAAGTTCTCACCGGCACGCTGGCCATGGATTTCTACACCAAATGCCTGCGGCCGTGGATCGATGCCTTTAAGGCCGAGTATCAGCAGCGGTACATTTCGTCGGACAAACAGGTCACAGAGGCGCAGGCGCTGGCTTCGGCGCTGACGAATCTGGTCATTCAGTATGTCCAGCCGGTGCTGACCAAAGATGTCTATATCTCGCGCAGGGAAGCGGACCTGCTGATTGAGTTCTATCGCTTCCTCCTCGGCCGGCTCAGCGACAGCACTTACTGCTCGCTGCGCGCCGGGATGCGCGAGTTCCCGGAGTATGCGCTCGATGCGCCCATCGACACCATCTTCGGCAAAGGACTGAAGACCAGAATGCGCATCCTGCCCGGCGGGCACTGGGCCTTTGCCTGCGGCAACGGACCCGGTCTCGATATCTACGACCTGGCCACAGGCCAGCTTGCGGCCTCGGTCACGCCGCCCATCCCCGGCGATGCCACCAACTGGACGCTGCAGGATGTTGCCTTCGCTCCTGACGGTAAATCGGTCTACATCATCGCCACCGGCGTCAATACGCAGACCAATGCCGCCGATTCGTTCTTTGCGGTGGGGCAGTTGGACGACGCGACCGTCAGCTGGGGCATCCAGGGCAGCGCCGGCGCGCACCCGTACATCACTCTTGCCACCGTGACCGACCAGAACGAGTCGGTGTTCGCGTCGGTGCAGGGAAGCGGCATCTGGTCGATTGGCTTTGCCGACCACGTCAGCGCCACGCAGCTGGCCGAGTGCAATGCCATCGGACAAATGGTCAGCTTCCAGAGAATGCTCTACGTCACGGTGAACAGCGCAGCTTCCTCCGGCGGCAGCTTCAATGAGGTGCAGAGCTACATCGTAGAGGTCACCGGCACAGGAAACGCCGCGAAGATCTACGGCAACTGGCCGATCGTGGGAGCTACCGGCGATATGACCGACGATCTGCTTGTTGGTAACTATGCGGCTGCGGCCGGCGCTATATTACCGACGATCTTTGTTAGCGGCCTCTCGCCGGCCAGCTCGACCAAACAGGTAATAGTTTTCGATGCTCAACAGAGCAGTAAGCAGGTCGGGCAGATCGATCTCGGGGTGAACACCACGGTGCGTCTGGCGCTGCATCCCTCCGGCGCATCGGTGCTGGCCTCGTGCGAATCCACGTCGAGCCTCATCAGCATCTCCGGAACCTCAAACGCGCCTTCCCAATCCACCTATGCGCCCGTCGAACTGCATCCCACGGCTCTGGCTTTCGCTGAAACCTCGCCCAGCACGAACGCTCTCTACGTGCTGAACAGTACGGCCAACACCATCTCCGAGATGCCTGCCACCATGACCGCCTTCAATCAATACGCGGCTCTGGAGAAATACCGGGTGGACGCGCTCAACGCGTTCATCGATCTCGCCGGGGTCGTCCTCGAAAACCTGAAGGATTGCTTCTGCGGCCTGCTGCTGCCCA
>DATJQW010000028.1:0-18765 GCA_035505395.1 Acidobacteriaceae bacterium
CGCGCGCCATCACCACGCAGCCGCCGAGCATCACGAAGCCGGCGATCACGAGAAGGCCGCGCACCATGCGCATCTGGCGCACGCGCACAGCCTGCACGCAGCCGAGCATCATGGGCATGCGGCCAGGGAGCACGTCGCCGCTCACGGCGACAAATAAGGCCACCGCATCAGTTTGCCCGTATTCGCAATGCTTCTCGCAACCTGCCGGGAAGCATTGCGGGCGCGGTAGCAGGCCGCGGGTTACTCCACCGGGGTTGCGGTCACCTCGACCTGCATTTTGCCTTTGCTGTCGAGCTCGTCCGAGGAGTAGACGACGGTAGGTTTGCCGAGGGGGACGATGACGTCGGAGGACCAGGCGTTCTGGCGGATGACGGGCTCGTTGACGCCCGCGATTTCAGAGTACTTGGCCGTGCTGGTGACCTCGGCTTTGAAATGGAATGTGAGGCCGTCGCCGACTTCGGCCACACGGCGAACATCCAGATCGATTCCCAGATCGATGTACTGGAATTGTGTGTTCGATATCGAGGGGCTGGAGGTTCCTGAGTAACTACCCGTAGCAATCGGAAGCCTGGAACCGGTCTTGATGACCTGGTCGGAAACGTTGTCGCCTGTGGTCACCGTCGCTTCATAGGTGCGGGTGTTGGTGACGGCGCCGCTGTCGCTCAGCTCCCTCACGACCATCTTGAGGTGATAGAAGTGCTGCAGAGGCTGAGCGGCGGGCGAGCCCTGGGATGCGCTTTGAGCGCGCAGGCGCAGAGGAGCGGCGCAGAGCAGCAGGCACGCGGCAAGGATGATGGTTCTCTTCATCGATTCTCCTTTTCGGGTCTTTCCACTTCGGTACTCGGTATGCCGGAGATCTCCGGCGGGCTGATGTTAAGGGGGGCGATGCTGGGAGGCTGGTCCCAGTGGAGCTGGTCGTCGATGACGGCCTGCTTCACGGTGGCGGGAGCATTGCGGGCAAAGGCGACGAGCGCCTGCTCCTGCGTGGAGAGCGGGGCAGGGGTGGGGAAGACATCGAGTTTGGGCAGCGTTGGGGAGTGAGGAATTTGCCGCCGTACGATGCGGGCGGACGCGCTTGCCCGAGCAGGCGCGACGTTGCGGGGCACGCTGATAGCGGGCGGCGGCTGCGGGACGGCACGCGCGAGTTGCGGGGCGGGACGCATGTGGAACATCCAGACCGCCACGCTGAGAACGAGCGCGAGCAGGCAGGCTGCCGCGGGCATAGCCCAGATCCAGAAGGAGCGGCGGGCTCGAGACTGGCGCGCGCGCTCGAGCATGGTTGCTGTAACGATGCGCGCATCGGAGATGGAGGCGGGCGGCTCCGCG
Organism: Acidobacteriaceae bacterium; assembly: GCA_035505395.1. Classification (GTDB taxonomy): domain Bacteria; phylum Acidobacteriota; class Terriglobia; order Terriglobales; family Acidobacteriaceae; genus Palsa-343. Next base: position 1,327 of record DATJQW010000028.1, read on the forward strand.
TAGCTGCGCAGGGCGGCGTCAATGCGGGCGTCGATGGGGTCGCGGCTATCGCCGGGCATGCTGCCGCTCCTCCATGGCCGCGATCTTCTCGCGGAGAATCTGTCGGGCGCGCATGAGCCGCGTGCGCACGGTGCCTTCCGGGATATCCATCGTTTCCGCGATCTCGCGCGAATTCAATTCCGCGGAAAGCGCCAGCGGCTGGCGCAGTTCCTCAGGCAATGCGTCGATGAGGCGATGGATGGCCGACTCCCAGTCAGCGGCGAGGGCCATTTCTTCGGGTCCCAGATCGTTGCCGGGCAGTTCCTCGACCAGAGAAAGACCATTCGAGCCGGGGTCCGCATGGAGATGCGTGCGGGTGCGGCGCGCAGAATGGTGGTCCACGGCGGTGCGCCAAACGATGCGCGCGACCAAGGCACGCTCGTCGCGCAGGTTTCGCCATGTTTCAGCACGCATCATCTTGAGGAATGCCTCCTGTGCGGCGTCTTCCGCGTCCTGACGATTGCGCAGGATGCTCCATGCGATCTTCCAGGCGAATCGCCAGTGGCGCTCGACCAGATTGGCGAATTGGGCTTCGTCGTCGGATCGCAACCTGCGAGCTCCCAGGCTCTCATGGGCTAAGACGGATGACGGGTGCCGAGTGTTCAGTTTTTTGCGGAGCGTTCGGCCACGGGAATGCGGACTTCGGCTACGCAGCCGGGGACGCCGGTTCGGTTCCGGAGGGCGATCGCGCCGCCGTGGGCTTCGACGATCTGCCGGGCCAGCGCGAGGCCAACGCCGGAGCCGGATTTCTTGGTCGTATAGAGCGGGACGAACAGGTTTTCGGGGTTGGCGAGGCCGGGGCCATTGTCTTCGATCTGAATAGCGATCAGATCGCCCTCTTCGACGGCGCGGATGGTCACCTCCGGCACGTGCGGCGGTACGGAGGGGCGGGCGGGGACGCCGGCGGGCTCGGCAACTCCGGCGTGTTTGAGGTCTCCTTCCGGCGAGAGCTGAAAGACCGAGGATGAACTCACCGTCCAGGCGGCGCCGCGGCTGCTTCGCTTGCCGGCTGAGATTGCTTCCGGCCCCCCCGGGGGCGCCGCCTCGATGGAGGGAGTGGGCGTCGGGGGCTCAGCCAGGTCGAGGGGAAACGTCGCGGCTTCGACGGCGTTGCGGACGAGGTTGATGAGCAACTGCTCGATCTGATCGGGATCGGCGAGGAGATCGACGTCGGGCGCGGACAGGATTCGAACGTCAAGGCGGATTTCGAGCGAGACAACACGCTCCAGAAGCGGAACGAGCGGCACGTGTTTCAGAACCGGCGCGGGAAGCTGGGCGAGCTGCCGGTAGGCCTGAACGAAGCGGTTGAGGGAGTCGGCACGGTTCTCGATAACGGAGAGGCCGCGGCCCAGATCCCGGCTGAACGTGGGTGACGGAGGCGGCGCCGGCACGACATGATCCGGTGGCTGCAGCCGCGAGCGCAGGCTGGCCGCGATGGATTTGATGGGCGTGAGCGAATTGGAGATTTCGTGGCCGATGACACGGATGAGGCGGCGCCACGCGAGCCGCTCCTCCTCGCGCAGGGGGACGCTGACGTCGGAGAGCAGAACGAGGGTGTGGGGGACGCCGCGCTGGCGGAAGGAGCCGCGGCGGATCATCCAGCGAGCATTCTCTCCCGTGGAGGAAGGCCTGTCCGCGGCGGCTCCGGGGGAGTGATCAGTGCGGCGCGCGGTGGGCGCACGGGGCGCAAGCTGCAGGATGGAGTGGTTGGGCTGGTCGAGCAGGCTGCCGAGGTCGAGATCGGCCGCGGCCTGGCCCAGATCGCGGGTGGTTTGCAGCGAGAAGACGCGCTCGGCGGCGGGATTGAGAAGGCGCAGGCGCGCATCCTGGTCGAAGGCGAGGACTGGGGCGTCCATCTCGGCAATGACGCGGCGGAGCAGGGCCACGGCTTCGAGCGCGCTGAGCCGCTGGGCCTGGAGAGTGTCGGCGAGGGCGTTGATTTCCAGCGAGAGCTGGCCGAGGGCGTCGGCGCGGGATGCGCCGCGGGCGCGGAAGGAGTAATCCTCCTCGCGGAGCGCGGCAACGACGTTGGCGAGAGTCTGAATGGGGCGGACGGCGTTGTCGATGAAGGCGGCGAAGGCGAGCAGCAGAACGAGCAGCAGAATGACGAGCGTGGCCAGCATGGGGCCGGCAGAGACATGCAGCAGCGCGAGCAGGCTCGCGACCAGTCCGAGCACCACGAGCGCGGCGACGGTGCAGTAGATGCGGAGGCGCGCCTCGAACGAGGTGGCTTCGGCGGGCTTGCGGCGATGGGAGCGCGGCGCCATCGATCAGTAGACAGGGATCAGAGCTCAGCAGGCAACAGTCGAAAGCGGCAGCCGGCAGGCTGTGATTCCAGTTAAGTCTGTACTGTTCACTGCTTACTGATCAATGTCTGCTGTTTCCTGATCAGATGCCATATTTCTCCATGCGGCGATAGAGCGCGCCACGGCTGAGGCCGAGGGCTTCCGCCGCCTGGCTCACGTTGCCGCTGCAGCGCGAGAGCGCCTTGCGGATGAGGATACTCTCGACGGACTCGAGGGACATCTCCTCGAGGGCTTGGGTGGAAACGCGCGCCGGAGACAGGCCGAGATCGGAGACCTCGATGATGTCCTCGCGGGACATGAGCAGGGCGCGCTCGATGGTGTGGTCGAGTTCGCGCACATTGCCGGGCCAGGCGTAGTGCAGCATGAGCTGGATGGCGGCGGGGTCGATTCCATTCACTGGCTTGCGATAGCGCTGCGAGTAGCGGGCGAGGAAGTGCGCGGCCAGGGGAGGGATGTCCTCACGGCGCTCACGCAACGGCGGCAGATGGATTTCGACGGTGTTGAGGCGGAAGAGCAGGTCGGCCCGGAAGCGGCCCTCCTCAACTTCTTTACGCAGGTCGGCGTTGGTGGCGGAGACGACCCGGACGTTGACGCGGCGGGTTTTCGAGGAGCCAACCCGCTCCATCTCACCGGTCTCGAGCACGCGCAGAAGCTTGGCTTGTTGGCGCGGGGGGACGTTGGCGATTTCGTCGAGGAAAAGCGTGCCGCCTTCTGCGAGCTCAAAGCGGCCGATGCGCTCGGTGCGCGCGTCGGTGAACGCGCCCTTGACGTGGCCGAAGAGTTCGGATTCGAAGGTTCCTTCGGGCAGGGCTCCGGTGTTGACGGCGACCATGGAGCGCGAGGCGCGGGGTGAGAGCGCGTGGAGGGTCTGCGCAACGACTTCTTTGCCGGTGCCGTGCTCGCCGGTGATCAGCACCGAGGCATCGGAAGGCCCGATGCGCGCTATGGTGGCGAGCACCGGCTGCATGGCCGGCGCGGTCGCGATCATCTCAGGGAGATTGGCGGCGCGCAGGAGGCGATTCTCGGCTTCGAGCCGCTGGGCGCGTCGAACCGCGTAGTAGAGATCGATCTGCGTGCGCAGGATGGTGAGCAGACGCGCGTTGTCCCAGGGTTTCTGGATGAAGTCGGAGGCGCCGCGGCGCATGGCTTCGACCGCCAGCTCGACGTTGGCCCAGGCGGTCATGACGATGATCGGGAGCTGAGACTCCTGGCCGCGTATCTGTGAGAGGAGATCGAGGCCCTCGCGGCCGGAAGTGGTGTCGCGCGTGTAATTCAGATCGAGGAGGAGCGCGTCGAAGCTGCTGGACTTGATTGCATCGAGGACCATGAAAGGCGAGGTTGCTTTTTCGATGCGATAGCCTTCGGGCTCGAGCAGCAGCTCGAGGGCGTCCAGGATGTGCGGCTGATCGTCGGCGATCAGTACGCAGGGAGGGGCGGCGGAGCGCTGCGGCTCAGCGGCGATGGCGGGTTGGGCGGCGGTGGACACGGGTCAGTCGTCGGTGAAAAGGTTCCGGTTGTCAGTCCCCGGTGAGTCGATATCAGTCTACGGCGCGCGGTCAGGGCATGTGGGTGACAACGCCGGTCTTGGCATCGTCGACGGACACTCCGGTGAGCTGCAGCGTTTCGCCGGTGGCCCTGTCCAGGTCGACTTTGGCTTCCTCGTACTTTGCCTGCGCGTCGTCGAGCGTGGCTTCGGCGGTGGCGAGGGCATTCTCGGCGACGAGCACATCGTAGCTGGACTTGGCGCCGAGCTGCTGCTCCTGTTTGGTGATGTCGAAGGTCCGCTGGGCAAGATCGCGGGCCTGCTGGGCGGCCTGGACGCGCGCCTGTGCCTGCTCGAGGGCGAACTGCGAGTTGCGGACATCGAAGCGGATGTTCTTGGCGTTCTCCTCGTAAGTGATCTGGCTCTGGCGGTACTGGAGCGCGGCGCGGAATTGCGTGGCTTTGGCGACGCGGTTACGGAGGTTGATCGACAGGGTCATGCCGACCTGGTATTCCGGTGAAGAGTAGTTGAATTCGTCGTCGAACATACCGCCGAAACCCGTGGGCAGAGTGGTAGCGCACTCGTTGATTCCGTTTGCCGCGGTGCCGAGGTCGCAATAGGGATTTTTGGGGCCGCCGAGACCGGCTCCCAGGTAGAAGCCGTACATGTTGAGGGTGGGCAGCAGCACGTTGTTGGCCGATTTCAGGTTCGCTTTCTGAATCTCAGCCTGCTCCTGATAAATGTGCACCTCGGGACGATTCTTCTCTGCCTCGGCGATGAGCTGGTCGATGGGCTTGTCTGCATTGGGATCGGGTTGGCCCTTCAGATCGAGAGGAATGACGGGCATGGCATCGATGGTGGCGTCATCGGTCTTGGTCAGGACGTTTTTGAGCTGTAGCTCATAGAGCCGAAGATTGGCGCGGGCAACGGTGAGATTGCCTTCCGCCGTGGCGACGGCAGTCTCGTCCTGCATGACCTGGAGCGCGGGAATGGCTTTCAGGTCCAGCTGCTTCTGATCGTCGGAGAGCGTCTGATTGGCGAAGTCGAGGCTCCGCTCCTCGATCTGCTCGTCCTGATAGGCATCCGCGAGGTCCCAGTAGATATCCTCCACCTGGGTGATGATCGCGATGACCTGGGCTTCAAAGGCGTAGTTGGTGATGTTGACGTTGCGCTTTGCGATGTGAATGTAGCGCTCGTTGCTGGCGAGGCCGAAACCGTAAAGGAGAGGCTGGGTAATCTCAGCCAGGTAGTAAGCCTGGAGTTCAGGATTGACGACGTCGTAGGGGCTGTTGCTGGTCAGTCGCTGGCCGGAGTACTGAATATAGAGGTTGGTTCCCAGCGGATACGACTGGCTGAAGCTGCCGCTGGCCTGGATGGTGTTGTTTTCCAGTACCGGCACGCCCTCCTGGAAGACGGTGAGCTGTTGCAGGCGCGTGTGGTCCACCGATCCCTTGAAGGTGAGATAGGGATCGAAGGACGGGACGGTCGAACCCGCGCCGAGAGCGGAGGTGACGATGCCGCCGGCGCCAGCGGCGGAGAGTCCGCCGGAAGAGGAGCCGCCGCCGGCGGAAGAGCCGAAGCCCCCCTGGGCGGACTGGACGATGTTGGTGTTGACGCCGCCGACGACGCCGCCGGCTTTGGTATTGAGAAGGTCGGTTTGGGCAATGGGGAAGTTGTAGCGGAAGTAGGCGATGTCGAGGTTATTCTCGATGGCCAGAGCGATGGCGTCGCGCAGCGCGAGGTACAGCTTGCCGTCACGCATGAGGTCGTAAAGGCGCGGAGAGTTGCTCAGATTGAGCGCCGGGGCGTTGGCCGGTCTGTAAGGCGACAGCGGATTATGCGAGTGCGGCATCGTGACCTGAAAGGGCTGCGCGGGTGCGAGCGGCTGGTGTGCCTGAGCCTGCGCCTGCTGGGCGATGGTCGGCGGCGGGGGCGGTCCGGCGGGCGGCGGCGCATTGGGCGTGGTCGTCTGCGCGAAGCAGAACGCAGAGCTCACAGCGCAGAGCACAGACAGGCGTACGGCGTTCCTGATGCACAGGGTCACGATGCGCTCACCTCCTCGCTGACGCTGGGATTGGCAGTATCGGCGACGAGCCAGCCGTCGCGCAGTTCGATGACCCGTGAGCCGAAGGCGGCGTTGGTTTCGGAATGGGTAACCTGGACAATGGTGGCGCCCTGCTGGTTCAGCTCGCGGAACAGCTCCATGATTTCCTTTGCCTGACTGGAATGAAGATTGCCGGTGGGCTCGTCGGCCAGCAGCAAGACCGGCGAGTGGATGACGGCGCGGGCGATTCCGACCAGCTGCTGCTGGCCCCCGGAAAGCTGAGAAGGGAACAGATCTTTTTTACCGACGATATTGAAGCGGTCCAGGGTATCGGCGACCAGGCTCTGGCGCTGAGCGCGGGGCATATCTTTGTAGGAAAGCGGCAGATCGATGTTCTCCTGGACAGTGAGATCGTCGAGCAGGTGATAGCTCTGGAAGACCATGCCGATGTGGCGCCGGGCCAGCTCGGCGCGCTGGCGGCGATTCAGCGTGTGCACAGGCTGATCGCGGAACCAGTATTCACCGAGCCACTGATCGTCGAGCAGGGCGAGCACGTTGAGCAGTGACGATTTGCCCGCGCCCGAAGGACCCATGATGGTGAGAAATTCTCCCTGCTTGATTTCGAGATTGACGCGGCGCAGAACCCAGGTTTGGCCAGCGCCGGTCTTGTAACTGCGTTCGAGATGTTTGAGCTGAATCATGACTGTTGAAAAGTCTCCGGGGCTGATGCCCCTCTCGTTTCCTGCCATTATCCCCGACCCGAAGGACGAGACATTTGCCAAGGTACCTCGTGCGCGGTACCCTGGACACACGTCACCCCGGGCGACGGCGCGGGGGAGGATCGCGACGCAGATTACTTGACTTCGAGAACCTGTTCCAGTGCTTCGCCTTCAGCGACCACTTTGCCGTCGAAGAGGTGAATCTGGCGGTCGGCGTGGCGGGCGAAGCGCGGATCGTGCGTCACCATGCAAATGGTCGCGCCCTCGCGATGAAGGTTCTGGAGCAGTTCCATCACCGCTTCCGCGTTGCGCGAGTCGAGGTTGCCGGTAGGCTCGTCGGCGAGCAGGATGGACGGCGATCCGGCCAGGGCGCGGGCCACGGCGACACGCTGCTGCTGGCCGCCGGAGAGCTGCGAAGGATAGTGCCGAATGCGATGAGCCATGCTCACGCGCTCGAGCGACTCCTGTACCCGGCGCTTGCGCTCCGCAGAGGTCATGCCGGAGCGGTAGGTGAGCGGCAGCTCGACGTTCTCGTAGACGGTGAGGTCGCCGATGAGATTGAAGCTCTGGAAGATGAAGCCGATTTCCTGGTTGCGGATGCGGGAACGCTGGGAGAAGTTCAGATTCTCCACGGCATGGCCGTTCAGCGTATAGCTGCCGCCGGTGGGCGTATCGAGCAGCCCGATGATGGAGAGCAGGGTGGATTTGCCGCATCCGGAGGGGCCGGAAATGGCGACGTACTCGCCCTTGTCGATCTTCATATGCACGCCCGACAACGCGTGCGTCTCGATTTCATCGGTGTAGAAGACCTTGGTGAGGCCTTCAATTTCGATCAGCGCCTGACTGTTTTCCATGCTGCCTCTCCTGCTCCTGATTTCGTTGAACGCGGTTATTCGAGACGGACCTTGTCCGTGGCGTCGTAACGCGACATGTCGGACAGGATCACACGATCGCCTTCCCTGAGTCCACTGAGGATCTGAATCTCCGTTACTGAGGCCTTGCCTACCTGCACCTGAACCCGCGTGGCTGTTTTGCCATCGGGGTCCATGCGGAAGAGGCTGACGGAGCCGTCCGGGTTCGCAAACGCAGGGCGGCCGACATAGAGCACGTCGTGCAGGTGCGCTAGGTCGATGGTGCCGTCCACGCTGAGCGACGGTACAGCGCCCGCCGGCAGGGGCCCATCGAGTGTTACGTCAACGGTGCGCGTTCCGTTCAATACGGAGGGATCAATGCGGCTGACATGGCCGGGAACGATGCCGTTGTGGGTATCGATTTCAGCGGGCTGGCCCAGCAGAATGTCGTGCGCCTGGGTTTCGGCGATTTGCAGGGATGCCTTCAGCTTGGTGGGATCGATGACTTCCGCGACGGAGGTGCCGGCGGTCACGTGCTGGCCAACCGATACGGGCGTGGCCAGAGAAGCAAGCACGCCGGAGATGCCGGCCTTCACATGTAAAGCGTCTTCCTGCGATTGATAGAGGGCAAGCTGGGCCTTCGCCTGATCGATCTTGGTTTGCTGCGAGGCTAGCTGAACTTTAATCGCCTGCTCGTTCACCTCGAGCTGCTGCAGGCTGATCTGGTGTTGCGTCGTCAGCTGATCGGCCGTGCTCTTCGACTGGTCGAACGTGAGGCCGCTGATGACGCCCAGCGCATAGAGCTGCTTATCGGTGTTCGCCGTGATCTCGGCCTGACCGTATTGAGCATTCACCTGGGCCGCGGCAGATTTCTTATCCATGAGGGTGCTCTGCAGCGTCGCCTGCAGGCTCTTGTAGTCGGCCTCGGCGCCCTGTAGCGCCAGCTGGGCGCTGAGCAGTTCCTGCTGGAGTTGCGGGTCGGCAAGATCCATCAGAACCGTATCCGGGGTAACCCGGGCGCCAGGCAGAACGAGGATCCTCACCACCGTGGCGTCCGTCTGGGCCGGAATCAGCTCGATGCTGTCCTCGCGCGGAACGAGGGTGCCGAGTCCGTGGACCTGCACGATCATGTCGCCACGCTTGACGGTCTCGGGCCAGACAGTGCTGGCGTCGACGGTGGGGACGGCAGGCTTGAGGCGCATGACGCCCCAGGCGGCTCCGCCGAGAATGAGGACGGCAACAATGCCGATGACAATCTGTCGGCGGTGCTTCTTTTTCCGTATATCAGGCCGGGCGATATCCATGGATGCCTACAGGAGTGCATGTACTGCGCCATTCTCGAAGTCGCAGTAAACCTTGTCGGATCTATCGGTTAGACGGAATAGGGAGGCATCGGGCGAGCCGGGGAAGTGGCCGAAATCGGAGACGGGTGTCCGAATGTGGACAGTGCGGCTCAGGGTTGGTGCGCGCCTAGCCTGGCTTCGACCACAGCCACGATCTGCCGATGGATGGCCGCGATGGTCCTGTCCCCCTCGATCACGGCGACGCGGGCAGGCTCGCGAGCGGCGATCTCGCGGTACTTTTCGTAGACGCGGCGGTAGAAGGCCTCGTCTTCCGATTCGAATCGGCCTTCGTTGGTGCCGGAAGTGGCAACGCGGTGGTTGCGGCGGCGAGCCCGAGCAAGGGAACGGTCGAAGTCGGCGAGCAGAAGGATGGTGAGATCGGGGTTGAGGCCGCCGCACATCGCCTGGTGCATGCGCACGACCGGCTCGCTTCCGAGCTGCCGCCCTCCCCCCTGGTACGCTTCGGTGGAGTCGGTGAAGCGGTCGCACAGGACGATGTGGCCCCGGTCGAGCGCGGGACCGATGACTTCCGCGATGGCCTGAGCGCGATCGGAGAACATGAGCCCCAACTCAGCCATAGGATCGAGATGCTCGGTGCGCGAGTCGAGGAGCAGGGCGCGGATGCGGTCGCCGATGCGGGTCCCCCCCGGTTGACGAGTGACGGTGACAGTGTGGCCCTGGCGCTCGAGGTGCGCGGCGAGCTTACGGATCTGCGTCGATTTGCCCGAGCCGTCGAGGCCCTCGAAGGTGAGGAAAAAGCCGCGCATAGGAGCAGGGTACAGGATACAAAGGAGTGCCCAGGCGGCAGTCAGTTGGCTTCAGTCAGTTGCGTTTGGCAGCTTCAGCAGCCGCTCTGCATTTCCGTGAGCGATTTTGTGCAGGTCGGCAGGATTGACCGGAAGCGAATCGAGGAAGCGGCGGCCGGTTTCGGTTGAACTGAATGGGTAGTCAATCGAGAAGAGGATGCGATCGGCGCCGACCACCTGGAGCGCGCAGAGAAAAGGCGGCACCGTGAAGTATCCGCTGGTGGTGATATGCACGTGCTGGTGGAAGATCTCGGCAACCGAGCGGGAGAGCTTGTGTCCGGCGCGCGAGAGAACAGAATTGGCGCGGGCCAGTGAGTAGGGCAGGTCTTCGCCCATGTGTCCGATGATGAGCTGCAGACGCGGAAAGCGGTCGAACAGGCCGGTCACAATGAGGCGCAGCACGTGGAGGCCGGTTTCGACGTGCCATCCCCAGCCGGCGGTGGAGAGCATGAAGCCCAGGTCCGCGGGCAGGCCATTGAAATAGCTCTGGAAAACAGGCATTGGCGGCGGCGCGGGATGGAGATAGACGGGAATGTCGAGTGCGTGCGCCGCCTCCCAGAAAGGCGTGAAGCGGGGATGGTCGAGGAAGTGGCCGTCGACCGTGCCGTTGACCATAACGCCGACGAAGCGAAGCTGCCGGATGCAGCGCTCGAGCTCGCGGGCAGCGGCCTGCGGATCCTGAAGGCTGATCGCGGCGAAGGCTGCGAAACGAGTGGGGTGGACGCGGACGGCCTCAGCCATAGCGTCGTTAGCGTCCCGGGCGAACGACGCGGCGGTTTCGGCGTCGAAGCGGTCGAGGTCGCCGCCGGCGAGTGACAGCACCTGCATTTCGATCTGCGCCGCGTCCATGTCGGCAATGCGGATCTGGCCGAGGTCGCTGAGTTTGGCGCGCACCTTTTTCATGTAGTCGTTGGCGGCAAGGTCGCGCTGGGACCGCGCGTCGACGGCACGAAGGAATTCGGGCAGAGACCAATGTTCTTCGAGAGTGATGGTGCGCATAGCGTGGTTGGATGGGGCGAGGCAGGCAAAGGTAGCGGGAAAATCGATGGGCGAAGAGCGGAATTTGCGCGAAAGAAATATTTGTTGACAGTCGGTGTACTAGGTGACATAGTACAGACGATGATTCCCTTCAGGGTGACATTTCGCGGTGGCCTGTCGATCTTCGAGCAGGTGGTGTACGCGTCCAAGAAGGCGATGGTGTCGGGGCAGCTGCGCCCCGGCGATTCGTACCCGTCGGTGAGGGTGCTGAGCCGCGAGCTGAAGATCAATCCCAACACGGCTCATAAGATCGTGGCCTACCTGGTGAACGAAGGATTTCTGGAGGCGCGGCCCGGCATCGGCACGGTGGTAGCGGAGTTGCCGGACTCGAGCCGCAAACAGCGGGCCGAGCTGCTGGGGCAGGAGATCGAAGAACTGGTGGTGGAATCGAAGCGGCTGGGGATTGAGACCGATGAGGTGATCGGTGCAATCCGCGCGCACTGGGAACGGCTGAGCAGCAGCGATGGAACGAAAGACAGGGGGCCGAGAGAGCGATGAACGCGACGATCCGAACAGAAGGACTGGTGAAGCGATTCGGGAGAACGGAAGCTCTGAGCGGCGTGGAGCTGTCCGTGCCTGCGGGCGCCATCTACGCGCTGGTCGGCGCCAACGGGGCGGGGAAAACCACGCTGATCAAGGTGGTCATGAATCTCCTCGAGGCGACGGCGGGGCGCGCGGAGGTGCTGGGGATGGATTCGCACCGGATCCGTGGGAAGGCGCTGAACCGGATCGGATACGTGAGCGAGAACCAGGAATATCCCGAGTGGATGACGGTGGCGGCGATGCTCGAGTACATACGGCCTTTTTATCCGGGATGGGATCGCGAGCTCGAGCGGCACCTCGTGCGGCAGTTCGAACTGCCCCTGGGTCGGAAGCTGAAGCATCTGTCGCGCGGCATGCGGATGAAAGCGGCGATGGCGTCTGCCCTGGCGTTCCGGCCGGCCCTGCTGGTGCTGGACGAGCCATTTTCGGGGCTGGATCCGCTGGTGCGCGACGAGCTGATGGAGGGGCTGCTGGATCGGTCGCCGGAGACAGCGATTTTTCTTTCCTCGCACGATCTGACGGAAATCGAGAGCTTTTCGAGCCATGTGGGCTTTCTGGAACAGGGGCGGTTACTTTTTTCTGAGGAAATGGGCGCGCTGTCGCAGAGGTTCCGGGAAGTGACGGTGACGCTGGGCGGCGAAGAACCGGCTCGGGAACGGCTGCCGGAAGACTGGCTGCAGTATGAGGCGTCGAATTCCGTAGTGCGGTTCGTGCACAGCGCGTGCCGCGGCGAAGGCACGGCGGCAGAACTGAGGGAGATGTTTCCGTCGGCGCGGGAAATCGAGATGGAGCCAATGCCGCTGCGTTCGATCTTTGTGGCCATCGCGCGCGAGCGGCGATCGCAGCGGGTGGGCGCCGCAGCCGTGAAAGAAGGGAGCCGGGCATGAATCAGGTGACGCATATTTTCGCGAAGGATACGCGGCGGCACTGGCCGGAGATCGCCATTTCGCTCCTGGTGACAGCGGCGTGGGTGTGGATGACGCCATACTCGTGGGACTGGAGGCCGGAAAACACGCCCACTCAGGGAGCCCAGGTCGCACTGGTGGCGATGATGTTTCTTGCCGGGCTGGCGGCGGCGCTGGTTCCGGTGATGTGGTGGATTCTGATCACGCGCGTGGTGCAGGGCGAGAATCTCGTGGGCGATACGCAATGGTGGGTGACGAAACCATACGAATGGGAGAAGCTGCTGACGGCGAAGACGCTGTTTCTGGCGGCGTTCATCGCGGCGCCGATGCTGGTCGCGGACTGGATCCTGCTGGCCGAGGCGGGACTGAAGCCCGTGGATCATGTGGCGGGGCTTGGATTCCGCACTCTGTTGCTGGTGTGTTTCGTCCTGCTGCCGCTGGGAGCGCTGGCTGCAGTGACATCGACGTTCGCGCGCGTGACGCTGACCACGATCGGAACGGTACTGGTCCTGGGAGTCAACATCGGGGTGCTGGCGGGGGTGGAGCGGTACAAATATTCATCGTCGCTGGGATTGCTGATCGCGGTGCCGCTGTTGCTGGGCCTGATAGTGGGAGCGGTCGTATTCCAGTATGCGCGGCGGCGAACGTGGCAGTCGCGCGGATGGCTGCTTGCATCGCTGGCGGTGATCGTCTGCGGGGGATACCTGAGCTACAGTCCCGTGCTGGTAGCGCTCGAATTCCCGCAGAACGGCGCGGCGCCGATCCAGATCGGGCTTGAAGAACAGCCGAGCATTGCCATGCGCACGGAGGAGAATCGCGTGAGCCTGACGTTGCCGGTGACGATCGCCGGGGTGCAGCAGGGCTCCGGGACTCAATTGGACGCAGTGCGCGTCACCATGACGACGGCCGCGGGGCGAACGTGGCGGTCGGGATGGGAAGCGTTGTACGGGCAGCGCTACATGTCTGTGAAAGTGACGAGGTCGGTGACGACGAGCACGGTAATAAGGCAGGATGGCGGCCTGATTCCGGTGAGCAGCGAGATCTACGTTGGACCGACAACCGGAATGGTGGATTTGGGCATCAACCGCGCGTTCTACGACATGGCAAGGGCAGAGCCGGTGACACTGCAACTGGAGTTGGCAGTGACGGAGCTGAAAGCCGGAAATGCCGTCGTTGTCCCAATGCAAACGAGCGATTTCGCGGTGGCGGGTCTTGGGGAGTGCTCGCCGCTTAAATATGGGATTCGGTGCCGCAGCGCGTTGCGCCAGCCGCAACTCACGTTTGTCCGTACCGAATTTACTGAAGGAACCTGCGCAGCGAATGGCGCAGGAGCGGAAGTTTCCGGATCGGCGTGGATGGGCGACTTGTCCAGGGCGCCCGCGGATTTCGGATTGTCTCCGGTGAGCGACATCGCGACAGCGCTAAGTAACTTCAGCGGGCCGCCTGCGCCGGGGCAGCCGCCGGTGTTGCGGCACCTTTGCCCGGGGACGCCGATTACGTTTACGCCGTATGCCGTGACCGGAAGGACGCGGGTGGTGACGACGCTTCGGAACATTACTTTGCCGGAATGGAAATAGACCGGAGAAACGCGAGGCGACGGCCCCGCGGTTTTGCCGAGCTCAGCCCGCCAATTAATTACGATCGGTCGCTGGATCTCGTCTAATTTTGCTGCGTGACCGAGTAATCGGGCGGGATCTGGAAGAGGATCGGATCGGGCTCGTCGCGGCTGATATCCTGCGCCTCCATGGTGGACTCGCCGGAGCGTGGGTCGATCACGCTGGACTGCACGGTGATCCTTAGCTCCTCACACGTCCAGCTCTCGGAGACGACGGTGATCTCGCGGTCGTTCCCTTCCGCGCCGGCGGGGATGATCCGGGTGACCCGGCGGCCATGGGCAATGACGCCGTCGATGGTCTCGTAACCCAGGTCTTCGACGGTGGGACGCGGGGCGGCAGAGGGATTGCCGCTGGAGCTGAACGAAATAACGCCTGTGCCAGGGACCCCGGCGGCCCGGGGCGGCGTATTGGGGATGACCTGCGAAATGGTGTGTGGAGTCGAGATGGTCGCGGTCTTCTGTCGCGGGTTGAGCTGGATGGTGCGGTTGGCGACGGGATCTATGATGTTGACCATAGCGGGCTCAGCGGAGTCAGCATCTCCGGCATTCGTGGGTGGGTAAAACTCGAAGCGCGTCCTGCCCAGGGAATCGCGATAGCGAACAGTCCTGGTGGCTCGCGTGATCTGGGTGCCGTCGGCGAGGGTCTGGTGACGCAGGCTGATGAAAGTGGCGGAATAGGGCTCGCCGGCGAAACCGTGTATGCCGGACGGCGGGGCGGTGATGACCGGCGCGTTTTGGGTGAACGCGGAAGGTGCTGCCAGCCAAACAGCGGCAGCAAGAGCAAACGGAGCGCAGCAGCGAAGTGGCATGCGAGCCCCTTTTCGTTCAGGCTAAGTATGACTTAGCCTGAGTTCACAGGCAAACGGGAGACAATAACTGACCCAATAACTGAATGGCTATACGTGGCCGCGAACCGGTTGCCACTGGTTCGTGCGCGCCGATGTAAAAATCGCATCGATGACGGCCATGTTGGCGATGCCGTCTTCAAGCGGTACGGGAAGCGGTGCTCCGTCGAGAACCGCGCGCGCGAAGTCATCTCCCTGAAGCGTGTATTGATTGGCGATGGGGAAGGTTTCGGTGACCAGACCGCCGCCGAAGAGGTCGCGGCCGTCATCGATGAAGATGCGCGTGGGACGTTCCACGGGAGCGTTGAAGGGGATTTCGATCTCGATGCGTCCGCGCGTGCCGTAGAACTGGGCACGCTGGTAAGGGACGAGTTGCGTACTGCAGGTGAAAATGGCCTGACCGGAAGGGAATTCGAGGACTGCGGAAGTGAGGCGGTCGGTGCCGAATTCCGGGTCGCGCTCGATGAGTCCGCAGACGCGCGTGGGGCGCTGGCCGAAGCCGGTGCGTGCCGCCTGGATGCAGTAGCACCCGATGTCGTAGAGCGCGCCGCCACCGGTTTCCGGCCGATTGCGGATGTTGGCGGGATCGACGTTGTAGTAGCTGAAAAAAGCCGTCACCGAGCGGAGCGGGCCGATGCGGCCCTCGTCGAGCAACTGGCGTAAGCGCAGCCACTGCGGGTGGGAGCGGATCATGAAGGCTTCGCCGATGAGCACGCCGGTGCGCTCGCGGACAGCGAGGAGTGATTCAGCCTCCGCGAGGTCCATGCTGAGCGGTTTCTCGCACAACACGTGCTTGCCGGCCTCGGCGGCGCGGATGGTCCATGGGACATGGAGCTGATTCGGAAGCGGGTTGTAGACTGCGTCAATGGCAGGGTCGGCGAGCAGTTCCTCGTAAGAGCCGTAGGCGCGAGGGATGCCATGGGCGGCCGCGGCCTCGCGGGCCCGTGTGAGATCGCGGGAAGCGATGGCCGCGACTTCGCAGAGATCGCTCTGTTGCATGCCGGAAATGACTTTGCGAAGACCGATGGATGCGGTGGAGAGAACTCCCCAGCGAAGCTTTTTGCTCATGTGGGGATGATACGGCGGACGAAACGCGAGGCGTCAGCGCGTGCCGCCACCGACGAAATGGACGATCTCGAAGCGGTCGCCTTCAGCGATGGAAGTGCTTGGCCAGGCGGGCCGCGAAACGATGGAGCCGTTGTGTTCGATGGCAACCCGATCGGCCTGAATGGCAAGCGCGGCGAGGAGATCCCGAAGGGTGGCGCCGGCGGCAAGCGCGGGCAGATCGCGCGGCTGGCCGTTGATGACGAGCTGCATGGTTTGAGAGTAGCAGGCGATGGACAGCGCCGGCTTCAGCGAAGGAGACGCCAGAGGCCCCAGCTCGAGAAGCCAACGAGGACGATGCCGAATTCGAGGGCCAGCGCGAAGGCGAGACCGCGAAATGCTCCCCCGGGGCGCCCGGAATCGTAGAGTCGGCCGGCCTCCCGCTCAAGCATCGTGCGGGTATTGAGATCGCGGGGTGCCGCGGTGATGTTGGGAAGCTGGAAGGAAGAATCAAGAATGCGGGCGGTCATAGTCCTCTCCGAGAGACGTATCGGCAGGAAGGCAGAGGACTGAAGGGGACATGACTCTGTCGCGATATCGGACAGAAAAAGAGCCCGGATCGTGGAGATCCGGGCTCTTTACGTTGCGGCAGCGCGGAGTTCTTGCTTAGCGCCGCACTTCGAAGGTGAGCGTGGTGGAGTGGGACTGACTGCCGCCCGTCCCGGTGATCGTTATGGCATAGGTGCCGGTCTTCGCCGTTCGCGAGACCGTAAGGTTGAAGTCTGTCGTGCCGGATCCGGGAGCGGCAAGTGAAGACGGGCTGAAGCTGTAGGTTACGCCCGAAGGCACGCCGGTAGCGGAGAAGGAGATGGCCGAGTCAAATCCGCCGGAGGCGGTGGAGGTGACGACGGCGTAACCGCTCTGGCCCTGATCGAGATAACCAGAGCTCGGTGAAACGGAGAGGCTGAAGCTGCCCGTCTGCGGAGGGGCGACGGTAAGCGTGACACTGGTGGTCTCTTTGGTGCTGCCGGAGGTTCCGGTCACTGTAATGGTGTAGGTTCCGGTGGCCGCCGTGGAAGAGACGGTGAAGGTGAGCGAGGAAGTGCCCGCCCCGGTGATCGATGCCGGATTGAACGTCGCAGTGACGCCGGAGGGCAGGGTTGAGGTCGTGAGGCTGATGGCGGAATCAAAGCCGCCGGTCACCGTGCTGGTGATGGTGCTCGATCCGGAGTTGCCCTGGGTGATGGAGAGCGAACCAGGCGACGCGCTCAGCGTATAGCCAGGGGTGGTGGATGCCGATCCGGCGAGGGCGTTGATCAGGCTGACGCCGTTGGGGCTGCCCCAGCCTGTGGCGAGATCGTAGCCGGTGGTGGCGGAGTAGCCATTGCTGCCGCTGGTGATGTCGTGAAAGTCCGAGTCGTAGCTGGAGCCCGCGCCAATGGTGTAAAGGCTGGGGTTGATGAAGCCCAGGGTCTTGTTGCCGTTGGCTACGGACTGCTGGTTAATGAGCGCCAGGAAGCCGGCCCAGAGCGGAGCAGCGAAGCTGGTGCCGCCGTATTCGTTCGCGGTGCAGGTAGTCTGGTCCGCGCAGACGTAATAGGTAAAGTTGGCGTTGGCAGATACATCGGGGCCGTTGCGATAGGTCGTCGAGCAACTGGAACAATCGGCCGCCGCAGAGGTTTGCCAGGACGGAATGGCGAACTTGTCAGGCGAAATTCCGCCGCCACCATCCGACCAGGCAGTTTCTGAGGCCCACGGGCCTGCAGCTGATTCCGTTTCGAGGTCGGTGCCACCGACCGAAGTGACGTAGACGTCGTCGGCCGGATAGATTTCAGAACCTGAGCCGGAGGTGGTCCAG
>DATJQW010000029.1:0-12886 GCA_035505395.1 Acidobacteriaceae bacterium
ACTCCATCCAGGACATCTGCGGCTACAAACACGTCATCCCCACCCACCAGGGCCGCGCCGCCGAACGCATCCTCTTCGGCGTCGCCAGTCGCAAAGGCTCAATCATCCCCAACAACACCCACTTCGATACCACCCGGGCCAACGTCGAATTCACCGGCGCCGAAGCCGTCGACCTCCTCACCGCCGAAGGCCGCCAGCCCTCTCTCGCCGCGCCCTTCAAAGGCAACATGGACGTCGCCGCCCTCGAAGCCCTCATCGCGAAGCACGGTCCTGACCGTATTCCATTAGTGATGCTCACGGTTACGAATAACTCCGGCGGCGGCCAGCCCGTCTCCATGGAAAACGTCCGCCAGGTCAGCAGTGTCTGCCGCCGCCACGGCATCCCGCTTTACTTCGACGCCTGCCGCTTCGCCGAGAATGCCTGGTTCATCAGGCTCCGCGAGCCCGGCTACGCCGGCAAAACGCCCAAACAGATCGCCCAGGAGATGTTCCGCTACGGCGATGGCTGCACCATGTCCGCCAAGAAAGACGGCATGGCCAACATCGGCGGCTTCCTCTGCACCAACGACGACAAGCTCGCCCAGCAGGAGAAGGACCTGCTCATCCTCACCGAGGGCTATCCCACCTATGGCGGACTCGCCGGCCGCGACCTCGAAGCCATCGCCGTCGGGGTGCAGGAGGCGCTCGAAGAAGACTATCTGCGCTACCGCATCGCCTCCACGGCGTACCTCGGCAACCACATCGCTGCGGCCGGCGTGCCCATCGTGCAGCCGCCCGGCGGCCACGCCATCTATCTCGATGCGCGCGCCTTTCTGCCGCACATTCCGGTCGAGCAGTTTCCCGGCGTAGCTCTCGCCGCCGAACTCTATCTCGAGGGCGGCGTCCGCTCCGTCGAGATCGGCTCGCTCATGTTCGCCGGCGCCGCCCAGATGGACCTCGTGCGCCTGGCCATCCCGCGCCGCGTCTACACCCAGAGCCACGTGGATTACCTCGTCGAAGTCATCCTCGAAGTGTGGAGGAATCGCGAGCGCATCCGCGGCCTGCGCCTCACCTTCGAAGCGCCGTTCCTGCGCCACTTCACGGCCCATCTCGAGCCGGTTCGCTGAGCGGCGGCCCCATCCGCGGAAAGTACGGCGTCAGTTCACCCGCATCGATGCGATTCGGCTGCAGCAGCCAGACATGGCGCCCCGGGAAAGCCGCGATCAACGCGCGGTCGCTGGCGTTGGAGAGGCTGCGCGCCCAGACGATGCGTGCGCTGGCGAGGTCGGCGCGGTTGTAAAGCCACTCCTCATCGGGACCGGGATCGCGCGAGGCATAGCGCACCAGGCACAACTGCTTGCCGGGCTTGCTCAGCAGGAGATGCACGATCCGGGGGCGATCCAGCGTTGAATAGAACGGCTGCCTCGGCGCAACCCCCGAGAGGACGTGCCCCCAGCAGACGCTCGCTGCGAAGAGCAGCTCGGCGAGGACGATTCCGCGCAGCAGATTCGCGCCATCGAGGCGGGGCAGCCGCAGCCGCTGCAGCCCATACACTCCGAAGCCCGCCAGCAGCAGAAGCAGGGAAGCTGCGGGCGCGCCATACTGCGGCGACGGCCGCCATGCCATCACCGAGGTTTCCACGCAGAAAGCGGCGAGTGCCAGCAGCGGCGCCCAAAGCAGACCCTTTCGCCTGCGTGCGAGCAGAAGACCAACCCCGGCCAGCAGCAGAATGCCGCATCCGAAAAGAAAAACGTGATAGTCCACCAGGAATTTCCACGTGAGAAAGCGAAATGGATGATGCCTGGACCAGAAGTAGTGCGTGAACTCCCACTGCACGTAATTCACGCGCATGGACGCGTGGTGATAGATCGGGATGGGGTGCAGGTGCGAAAAGATGAACGGCCCGGTGATGTGGTACATCCGGTAATTGACGGCGTACGGCGCAAGCCACGGGCTGCCGGTGCCGCGCCAGTTGTAGTAGCCGAGCCAGGCGCAGCACGCGGCTACTGCGGAGAGCGGCAGCGCCGAGAGCAGAGCGATGCGCTTCCATCCGGCGCGGCGCAGAAGCAGGATGAGCACCACCACGCAGGGCAGGGCGAGCGTCGCACCCTCCCAGGGGCGCGTGAGCATGAGCAGCACAAGGCCGATGGCCAGAGGAATCGTCGCCTTCCAGCGCCTGCGCCGCAGGATGCGTGGCAGGCTGCCCAGCACGAGGCAGCCGGCAAGCGCGGGAAGGCCAATGCAGAAATAATTGTCGAACCACCAGTTGCCGTTGCACGCGATGAGCGCTGCGAGAAACGCCACCAGCAGAGCGCTGGAGCGGGGCAGCCATCCCGCGATCATCCAGAAGACCGAGGCGCAGAAGGCCGCGGTGGCAAGCAGCACGGCGATCCACGGGCACCCGGCCAGCTGCCCCGCGGCGAGCGCAAGGCCGGTGCCCGGCAGATACATCGATTGCCAGGTTGGCCAGACGTTGATGTGAGTGGTTTCGAAGGCCGCGGGCACCGGGGGAACCGGGTTGGTGAGCCGGCCGTGAGCAAACGTATCCGCGGCGAAGAGATAACTCGCCTCGTCGTGAATGACCGGCTGAGGAGCGGGCCACACCGGCAGGAGCGCGAGCCGAAGGAGAACGACGGCGCCGAAGATAACCGCAACCGTGAGTGCCGGATGATTGGCGAGCCGCCGTGCGCGGAACTCCACCGCGGCGCAGACACGCAGCCATGGGCGCAGGTGTGCGGCTGCAACGGCGGCGAGGAGCACCAGAGATTCAAGCAGAACGTAATGAATGAGCGAATGAACCGGCACCTGGAAGCTCCGCGGTAAGTGGTTCGCAATCGATCGCCGCTCGCGGTGGGCGCGCGGACCGCAACCGATCCAGACTACATTGCGTGGGATGGCCCGAATGAACGTGCCCGCGAACTTCGAAGGCTACTGCCGTCGCGAGCTCTGAAAGTACTCCTGCGCCTGTTCGACATCGCGCAGGATCTGTTCGCGCAGCGCCTCGGCAGAAGGGAAGCGCCGCTCCTCGCGCAGCCGCTCCAGAAAACTCAGCTCGATCGGCGTCGCCTCCGTCAGCTCCACCGCCGGCGGACCCTCCAGCAGATGCGTCTCAATCGCGAATCCCGCGCCATCGAAGGTTGGCCGCGACCCCACGTTGCTGACTGCGCGGCACTGCAGCGCATCCGCGCCCTCGCCAATGCGCACTTCGGAGACATAAACGCCGTCCGGCGGCAGCAGTTCCCGATAAGGCGCCAGGTTGATCGTCGGCGCCGTCAGTTTGCTGCCCACGCCGCGCCCCCGCACCGGCGTGGAGAGAATCGCGAACGGCCGCCCCAGCAGCGCCCGCGCCATCTCCATCTCGCCCGCCGCGATTCGCCGCCGCACCTCGCTGCTGGAGACGATGACGCCACGCACCTCGAGCGCGCCGTGCGACACCACGGCAAATCCCAGCTTTGCTCCCAGCGCGCGCAGCTCCTCGATGCCCGCCGCAGCGTCATGTCCAAAGCGGAACGTATCTCCCTCGTGCACTTCCGCGACGCCGAGCGTCCCGCACAGTACCCGTTCGGCGAACTCTCGCGCCGACAGCAGCGAAAACTCGCGCGTGAAGGGGATCACCAGCGCCGCATCCAGGCCGGTCTGCTCCAGCAAACGCAGCTTCTCCGGCGTCGGCGTAATCAGCTTCGGCGCGCGCTCCGGATGCAGCACAGCGACCGGGTGCGGATCGAAAGTGACGGCGATCGCCCGCGCGCCTTGCTCCCGCGCTCTCTCCAGCACGCGCCCGATGATCTCCTGGTGCCCGCAGTGCACGCCGTCGAAGTTGCCGATCGCCACAACCGTGCGTGCGCCCCCCACGTTGAGCGTACCGGCCTCGTCGATGGAACGAAAGACTTGCATCGTCTTAAAGCTCAAACGGAATTCGCAGGCCGTCGTAGGCGAGGCGCACATGTGCCGGGAACGTCGCCTCAGTTGCCTCGTGATCGACTTCGTGGGACATGTGGGTAAACCACGCCCGTCGCGGCTGCACGCGCTCCACCCACGCCAGTGCCTCCTCGATGCTGGCGTGGCTGGGATGCGGCTGCGGACGCAGCGCGTCGAGAACCAGCACCTCCAGGCCCTCCAGCATCGGCAGGCTCGACTCCGGAACGCTGCTCACGTCGGTAAGGTACGCGGCCTTCCCGAAGCGAAAGCCCGCCACCGGCAGGTCGCCGTGCATCACCGGCACGCGCTGGAATCGCGCTCCCGCCACTTCCGCCGTCTCCGTGCCCTCGAGGCCGCGCAACTCCACCCGCGCCCGCATGGGATATTTCGAGTCGGCCGAAAACGTGTAGTCGAAGATGCGCCGCAGGATCGACGCCGTCGCCTCGTCGGCGTAAAGCGGCAGCGATTTCGGCTTGTGCCGGAAGCTCAGCGGGCGCAGATCGTCCATGCCCAGGATGTGGTCGGCGTGGGCATGTGTGTAGAAGACCGCGTCGATATGGCGGATCTTCTCGCGCAGCGCCTGCTCGCGAAAATCCGGTCCGGTGTCGATCACCACCGTGTGGCTCTGCCCGGAGTTCGTCCACGCCACCGCAATCGACGGCCGCGTGCGCCGGTTACGGGCATCCGCCGACGTGCATACCGCGCAGGTGCAGCCCAGCGTGGGCACACCCATCGAGGTTCCGCTGCCAAGAAAGACAATCTCCGCGTTCATGCGCCCCGATTCTTATTTTTTCGCGTCGGCGGGGCGCTGTGCCTGCTGCGCTATCGCGTTGGTGATCTCCAGGAACATCATGCGCAGCTCGAAAACTACGTTCTGCAGCGTCGCCTCTTCCTTTTGCGTCAGATTGCCCTTCGTCTTGTCCTGCAGCAGCGCCAGCATATCGATGCTCTGCCGCGCCCCGAGGATGTCGATCCGCGCCTTCTGGCCCGGCTCCGTGCCCGCGCCCATGGCCAGCATGGCGGAAACGTAGAACGACTGGATGACGTGCTCGAAGGTGATGGTTCCGGTCTCGCCCATCCCCGGATTCGCCTGTCGCAGCATCTCGTCCAGCTGCTTCGACGACTCCTCGTAGGCCGCATTCTGCTCGGCGGTTTCGCCGGGGGTGAACAGCGGCACATCGTCGGCCTGGGGTTCGGCTTGCGCCTCGGCTTGCGCTGCGGCCTGCGGCGGGGCCGGCGCAGCGCTTTCGCGCGCTTCCGGCGAGGGCATGGTGACCACCTTCTCCGGCGCCGCGGCTTTCTCCTCCGGCTGTTCCGGAGCGCCCTCGCGCAGGTCGCCCTCCAGTGTGAACTTGCGGCGGTCGGTCACGGTAAACGTCGGTTGCTTTTCATCCATAATCAGGAATTCTCCAGACAAAACTTACAAAGCCGGCGGCGCAGCCAGCGGCACAGCCGTCCCTCCGTCGTATTCAAGCGCTTCATTCGCTTCCAGAGCTTCGACGCGCGCCATGCCGAGCGCCACCTTCTTCTCAATGCCCGGCAGCTCGATGGCCGCCGTGCTGGTCAGCTCGCCCACCGCCGCACCCCCGGCCCGCAACTCCGCTTTTTCGCCTGGGCCCAGCTTCGGCGCGTCGCCGCGCAGCTCAAACTGCCGCAGCGACCGGTGCACCGTCGCCCGCGACCGGATCCGCTCCACGATCTCCTGG
Organism: Acidobacteriaceae bacterium; assembly: GCA_035505395.1. Classification (GTDB taxonomy): domain Bacteria; phylum Acidobacteriota; class Terriglobia; order Terriglobales; family Acidobacteriaceae; genus Palsa-343. The sequence continues at coordinate 5,604 of DATJQW010000029.1, forward strand.
CCGATATAGCACCCTTTAGTGAAGTTCAGCGCCCGGTCCAGATTCGTTTCCTGCGGCAGGTGCTTGTCGCTGAAGTCGGTGTCGAACTCCGGAACGCCTTCCAGCACGCGCAAATCGTGGAGCGCTTCCACGCCCGTCGGCGTCGCGCCCGCCGCAACCAGAGCCTTCCATACCGTCAGCACCTGCTCGGCCGGCACGTGCAACTCAAAGTGCGTCACCAGCGGCCCGTACCCCTGCACCACCGTGCCATCCACGCCCGCCGGCTTCGCCGCCCGAAAGCTTCCCGCTTCAGGCACGTCCGCGCCGATTTTGCCCAGAATCTCCCCCGCCCGCGGCCCCGCGATTCCCAGAGCCGTCCTCGCTCCGTCTAACCCTTCGAGTTTCACATCGTCCATGATGATGAAGCGGCGCAGATGCGCCAGGAGGCGGTCCGCCTGGGATCGTTCGGTTTCGAGAAAGAGCGCGTCTTCGTGAAAAGACACATCGCCGTCGCCCTGGATGCGCCCCTGCGGGCTCAGCACCAGGGTATAGGCCACCTGCCCGGGCGTCATGGTCTTCACGGCCTGGGTGATCATCCCGTTCAGCCAGCGCACCCGGTCTTTGCCCGTCGCCCGCAGAAAGGTTCGATAGCCGAGGTCGAAAATCCCCGCCCCCCGCAGCAGACCCTGCAATTCCTGGGTTTTTCCCGCGAACCGGAGCGGCGTCTTTGCTCCCCGGTGCATCTCCAGTTCGAGTGCGGAGCCGGATTCGGCCCCAAGTTGGGCCGCCAGAGCAGTTTCCGAAACGGCTGCGTCGGCAATCGGGATCGTCTGGCTCATGCAAGGCCCTCAAAAAAATTATAGTCTCGGGAGAGCGCGGCACGGTTCCGCCGAAAGGATCACAAGGACACAGAATGCAGCTCAGACGCAATGCCCGGCTTGCCTCCCTGGCGCTCATCGCCGGCGCGCTCTCCTGCCTGGCTGCAGCGCAATCCACGCCGCCATCGCAGCCCTCCGCTCCGGCCGGGAACCAGCCCGCTGCGCCCGCTCAGGCCCCGGGCTCAGCCCAGCAGCCTTCGGCGCCGTCCGCTCCCGAAACCCACATTACTCCGGCCCAGGCGAAGGAGCTCTTCGCCTCCGTCGGCCAGATCCTCCAGTTCGCCTCGAACGACACGAAGCTGCCCATCAGGCACCAGGTGAAATCGCGCCTCACCACCCGCGCCGAAGTCGATAAATACCTCCTCGAAAAGATGAACGACGACAAGGACGCGAAGCGCATGGAGCGCGAGGAGATCGTCCTCAAGAAGTTCGGTCTGCTCGACGCCGATTTCCAGCTTCGCCCCTTCCTCGTCAAGCTGCTCGATGAGCAGATCGCCGCCTACTACGACAGCAAAACGAAAACCGTGAACCTGCTCGACTGGATCGCGCCCGACCAGCAGAAGCCGGTGCTCGCGCACGAGCTCACCCACGCCCTCCAGGATCAGCGCGTTCATCTCGACAAGTGGGAGAACGTCACCAGCGACGATCTTTCCCACAGCTACGCATCGGACCAGAAGCACGTCGCCACCGACGAGGACGACACCGCGCGCGAAGCCGTCCTCGAGGGCCAGGCGATGGCCGTCTTCGTCGATTACAGCCTGGCGCCCGCCGGCGAAAGCCTGCGCAAGTCGCCCCAGCTCGTCGAGAGCGTCATCGATACCATGGCCGACGACGGCGATCAGCAGGATCCCGTCCTCTCCCGCGCGCCGCTCCTGCTGCAGGAGTCGCTCCTTTTCCCGTACAAATACGGCCTCAAGTTCGAGGCCGAGATCGAGGGCGATAATCGCGATCCTTCCGCGGCCTTCGCCGGCGTGCTCGACCGTCCCCCCGCCAGCAGCTTCGAGATCATGAATCCGCGCGCTTACGAGCATCACGTAACCGTGCCGGTGCTCAATATGCCCGATATCCATCCGGTCGTCGACGCGGACTACGCGCCCTACGATATCGGCGTGATGGGCGAGCTCGACGTGCGCATTCTCTCCCTGCTCTTCGGCGGGCAACAGGCCGCCACCGAGCTCACTCCGCAATGGGACGGCGGCATCTACTACGCGGCCCAGCGCAGGGATGCGCCCGACAAGAATTCAACCGCGTCGGTGGCGCTGTTTTACCTGTCGCAGTGGAAGTCGGAAGACGCGGCCGAGGATTTCGCGAAGATCTATGCGGACGAGCTGGCTCACAAATATTCCCGCGTCCAGCTCGACGCGAACGATGAATCCGGCCCCGGCGAACAGGTGTATCAGACCAACGAAGGCCCCGTGCTCATCGCCACCGTCGACAAGGACGTGTTCATCAGCGAGAGCTTCCCGCTGCCCATGGCGCGCAAACTGGAAACCCTGATGGTCCGCTCGCAGATTCCCACCGGCGGCGGCGAGGTCGCGTCGAACCGCAGCATCGCGCCCACCGCGGATCTGACCGGAAACCTGGTCCACTTTATGGCCAGCTGCGGGATCATGAAGGTGGCGCTCCGGCACTAGCTTTTGCGCCACTGCTGTCCGAAAAAGCTCCACGAAATTGTGGAGCTTTTCTCTTGTCCCCGTCGTATGCTGGAGGCTCTCAAACGGAGAGAGCCCCATGGCGGTGGTTTGTCCCAATTGTTCGCTGGAATTCGAGGATGGGATCGCATCGTGCCCGCAGTGCACCGCCCAGGCCGCTGCCTGGCGAGAGACGGCAGGCCGCGCCGCTCCGGCCGTATTCGGCTTCGAACTGGATGACGCACCGCAGGGCATCGGCGGATGGCTGGTTCTGGTGGCCATCGGCCTCGCAGTTTCGCCGTTCTTTATGTCCTTCTACGTCTGGAGGGACCTGCACTTTCTCAGCAGTCCCGGCCGCACCCTGGCAGGGAAGCTGATTCCCGGGCTGCCAACCCTGGTTGCCGTGGAAATGCTCCTGAATCTCGCCCTGCTGGCCGGCTGCCTGGCCCTGAATGTTCTCTTTTACCGGGAGAAGCGGATTCTGCCGCGATGCTTCCAGCTGTGGCTGATCTTCGCCTTCGTCGCGGCCCTCACCGAGTACAGCCTGACGCGCTTCGGGCTCGGCGCCGTGACCGGAATCGCCGCGAACATCGTTGCCACTACCACGGAAAAGCTGGCTTTTCAGACAGGGCGCGCACTGTTCACGGCGGTCATCTGGGTCACATATTTTTCCGCGTCGAAGCGCGTACGAGCCACATTCGTCCACTGAGCCGCCCCTGCGGGCGCGATGGCGCGCACATTTATACTGATTCCTTGCGCTGTTTCGCGTTCCGGCGCAATACCCACCGGATCAGGGGAGTCTTCTTGCAACAGGCAGAAATCGGCATCATCGGGGGCAGCGGGCTCTATGCCATACCCGGCCTCACCGGCGTCCACGAAGAGCGCGTCAGCACGCCATTCGGCGATCCCAGCGACGCCTTCGTTCTCGGCGAGCTCGAAGGCCGCAACGTCGCCTTTCTTGCCCGCCACGGCCGCGGCCATCGTCTGCTGCCTACCGAGCTGAACTTCCGCGCCAATATCTACGCGCTCAAAAAGCTTGGCGTCACCCGCATCGTCTCCGTCTCCGCCGTCGGCTCCCTCCGGGAGCGGCTCCATCCCGGTCACTTCCTCGTTCCCGACCAGTTCATCGACCGCACTTCTCTTCGCCACGCCACCTTCTTCGGTGACGGCATCGTCGCCCATGTCGCCCTCGCCGATCCTGTCTGCGCCGCCGTGGCGAGCGCGATCTTCTCCGCCTGCAAAACGGAAGGCGTCACCGCGCACAAAGACGGCACCTACGTCTGCATGGAGGGCCCCCAGTTCTCCACCCGCGCCGAATCGAATCTCTACCGCTCCTGGGGCGCGCACGTCATCGGCATGACCAACCTCCAGGAAGCCAAGCTGGCTCGCGAGGCCGAGATCTGCTACGCCACCGCCGCCATGATCACCGACTACGATTGCTGGCATCCCGGCCATGACGACGTCACCGTCGAGCAGATCGTCGCGGTGCTGAATCAGAATGCCGCCAACGCCTGTCGCGTCATCAAAACCGTGGTGGCGAGCCTTCCGCGGGAGCGCAACTGCGGCTGCGCCTCCGCGTTGCAGCACGCCATTCTCACCGCTCCCGCGGCCATTCCGGCGGCCACGCGCGAAAAGCTGGATCTGCTGATCGGGAAATACCTGAAGTAGTGGTATCCGCAGTTGCAAAATACCGGCATTAGAATAAGGAATTGAGAGCACGTAAGCCGAGGAGCTCGCGATGAAAAAGGACATTCTCGTCAAGGCTGGATATCGCTATAACTTCGATCGAGATCTGTTCGTGAACCGCGACGTGAAGAAGGCCTTTAGCCTGGAGTTCGTCAACGATCATCCCGAAGACGAGTTGGTACAGCGCATTCGCGAGAATAAGGATGAAAACGGGTGGCAGTTTTACTTCAATTCCGAGCCATCTGACGGAGTCCGGCGAGAATTGGAAAGAGTCCTCGGATAATGCCAGAACGCACAGTCGAGGATCTGCTCCGAGCGGAGTACTTCCGATTCCTGCCTGAGGTTCGCAAAGTCGCATGGCAAGTTGAGACCGAGATTCGATATCGCACGTTATCGATCCTTCGCGATCTGAGCGATTACGAGCAGCTCGTCGTCCGCGTACGAGTCAAGGAATGCGAGAGCGCAATCAAATCCCTCCAGAGGAGGCAGGAGGGCAGTATCTTCGACCCCGATCACCCGGCCGACTACTCGTTGTTATCCCTCCCTGACCTGGCGGCAATCCGGGTTCTCGTCTTTCCGCGGGCGCGATTGCTCGCGTGCGATGAAATTCTAAGGAGGAGCTTTCCCAAATGGGCTCCTGACCCGATCCTGGACGACAGAGGAACGACGCTCGCTTACAAGTACACAGGGTTCTGCCCGGAGGTGAGCGATATGGTGCGTGCAGAGTACCAGGTAGTCCCACTGTTGATCGGACTCTTCTGGGAAGTCGAGCATTCGACGATGTATAAACCTCATCCGTCTCTGAAAGGCGTGGGCGGTGACAGCGACATGAGGCGACTCCGGAATGAAGTTGAGAAAGCCTTGTCACGTTTTGAAGCAGGCTTCGAGGGCTTTGTCCAGAATCGCGAGTAGGGCGACTGCGATTTCCAAATAAGCATGTAAGAGTTTTCAGATAAAGGAACAGAAATGGCCATTCTTGTCGTGGGCAGTGTTGCATTCGATGCCATTGAGACTCCCTCCGGCCGGCGCAACCGCTGCCTGGGCGGCGCCGCCACACACTTTTCTCTCGCCGCCAGCTACTTCACCCCCGTCCGCGTCATCGGCGTGGTCGGCGAGGACTTCGGGCCCGCGGAGGAATCCGTCTTCGCCCGGCGCGGCATCGACACGCGCGGCATCGAGCACGTCTCCGGCAAGAGTTTCTTCTGGAGCGGCTCTTACATGAAGAACCTGAACGAAGCCCAGACCCTCAACACCGAGCTGAACGTCTTTCAGAGCTTTTCCCCCAAGATCCCCGCCGAATACCAGGACAGCGAATATCTTTTCCTCGCCAACATCGATCCCGTCCTCCAGGCCGACGTTCGCAGCAAGATGCCCAAAGTGAAAATGGTCTGCGGCGACACCATGAATTACTGGATCAAGGACCACGCCGGCAACCTGGCCCGCGTGCTGAAGAATCTCGACGCGCTGCTGATCAACGATGGCGAAGCGAAGATGCTCGCCAATGACAGCAATCTGGTGGTCGCGGCCCAGAAGATTCTCGCCATGGGCCCGAAGGCCCTCGTCGTCAAGCATGGCGAATACGGCGCAACCGCCTTCTTCGGCGACAATGCCTTCCCTGGCGAGGTCTGCAAAACGCCCTTCCGCGCGCCCGCGCTGCCGCTGGCTGAGGTGGTCGATCCCACCGGCGCCGGCGACTCCTTTGCCGGCGGCTTCTTCGGCTACATCGCCTCCCAGCCCAAACTCACCCCTGCTGTCTTTCGCCGCGCCATGTTCTACGGTTCCGTCATGGGCTCGTTTGCCGTGGAGCGCTTCGGCACCGAGCGCCTGCAGCAGCTCGAGCACAAGGAAATCGAGGATCGCTTTGCGCTCTTCCGCCAGCTCTCGCACCTCGACTAATCGCTCCGACCTTGCCGCCGCCGCCCTCGAGCGCCGCTCCCTGCGTCACGAAGCCATCTTCGCGGGCATGGTGGCTGCGCTCCTGTCTCTAGTCGCCTTCGGCTATTGCTTCTCCCACAATCTGCTGCTCCTCTTCGGCGACGCGGTCGCGCATCTGCACATCGCGCGCCGCATCCTCGACTCCACCAATCCGGGCATCAGCCAGATCGGCTCCGTCTGGCTGCCCTTCCCGCACTTCCTCATGATGCCCTTCGCCGCCAGAATGGCGTGGTGGCAGAACGGCATCGCCGGGGCCATCCCCTCGATGGTCTGCTACGTCCTCGCCGTCGCCGGCCTGTGGCGCCTGGCGCGCTATTGGCTGCGTCCTGCCGGAGCCCTCGTCGCTACGCTCCTCTTCGCGCTCAATCCCGGCCTGCTCTACATGCAGACCACCGCCATGACCGAGCCGCTCTTCCTCTGCCAGATGATCTGGAGCGTGCTCTTCCTGGTCGCATTCCTCCGCGCGCTCGCAGCAGGGAACCATCGCAGCGCATGCCGCTGCATCATTGCCTGCGGCCTCGTTCTCGTCACCGCCATCTACACCCGCTACGACGGCTGGATCTTTGCCTGCCTCATCTGGCTGGTGGCGCTGCGCGGCCTCTGGGTGGCCCGGGCGTGGAAGTCCCGCGCCGGCGGCGCCTTCGTGCTCTTTACCGCCATGCTGCTGGTCGCCCCGGTTCTCTGGTTTGCCTGGAACGCCACCCAGTACGGCGACTGGCTCGACTTCATGCGCGGCCCCTACTCCGCCAAAGCCATCGCCATCCGCACCACGCCGCCCGGCGCCTACCACTGGCCCGGCTTCCACAAGCCCTGGGTCGCTTTCCTTTACTTCCTCAAGGTCGCTGAGCTCGGCGTCGCCCCGCATCGCTTCACCGACGTTCTCCTCATCCTCGCGCTCGCCGGGACCGTCGCCGGCGTCCTCAGGCAGCGCGGGCAGGCCATTCTGCCGCTGCTGCTCTTCTGGATGCCCGTTCCGTTCTACACCTGGTCGGTGGCCTACGGATGGGTCCCCATCTTCTTCCCGCTCTGGTTCCCGCACTCGTACTACAACATCCGCTACGGCATGGAAATGCTGCCCGCCTTCGCGCTCGGGGTCGGCTTTCTCGCCGCCTGGCTCATCGAGCGCGCCGAGTCCCGCTGGCCCACCCACGCGCAGCTGATCCTGCTCGCCTCC
>DATJQW010000030.1:0-10908 GCA_035505395.1 Acidobacteriaceae bacterium
TTCGCGGTCAGAAATTGAATTTGAGCGCCCCCTGGAGAATGCGCGGCGGAGCGGCGCTGACGACATCGCCGAACGTTGTATGAAGATCTCCGATGTTGCCGTCCACGGCCTGGGGCCCAAAGAACTGGGCGTGATTGAAGAGGTTGAAGGCCTCCACCCGCAGGAGCAGGCTCTTCGATTCGGTGACGGGAAGCTTTTTGGCGACCGCCATATCGTCATTGTCCTGCCCGGGACCGTAGAAAAACCGCCGTTTCGCCGTCCCGGGCTCTCCGAGCGCGTTCATGCTGAAATCGGCCGTATCGAAGTAGTTGTGCCCCTGGCTGCGGGGATTTCCGCTCAAGCGAAGCGCGCGGCCGTCGTAGTCGGGCTCGTCGATGCTCGAGTTGTTCACGCCGTTCGGATTCGTCCCGATCAGCGAGTTGTCGCCGTTGTTGATCATGGTGACGGGGAACCCTGTGGAGAAGTGCGAGATTCCCGACAGAGCCCAGCCCCTGGTGAGCCGGTTGGGATGGAAGAACCGATCGAAGGGCAGCTGATAGTCGTAGCTGACGACCAGGTTCTGCCTGATGTCGTAGGAGGAGACAGCGTAGCTCAGCGCTGGGTTGAACGGGTTGACCTCTTCGCCGATGTTCGACGATTCATCGAGCGACTTGCCATAGGTATAGGAAGCATCGAGCTCGAGATTCCCGGCGGTGTGCCGTGCGCTCAGTTCGAGCGCGTTGTAGTTAGCGGCGCCGATGTTCGACTGCAGCGCATTGCTGCCGAAGTTGGGGCCAAGCTGCTGCCGGGTTCCGTTGACCACCCCACCCGAAGCCGGATCGTAGACCGTGTCTTCGCCGTAGGGTCCACAGGTCAGGGTCCCGGACATGACCTCGCTGGGCTGGCTGAGGCTCAGACAGAGAGCCGGATTTCCAGGATTCTCGGCAATGAGAACGCGCTCACGATGCGTGGACGATCCGACATAGGTCGCGTCGAGCACTGTCTTCGGCCCCGCCTGGCGCTCAACGGACAGCGACCACTCTTCGGTGTACGGCGTATGGTTGTGGATGCTGTATCCGGGAATGCCGCTGATCGGTTCGTACGTGGCCCAGTCGATGTTCGGGTCAGGATGGCTGCGTGAGGAATCGAGCGGCGCAAAGGTATAGGGGAACGGCTGGCCGTTGCTGGCGCCGTCGGCAGCGCCAACAAAGGGCGTCGCGAACAGCGGAGGCTCCGGGCTCGAATAGGTGGTCCCATAAGGAGCGTTCGCCGCCAGCACGCTGATGGCGAGCGCATCAATCGCGGTATAGAAGGTGCCGAAGCTGGCGCGCACGCTGGTTGCGCCCGGAGAGCCCAGAATCCTGGCTAGAACAGTCCCATTTTCTCCCTGCGGCGTCCAGGCAACTCCGATACGCGGAGAGAAGTTCCGTTCGTCAATCGGAGCCAGCGTGTTAAGCACGCCTGGATCGCCCGGATAGAGAATTCCCGCAGGCGCGCCGGGAAAGACGACCGACTGTGCACCGGGAACGAAGGTCGAGATCTGGTTGTACTTCTCCGACCAGGGCGCGATGCGGTCCCAGCGCAAGCCATAGTTGAGCGTCAGATTCTGCAACGCATGCCAACTGTCCTGGGCGAACGCGCCCGTGTACTTGTTGCGCGCATAGAACGGATTCAGCTGGCTCTGGTTGTACTGGCTGGGTACTCCGATCAGGAAGTCCGCGAAGTCGACGCCGGTTTCCTGTCCGGAAAAGACGAAGCTGCCGTTGAACTGTGCGATGGGATCGGCATTGATCTGGTCGGCATGGAATTCGGCGCCGAACTTCATGGTGTGATTGCCGAGCACCTTCGAGAATGTGTCTGACGCCTGATAGGTGTTGTTGACCTGGATCAGTTGATTCGCCGCGGCTCCGGTCGAATAGGCATTGAAGTTGAGATTTTCGACGCCCTGCCCCCGCGGATCGAGGGCGACGATGCTGCCGGTCCCATCCGCGTTCACAAAACCCTGCGACGCGAGGCTCACATTCCACCCGCCGATGGGCTGGCCGAGGTTGGTGTTGTCGCGCATGGAACTCAGATGGAACTCATTGACCATCGTCGCTCCGAAGCTCTTCGTGTCGCCGAGCATCAGCATCTGCGCGCGGCCGCTGGTGGCCGCGGAGAAGCCGGGGACGCTGGCGCCGCTCTGGGCGACGGGATAGGGATTGACGAGGTAGAAATCGTCGATGAAGTAGTACGCCGACGTCAGCCCCCAGCGGCTGTTCCAGTCGACCCGCGTGCCGGCCTTGTCGTCGCGCACCGTCTGGTTGTACGAAGACGTTGCGAAGGTTCCCGATGCGGTATTCGGAGCGGGAATGTACTGGAGCATCCGCTGCGCCGGAACGGACCAGGCCGACTGCGGAATCACCGCGTTGGGGAAGACGCAGGTATTGGAAGAGGCGCAGCCGGGCAGGTAATACGGCTCGCCCGACACCACCTGATATCCGAGCCTCCGGGTCAGGATGCTGGCGAACCACGGGCCGCTCACCAGACCGCTCAGCTGATTCCCCGCAGTTCCGGTGGTGAAGTCCGACAGCTGGCCGGTTCGGTCGGCATTCGAGGGCACCGCGATATTGCCGGTATCGACGCCCTGGGTCTGCCGAGTTCCCTGGTAATCGAGGAAGAAAAACAGTTTGTCTTTCCGGATCGGGCCCCCGAATGTTCCGCCGAACTGGTTCTGCCGGAACGCTCCGCGCGTCGGGGAGAAGTAGTTTCGCGCGTCGAGATCGGTATTGCGCAGGAACTCGAAGGCGTTCCCGTGAAACTCGTTGGTACCGGATTTGGTGACCACGCTGATCTGGCTTCCGCTGTATTCGCCGTACTCCGCATCGAAGTTGCTGGTGATGATGCGGAACTCCGCGATGGCGTCGAGGTTGGGGATAACAGCTGTTCCGGCGTTCACGTCCTCTTCGACGTCGCTTCCGTTCACGCCAAAATAATTGGCCGTCTCCCGCTGGCCGTTGACCGATTGATTTCCGGAGTTGAGCGTTCCGGAGGGATTCAGGACGGTAGCGCCCACGTCCTGTACCGTGGTGTCGGTGATGGCGGTTTCAGGGGCAACACCGGGCTGCAGCGAGAGAAGATCCGTAAAGCTGCGCCCGTCGAGCGGAACCGAAGTCATCTGCCGTCCGGAAATCACCTGGCCCAGCTGCGTGCTCGTGGTCTCAACGTGAAGGGTGTTGTCCGTCACGGTGACGTTTTGGGAGACGCTGCCGACCAGCAGCGAAGCATTGAGCGTCAGCGCGGCATTCGTGTCGAGAACGATCGCCCGGCGTTCGTACCGCTCGAAACCGGAAGCCTCGACGTCGAGCGCGTAACTTCCGACGGGGAGAACCGGAAAGGTGTAATAGCCTTTGCCGTCGGTATGGGTGGCGCAGGTGAGCCCGGTATTCGATTCGCGGACGGTGACGTGCGCATTGACGATGACGTTCCCGGACGGATCCTTGACCGTGCCGGAGATGCTGCCGCTGACGCTGGCCCACAACGCGGACGCCGACAAGGCCGCAACCATGCAGATGAACCCGGCAGTCCGGACCAGAAGGCGAATGGCTCTGCTCGACATGCTCTCTCGTTCCCTCGACATTCGCAGCTCTGATCTCACTCGACGAACCGCGGGGTCAACCTGAGAATTTTTGGGGTAAATCCCGCTGCCCTCTTGAAATGGGACCAATTTAGTCGTATTTAAGAATAGGACAGGAAATTCGGAGTCGCTTCGCCAAATCTGCCATTGTGTACGCCGAAAACGACAATCTGACGGATCGCAGCCCGGAGCATGATTTCTTCGCCCGGCTCACGCGAGCCATGGGAGTGGAATTTGCCTCCTACGCGGGCGCGACCAGCGGGGAACGCCACTGCCACCCGCATGCCGAGCTGCTCTATGCCGACTCGGGGACGGTGAGGATCACCACTCCTCACGCTGCCTGGGTTGTGCCGCCGCACCGTGCGGCGTGGTTTCCGCAGGGGTGCGACCATCAGACCGACACGCTGGGCGCGGCCCAGGTCTGCAGAGTGTATATACGCTCCTCGTCCTGTCCTGAAAACGCGCCGCGGACTGCCTGCCTGTTGCCGGTTTCACCGCTGCTGCGCGAGCTGGCGCGGCGCGCGGCAGGAATCGCTCCGGAGTACGACGAGCGGGGCCGGGATGGCCGGCTGATGACTCTGCTGCTGGATGAGATCGACTGGACGCCGGCGCGGGAATCGGCCATGGCGCGGTTTCACGATCCGCGCCTGATCGCCATCGAGCAGGCGTTTGTAGCCAACCCGGGAGATACACGCACCATCGAGGAGTGGGCCGTCTTTGCGGGCGCGTCCACGCGCAATCTGGCCCGGCTTTTTGAGAGAGAGGCCGGCATATCATTCCGCCAGTGGCGGGAGCAGTTTCGTACCCTGGCCGCAATCCCGCGGCTGGTGAGCGGGGAATCGGTTACAGTCCTGGCCAACGAGCTGGGCTACGAGACTCCCGGAGCCTTCACCGCCATGTTCCGGCGCGTGACCGGCATGACTCCAAAACAATATTTGACTGAAGCCTTCAGAACCCAGCGTGGCCGAAAGCGGCCGTCGCCCCAACCGCGATCTGATCATTAATTGTCGGCGCTGCTCTCAAAGACCAGGTGGGCTCTGCCGGTTGCAGGATTGGTGAGCAGCACGGGGCTGACGGCGAAGGCGCTGCGCAGGTTTTCTCCAGTGAGCACCTCCGCGGGAGGGCCGTCGGCGAGGATGCGGCCCTGGTCGAGCAGCAGAAGGCGATCGGCGAACTGGACGGCGAGGTTGAGGTCGTGGACCACACCGACCACGACGACGTCCTGCTGTGAGGAGAAGGTGCGCACTTTCTCCATGAAATCGACCTGGTGGCGGATGTCGAGGAATGTCAGCGGCTCGTCGAGGAAGAGGTGGCGGGTCGCGCCTTCGATGGGGCGCCAGATCTGCGCCAGCACCCGCGCGAACTGCACGCGCTGGCATTCGCCGCCGCTGAGCGTGCCATAGCTGCGATCGGCCATCGCTGTGACGTCGAAGAAACGCATGACTTCGTCGCAGATGGCGAGATCCTCGGCGCCTGGCCGGGCCCCGAAATGCGGGTAACGGCCCATCAGAACCAATTCGCGCACAGGCAAGGAGAATGCGACCTCGACCGCCTGCGAAAGCACGGCGCGGCGGCGTGCCAGATCGCGCTCGTGGCGGTGGGCCGCATCCTGACCGTCATACGAAACCATTCCTCCGGCGGGTCGCAACAGGCGGGCGAGCAGACGAATCAGGGTGGATTTCCCCGCTCCGTTGGGGCCGAGGATGAGATGGAGCTTTCCCGGCTCGAAGCGCGCGGAGACGCGGTCGATGAGGGTGCGCTTGCCGGCGCGGTAGACGAGTTCGGTCGCGGTCAGCATGGCTTCAGGACAGGTACTCGCGGCTGCGCAGCAGAGAGAGAAAAACGGGCACGCCCACAACCGCGGTGACGATGCCGATGGGCAGTTCGGCAGGGCGCAGCGAGACTCGGGCGATGAGATCGGCGACGCTGAGCAGGGTTCCGCCCAGCAGCGCGCTCCCGAGGATGAGGAAGCGATTGTCGGGGCCGCGCATCATGCGCAGGATGTGCGGAACGATCAGCCCGACGAAGCTGATCACTCCGGTGAAGGCTGTGGCCACCGCGACCATGAGGACGTTGATGGTGAGCACGGTCCACTTGAGGCGGCCGACATTGACACCCAGCGCCGTGGCCTCGTCGTCGCCAATCATGAGCGCGTTGAGGGATTTTGCAAAGGCGACGGCAGGGATGAGTCCGCCGATGGTGGCGATGCCGACGACCACGACTGAATTCCAGTCGGCGCCGGAGAGCGTGCCCAGGTTCCAGTAAATGATGGAGCGGGCCGCAGGATCGCGCGCGACATAGGACAGGAATCCAATGCCGCTCATGAAGAGAGCGTTGATGGCGAGGCCGGTGAGCAGCAGACGCAGGATGGAGCTGCGGCCTTCGCGCCTGGTGTGGGCCAGCGCAAAGACCAGATACGTGGAGAGGACGCCGCCGGCGCAGGCAACCAGGGGCAGGGTCAGGCCGCCGAGGTTGACTTTGAGCAGCGCCGGGAAGACATAGAAGAGGGCCGCGCCGAAGGCCGCGCCGCTGGAGGTGCCGACGAGCCCGGGCTCGACGATGGGATTGCGGAAGAGGCCCTGCATCAGCGTGCCGCCGACTCCCAGGGCCGCGCCTACGAGCAGACACAGAATGGCACGGGGTACGCGCAGCTGGATAAAGATGCGCTGGTCGAGCGGCATGTCTGCCTGGCCGGAGAGCTTGCCCCAGGCGGCGGCGGCCATGTCGTGTGCAGAGAAATCCATCGCCCCATAACGGATGGAGGCGACGGTGGTGACGATCATGAGGACAAACAGCACGACCAGACACCAGCGATCGGCCCGGCGCGCGTTCATTGGTGGATGAGCTTCGCCAGCTGGACGATGTTGTCCCCGGTATCCGGCCCGAAGTACATCAGCTCATGTTCCGGCACACGGTAGATGCGGTTGTGGCGGGCCGCATCGGTTTCCGCGACGCCGGGCAGAGTCTTGGCCTGCTCCATCCCGCCCAGCCGGTCGAAACCGTACTCGGTCATCAGGATCACCTGAGGATTGCTCTTCGCGATGATTTCCGGCGAGACCATGCGCTGCATTCCTTTTTGCTGCATGGCCATCTGGCCGCCGGCCAGCTCGACCATCTTTCCCGCGGTGCTCGCGTCTCCGCCGCCGCCGTTGCCGACGATCAGGTAGACGTTGGAAGCGCGCCCGAAATGGATGACTGCGACGCGCGGGGTGGTCTTGTACTGCTTCACGGCCACCGCCGCCGCGGCCATCTCGCGATCGATCTGAGCGCAAAGTTCCTCGGCGCGCTTCTCCTTGTGGAAGAACGCGCCCATTTCGCGAAGCAGGGCCTTCTCTCCCTCGATGGAATCATCCTTCGCCTGGAAGGTTTTCATGGGGACGTTGAGGGCCTGCAGCTGGCGGACGACGTTGTCGGGACCGATGTTGTTGTCGGAGAGAATCAGCGTCGGGTGGAGCGAAAGTATGCCCTCGGCACTGAGGGCTCGATGATAGCCGACGGTGGGCAGCTTTTTGATTTCCGGCGGGTAGGTGCTGGAGTAGTCGACGCCGACCAGGTTCGCCTGCGCGCCCAGTGCGTAGATCATCTCGTTGTACTCCTCGCCGATGCAGACAATGCGCTGCTGCCCGGAGGATTTCGCCGATGTGTTCCTGAAGCGGCCGCAGCCGGTCAGCAGAATGACAAGGACAAAAGGCAGGAGGGTCTTCGGCCCCGGGAGTGGAAAGCGATTCATCGGAATTGCTTCAGCATACATGACGGTGACGGCGCTCTTCGGAGAGGGGGCGCTCGACGATGGAAAAGTCATTCTCTTCGCCGCCGGCGCATCTTCCAAATCGCTGGAAAGCCATCGACCGCGGGCGCGGCTGGCCCGTTTCCCGGATCGAACGACTGCCAGATCGATGTGCATTCGGCTCCACGAGGCCAACAGGAGCGCCGTTGAGTGGCTATTTGCCGTAGCCGGCGAAATCAGCAGCGATGCTCCAGCCTGTGTTCCCGAAGGCGGACGCGGGATTCGGCGAGATCAGCTTTTGCTGTCTGGCAGTGGTGCAGGGTAGTGAGGAACTCTTCGTGATCCTGTCCGGTTAGAAAGAAGAGCCGCGTGGTCAATGCAGCGTGTTGACTCGTGAGGGCCCAGGTATGCTCCTCAAGGTCTCTCCTGATCTGGCAATATGCCATCGTGAGATCCATGCTCCTCCATCGTCAAGAGGAGCCAGCCGTGATGAGCGGTCAACGGCTCTTGAGTCATGGTTCCTATAATGCCTGAAACGGAGCAGGCGTGCCGAAACCCCATGGATCTCAGACCTGAGGCAGGATGGCCTGCGGTCTCAATGTCCGGCTGCAGCATCGTGCTCCGATGACGGAGTCAGTACCTGGGCAGCTGGGAGGTGTCCCATCCACCGCCAACCGCCTTGACCAGCAACACGCTGGCATCGATGCGACGGCGCTGAATGTCGATGTCGTTGCGCTCATCGGCAAGCGCAATCGTCTGAGCGGTGATGACCTGAAGGTAGTTATCGACGCCGCCCTGATAGCGATTCGTGAAGAGCTGCAGCGACTCCTGAGCAGAGGCCGTTGCCTGGTGTTGCTGCGCCGCCTCCTGCTCCAGAATGCGCAGCGCGGCCAGGTTGTCTTCCACTTCCTGAAATGCGTTCAGCGTTGTCTGACGATAGGCAGCGACGGTCCCGTCGTAGTTCGCCTGAGCTGCTTCCGAGGTGGCGTGGCGGCGGCCGGCGTCAAACAAGGTTTCGGATAGCTGGGGTCCGACCGCCCAGAGGCGGCTGGGCCAGTTCAGCCAGTTCGTCACCGTGGTGCCTTCGAAACCGCCGGTTGCGCCGATGGTCAGCGCAGGAAAGTACGCCGCGCGAGCAATACCGATCTGCTCATTTGCCTCCGCCACACGGCGTTCATCAGCAGCGATGTCGGGGCGACGCTCGAGAAGGGTTGACGGCAAACCAACGGGAATGACAGGGAGGCGCATTGGCGTTTGCGGCGCCGGCGGCAGGCTGAAGCTGGCGGGCGGCAGTCCGATGAGGGTTGCGATGGCGTGCTCGTACTCGGCACGGGCTTCGGTGATGTCCGTGTCCTGCACCCTGGCTTCGTCCAGTTGAGTTTGCGCCTGTGCCACGTCGGATTTGGGAGCTACTCCGCCCTCAAAGCGGTTCCTGGTCAGCTGCAATGCATCGGCGTAGGCCCTCACCGTGTCGTCGAGCAATTGCTTCTGCGCGTCGGCACTGCGCAACTCGAAGTAGTCGATGGCCAGCTCGGCGTGCAAACTCAGGCTGGCCGTCGCGAGATCGGCGGCGGTGGCCTGCGCCTCCTCGCGCGAGGCGTTGATCGTGCGACGCACCCGGCCCCACAAATCCACTTCATAAGAAAGATCGAAGGGCAGGGAATAATTGCCGGTGCCGTTGTTGGCCTCGAAAGCCGGAAAGTAGGGCTGGTGCGCGGACACGCGTTCGTTGTCCACGCTGGGTGATGTGGAGATGGTCGGAAACAAACCGGACCGATTGAAGCGAATCGCAGCCCGCGCCGCGCGCAGGCGCGCTTCTGCCACTTTCAGGTCCTGGTTGGAAGCGGTGAGCTGATCTTCGAGCGCGTCGAGCTGGGGGTCGCCGAACATCTCCCACCATGCGCCGCGGATCTTCTGATCACCCGGTCGCGCGGGCTGCCATTCCTGGCTGGCCTTGAACGATTCGGGCGGCTGCTCCTTGAATGCGGGCGCCTGAGGAGGGACCGGCGGCACGAATTTTGGCCCTACCGTGCACCCGGCCAACAGCAGCGCCGCAGATGCCAGCATGATTGGAAACAATCGGGTATTCATTGTGCGCCTGCGTGACTCGCCGTGCTGATTTGAACGGCAGTTCCGGTCGTCAGCGAATCCGATGGATTGACGATGACCTGGTCAGCTGGATTGAGGCCCGCGATCACTTCGACGGAGGACCCGTAGTCGCGCCCGATGGTGATGGGAACCAGGTCGGCGCGGTTGTTGCGCACCACGCCGACGCGCAGTCCCTCGGAACGAAAGAGCAGCGTATTCGCCGGAATAATCAGCGATTCGTCTGCTCTGGGCTCGTTATCAGGAAGACCCAGGTGAACAAACACGTAAGCGCCGGTCTTGATGCGATCGCCGGGATTGTTCACGTCGACCTCGACATTCAGGGTGCGCGAGGCGAGATTGATCGCATCGGAGTTGCGCACGATCACACCCTCAAAGGTCTGGCCTGGAAATTCGTCGAGTGTCAACTCCGCTTTTGCGCCGTCCTGCGCGGCCCTCAGATCGATTTCCGGCAAGGCGACATAGACGCGCAGCTTGTTTACTGCCGCCATGTGAAACAGCTCCTGCGGCACTCCGCCCGCGCCTGCATTGATGAGATCGCCTACATCGGTGTTTCTGGCTGTGATGACGCCAGAAAACGGAGCGTAGACCTTCTCGAAGGATTGCAGTTGTTCGAGCCGGTGCACGTTGGCGTTCATCGCCTCGACGGTCGCCTGCTTTGCGCTGAGATCGCTGACTGCCTGATCGGTCTCCTGCTTCGACACGCTGTTGGTTCTGAGCAGATTTTGCCAGCGCGCAGCGGTAATCGCGGCCAGTTGCTCGTTGGCCTGGGCAGACTTCAGATTTGCGCGGGCCTGATCCAGTTGCTGATCGATCTCCGGCGTATCGATCTCGGCGAGTAACTGACCTTTTTCGACGTGCGCCCCGATATCGAAATACCAGCGCTTCAGGTAGCCGTTGGTCCGCGCGTAGATTGGAGTGTCGGTGAATGCCTCGGTGTAACCCGGCAGAACGATCTGCTGCGAACCCGCTTCCGGCTTCGGATGCACGACGCTGACCGGCGTGATCGCTGCGCGTTCCGTCACAATACCGAGCCGGCGCTCAGCTTGTGCGCGCTGATGAATGCCCGAGTAGATTAATGTTGCCAGCACCAGGGCCGCTCCACCCGAGACGATCGAAAGCCAGGGCGTTTGCCTCGTATCCGGCAAAGGAGCAGGCTGGACTTCATCGGGCTGAGTTCGTTCATCGTTCGTTTCAGTCGTGTTCATTCTTTTTCTCTCCTTTCGCTGGGCTTCGGGGTCATCCGGCATGAATGGGTTGGCCGCCCGGCTCGCTCCCCGCGCGTATTTGAGCTCCTTCTGACCGGCTGTGCAGCAGAGCGAACACTGTCGGTACGAACACCAGCGTCGCCGCGGTGGCGCAGAGCAGGCCGCCGATGACAGCGCGGCCGAGGGGCGCATTCTGTTCTCCGCCATCTCCCAGGCCCAGGGCCATCGGAATCATTCCGATAATCATGGCCAGCGCGGTCATAATGACGGGG
>DATJQW010000031.1:0-5896 GCA_035505395.1 Acidobacteriaceae bacterium
GCCGCGCTCAGTTGTGTCGCGTCTGCAAAATCCGCGCCGGGCAGCGCAGCCCGCAGCGCTGCCTCATCGGGCGCCGGAGAATCGGCTGCTGGAAAACCAGGCTGCCAAAAGACTGTGGCTTTCGCGAAGGCGGAAACGGGAAGGATAAAAAGCACGACGGGCAGAAATACACGCAGGATCGTACGCATTGCAGGTCAGCCTCATCAACAGCGGGTCAACCATAGCACAATGCGCCCCCCCGAGAGACATTACTGCGGATTGCCGGAGCCCCCGCTCGAACCCGTGCCGCCCGCGGAGCCTTGCCTGGACTTGTGCGAAAGTTTGTGCTGGACGTCGGGCCAGAATTCCTTGATCACGATGGTGATCGTGTCCAACCCGACCTGTGTTCCCCATGTGTCCGCTGTGTTGCCCAGGGTTCGCTCTGAAGGCACAAACAGGTGGGGATTGGTGGGTGTGCTGATATAGGTGCTCCTGGGGTGATAGCTGTAGGTCGAGATTGCGCCCGCGACGGCCGCCCCAAAAATCTCGGAGTAATTGAACTGAGAGTGCCCGGAATCGGAACGAGTCACAACAATTCGGCTGACCGCATAGAAGGCACGGTGCGCATATCCTCCTGAGCTCGACTGATAGAAGCGAGGATCCTGGTGAAGGATGGAAGGAAAAACTGCGCCTACCATGAAGTTCTCGACCGTGCTGTCGCCCGCGGTGGTCCCATAGCGCTTGGCATAGGCGACCCAGCCCTGCCCGTAGGCCGGGTCGCTGTTGTCCGCCTGGCCGATCGCGGCAAGCAACCCCCACCAGGGATACTGGACGGGATCGAAATCCCCAAGCGCCACGACCTTGAATTTCTGCCCGGCGGTGAGCGGCGGAAGCTTGCCGCCTTGCATGGTCAGGAAGTTTGGCAGCGCGTAGAAGAGCCGGTTGTTCGACGTTCCCGCAACTTTGCCCTGTCCGCTTGTCTGCGCGCTCTTGTCCTGGCCGGAAGTGCTCGGCGGCGCGCTCTGCGGGCTGGACGAAGTACTCGATGGCGCCGGCGGCGCTGTCTGCTGCGTCGGATTTTGCTGCGATGATGCGTCCGGCGCGTCAGGCAGCGCCGCGACAGTAGTGGTGGATTGGGCGATAAGGGCCGCCGGCGTCAGCGAAAAACCCATAGCCGCAATGAACAGAATCCCAAAGAGGCCAGGGAAAGAAGCAAATCGGATTTGAGTCAAACGGTGGCTCCCAAAGTGATTCAGCTAAACGACGTCGGACTTTATAAGTGGTTTGCTGATTTACGCAATTCGACACAGAAGAGACGGAGAAGTTGCCCGGGAAGTTGAAGAAGGCTGCGTCAAATTCGGAGGGTCCACCCGCTTTCTGGATCATACCGGTGCCGTGCACCCCCGGCAAAGCCGCCCCGGAGCCGCTGATATCCCTGTGCCATACTGGTTTCGCAGATCCTTTCCCGTCTATGGACCCCGCTCCAAATCCTGCATTCATGCGCCGCGCCATTGCCCTGGCGACGGAAAACGCGCGTACTGCTGCAGGCGGCCCGTTTGCCGCCCTCATCGTCCGTGAGGGCGCCGTCATCGCCGAAGGCGTCAACCGCGTGACCCAGGAAAACGACCCAACCGCTCATGCTGAGGTCCGCGCGATCCGCGCCGCATGCCACGCGCTCAATCATTTCAGCCTGCGCGGCTGCGAGGTTTACACCAGCTGCGAACCCTGCCCCATGTGCCTGGCCGCTATCTACTGGGCCCGCATCGATCGCATCTGGTACGCCAATACCAGCGCCGACGCCGCCCGCATCGATTTCGACGACGCGTTTCTTTACAGAGAATTGCAATTGCCGCCCGAGCAGCGCGCCATCCCCTCGGCCATGCTCCTGCACGACGAGGCATGGGAGTCGTTCCAGGCCTGGCTGGATTCCGGCAACAAGATTCCCTTCTGAGCCGTCGCGCACTCGCGCGGCGAAATTGCACCGCCCGCTGCTGACGGTGCATCCTTTGTCCCATGGAATACAGACTGCTCGGACGTTCAGGTCTGAAGGTTTCTGCGCTCAGCTTTGGCGCGGCGACCTTTGGCGGCGGCAACGAATTCTTTCGCGCGTGGGGCGAGACCCAGGTGGATGAGGCACGGCGCATGGTCGATCTGTGCCTCGATGCGGGTATCAACCTCTTCGACGTGGCCAATGGCTACTCCGACGGCCTGGCCGAAGAGATCCTGGGCAAGGCGCTGAAGGGCAAACGGCACCAGGTGCTGATTTCCACCAAGTCATTTTTCCCCATGGGCCCGGGGCCGAACGACCTGGGATCGTCGCGGCTGCACCTGCTCGAGCAATGCGAGGCCAGCCTGAAGCGCCTCGGCACAGACCACATCGACATCTACCACGTGCACGGCTTCGACGCGCTCACGCCGGTGGAAGAGACGCTGGACACCCTGAACACCCTGGTTCACCAGGGAAAGATTCGATATATCGCCTGCTCGAATTTCTCCGGCTGGCACCTGATGAAATCCCTCGCGGTTTCGGCGCAGCACGGATGGGCGCGCTATGTTGCTCACCAGGTCTATTACTCGCTGGTGGGCCGCGAGTACGAGTGGGAACTGATGCCGCTGGCGCTGGATCAGGGCGTCGGCGCGCTCATCTGGAGTCCGCTGGGGTGGGGCCGTCTCACCGGCAAAATCCGCCGCGGCCACCCGTTGCCGGAGGTGAGCCGCCTGCACCGGACTGCGGAGGCCGGGCCGCCGGTCAACGACGAGTATCTCCACCACGTCGTGGATACTCTCGACGAGGTCGCCCAGGAATCTGGGAAGACGATTCCCCAGGTCGCGCTGAACTGGCTGCTCGGGCGCCCTTCGGTGTCGAGCGTCATTGTGGGCGCGCGCAACGAGGAGCAACTGAAGCAGAACCTCGGGGCGGCGGACTGGAAATTATCGGCGGACCAGGTGGCGAAGCTCGATGCCGCCAGCGAGGTCAAACCCATCTACCCCTACTGGCACCAGCGCATTGTGCGGCAGAGGAATCCGCCTCCGGTTTAGGGAACGGCGGACGACGAGGGCTGCGGCTGGCGCTCCTGCTCGAGGTACTCCACGTATCCAAGCAGGGCGCCCCAGTGGTAAAACCGGTCGCTGTTCCCCACATCGTCGCCCGTGCCGGTGATGGCGTTGTAGTTCTCGTGGACGTGGCCTTTGCCATGCCACTCCCCGAGAAAGAGGTCGTAGGACTTCTGCGCAAACTCCTGCCGGACCACGGGATCGTCATAGTTGCACAGTCCCAGGTAGACGAGATAATTCATCGGCCCCCAGATTCTGCCCCGCCAGTAGTTCTGATCCTGGAAGGCTGGATCGTCGCGCGCGATGGAAGGAATCACCCACTGGCCCCAGAATTCCTGCGGGTTAGTCAGGTGTTTTTCGATCATGATGCGAGCCTGCTCTGGTGTGGCGACGTGCGCCAGCATCGGATAAAAATTCGTCGGCGAAAGTCGCGTGCTGGGCTGGCCGGTGTGGAGATCCTGGTTCAGGAACATGCCCACCCGCGGATCCCACATGGTCTGCAGCTTCGCCCGGTAGCGCGCAGCGCGATCGTGCAGCTTCTGCGCATCGTTCGGCTGGCCCAGAATCTCGGCAATCTGTGCCAGCGCGTTGCAGTCGGCCACGTAGAGGCTCATCAGGCCGACGTCCCCAAACTCCAGCAGATGTGTGTGCGGGTCGTAGACGGCGCTGTCGTACATGGGACTGTTATCCAGTCCCGATTCGAGAATCGCGCCCGAGCGCGTGCCTCGCGACGAATCATCCAGATTCTCCGGCTGATTCTCTCCGTCGCTGCCCCAGGCGAGGTAGCCGTCGAGGTCGCGATGCGCGGCCCACCAGCGGTTCCAGCGCAGCAGCGGCGCGTAAGCGTCCTCCAGAAACCAGCGGTCGTGGAATTTCTGGTAGAGCCCCAGCACCGTGATGGAGCCCACCGGCGGCTCCGAGCGATCGGAGCTTTTCCATCCGCCCGCTCGCGCGTAGTTGGGCACGAATCCCTGCGCGGTTTCTCCACGCAGCGTTTCCAGAGCATCCGCGTAGGCCAGATCGCGGTCGCCGATGCCGGCCATGGTGGCCGCGAAGAACGTGTCCCAGTCGAAGATCACATACCCACCCCAGCCAACACTCCACAGGCGGCTCACAGGCGAGACGACGCGCTGTCCGGCCGGCTCGTAGATCGTGTCCCAGCCCAGGGTAGTTTCGATGGCGTCTAGGATTGGGCCGTTATCGCCCGCGGCGGCGATGGATTGCTGGTAGGCACTGCGCTGCTCGGCGACGGCGCTCTGAATTTCGGCCAATGTGCGGCGTTTGCCGGTGCTCACTCCCACCGGTTCGGTGAAATCTGCCGCAAAGTACGGACCTCCGATGGGGAGATCGATGACCGGCGGTCCGGCGGTGGTTCCGGCAGGTTCGCAGGTGCAGTAGACCGGAATATCCCCGGCCGCACCGCGCGTATCGATCTCCCCCTCGCGGCGGATTGCGGAGCCTTTGCGGTTCCAGAGAAAGTCGATGCTGAAGACAATCGTCGGCGGCAGGATGGGTGGCTGGGCCTCCGGCAACGGCGTGGCCAGCAGCACCAGGTCCTTGCCGGCGTGCGCGCTTTCGAGCGTCCAGGTGTGACCCTCCCACGCGATGGTCAGCTCCGAGTAGCTGCCGTCCCACGCATGGGGACCGGGCGTCACCTGCTCCGCGCCCGGATCGCGGCGCCCAATCAGCGTGTTCTGAAGAAACGCGTCGCCCGCCTCGGTGGTGTTGTGCTTCATTTCCGCGTGGATGGCCAGACTCTCCGGCAGAAGCACCTGTGTGGCCACGCTGTGTACATCCCACGTATTCCAGCCGCTGGCGAGCTGCTGCTGCACGGCGCGGTATTCGGGAGATTCGGGAAGCGGCGCCCCTGAATCTGGTGCGACGCTGGAAGCGGCCTGCGCCACGCTGCCGGATGCCTGCGCTTGCGCCTGGATGACAAGACCACCAGCAAAGAGAGCCACGAGCCAGGCTGCAATCGTGCGGCAGGGAGAATTCATCAGCAGCAACCCTCGCATAGAGGATACGTGACTGGGCTCCGCGCCAATCTCGCTGCCCGGTCACCGCATCGTCTGGCCAGGCGCAGCAGCTTCGTTGATAATCGGTGCTGTGATGAGTACCGTTCAGTCCGGATTGCAGGTGTTGTTCAGCCGCGAACAGATTCGTGACCGCGTGGCCGAGATGGGCCGGCAGATCGACCGCGACTATGCAGGCGAGAAGATCGTTCTGGTGGGAGTGCTGAAGGGCGCGGCCATCTTTCTCGCCGATCTGGCCCGCAGCATCTCGGTCGACAACACCTTCGATTTCGTCGCGGTATCGAGCTACGGAAAGGGGAAAAACTCAAGCGGGGCGGTCAAGCTGATCAAAGATCTCGATCAGCCCATTGAAGGCAAAAACGTGATGTTGATCGAAGACATCCTGGATACCGGCCTGACACTGCACTTCCTGCGCAGCCTGCTGGAGCAGCACCAGCCGAAATCCTTGCGCATCGCCGCTCTGCTCGACAAACCCTCGCGCCGTCTCGAAAAAATCGAGGCCGATTATGTAGGATTCACCATCCCCAATCACTTCGTGATCGGCTACGGGATGGATTTCGCGGAGCGCTACCGGAACCTGCCCGATATTTGCCTGATGCCCGATGACGCCGCTATAGTGGCTGGCCATTGAAAGGAATTCCCATGGGCCCCAGGGTTCGTGCGGTGGACGAGGACGAGGATCAGGACGTTATCGGGTTCGATGCGGCCGGATTTGCGAAAGCGGCGCTGGCGTCCCGCGAATCTCTGGCGGCGGTGATCGATCACACGCTGCTGAAACCCGAAGCCACGCAGGAGCAGGTGAAGAAGCTGTGCCGCGAGACCGCGGAGCA
>DATJQW010000032.1:0-20767 GCA_035505395.1 Acidobacteriaceae bacterium
TGCGCGCCGCTGGTCTGGCCCTGCTGCGCGTCGTACATCGAGGTGGTCACGGTAATTTCCTGCATGAACTCCGGAGGCGGCGAGGCGAGGCCGTTGCCGTTGGAACCATAGACGGAGATGTTGTCCTGGGCCTGCCCACCAGTGGTCGCGCCTTCCCCGATGTTGAACTGGTAGCGCTGGGAGACGTCCTGGCTGGAGCTCTTGCCGTTGAAAAGGTTGGTGACGTCGACACCGTTCACGGTGAAGGTGTTGCTGGTATCGCGCTGGCCGTTGGACCAGATGGGCTGGTTGCCGAGACCGGCATCAGTGCCGACGCCGGAGAGCAGCTGGGAACTAACGCCTGGCGCGAGGATGGCAAGCTGCGTGAAGCTGCCGGTAGCCAGCGGAGTTTCGGCGATCTGCGACTTGTCGAGCGTGTAACCGTTGGTCGTGTCGGTGGCATTCAGCAACGGATTGGCGCTGACTGTAACTGACTCCGTTACTTGTCCGGGCTTGAGCGCGGCGTTGAGCGTGGCGGCGCGATCTTCGCGCACGGTGATGCCGGGAAAATCTTCGCTTTCGAAATTGGGCGCTTTGACGCTGATGCGATAGGTGCCAATGGGAATGTTGAGGATCTCCCAGTAGCCGTTGTTGTGCGTCGTGGCCGACCGCGTGAGGCCGGTCTGTTCGCTTACCACCGTGACGGAAGCGCCAGAAACGGCCGCGCCGGAAATGTCGGTGACTGTTCCGTTGAGACTTCCCAGCGTTTGCTGGGAACGGGCGAAGGGCGCAGCGATGAGGGCAAAAGCCAGCAGGCACAGCGCCCAGGCTGGCTGGATCCGGAGAAAATTTTTCATTGCCATGGCCTCAAAAAATAGTGATTCGTGTTGCTGTACAGAGTGCCGGTCAGGGCACTCCGGTGTCTCAGGTGAAGGCAGATTGTCCGGTTTACGGCTCCAGAGTTTCACCCTTAAATGAATTTGAGGTTAATTACAGCATGGTTTGCAGCGGCGGGATGCCTGAAATTTGTAACGGTTACCGTGGAAAACCGGGTGCGAAACTCTGTCACAGGATCGGCGGAATCAGAGGGTGTTGAAAAAGGCGGCGATATCAGAAGTCCAGACGCACCCCAACCTGCAACTGTCGCTCGCGGCTGATGGCGCTGCTGTTAGCGTTAGTCGGCCCTCCGAAGGCGGCGGTGGCGTCGAAGACCGGCACGGAGATTGAGGTACCGTTGACGAGCTGTACGGTGCTGCCGGGTTTCATGCCGCTCTGCCAGATGAGGTTCGCCATGTTGGCGTGCTGGGTGTCGTTGGTGAGGCGATAACCCACGGTCTGCACGGCGGTGAGGTTCTGGTGGTTGAGGGCGTTGAAGGCTTCGCCAAGTAACTCGATCGCACTGTGGTCGCCCAGATGGATGCGTTTCCCGAGGCGCAGATCGAGGTTCGCCGTGGCTGGATAGCGGAAGCTGTTTCGGCCGATGGGGAGAATCAGGTCCTCGCCGCCGGAACCATTGAGGCTGGCGCCGAGGCCGGGGACAGGAACGGCGACGGTGCCGGCGTCAAAGGTGCTGTTGGGCTGCTGCACAATTTTGAGACACTCCGCGCCATTGCCGGTGGCACCTCCGGCGCTGAGCCAGTCCCGATACGAGCAGGATGGAGAAGGGATGGACCCCGCCGTGCGCATCGAGAAAGGCAGGCCGGTGCGCCAGTCTCCGACGGCGGCGAGCGTATAGCCGCCGAGGAGAACGCCGGCGGCGCCGCGGGGACGCCACGGCTCGCGGGCCACGACGGCACCGGAGACGCGCTGGCGTACGTCGAAATTGGATGTGCCATGTTCGAGAGCGAGATCGGCGGGATCGTAAACGTCGTCGCGCTCGGCGAAGGCAGCTTCATTCTGGTTGTCGTCGATGGCGTGCGACCATGTGTAACCGGTATTGATACTTAAACTCGGGGACAGCCGGCGGATGAGACGCACCATGAGCCCGCGATAACTGGAATTCGTCTCGCTCAGGATATCGGTGACGGAGCCATAGTCAGGATTGAGCCGCTGGAAATAGAAGTTCCGGCGGAGCGCGTAGATCGGGTAGGAGGCATCGGGCGACTGGCCGATCGCCTTACCCAGCGGGCCGGCGTCGCTGAGATTGTCGGGACCTTTAACGGTGTAGAAGACGCTGGCCACGTCGCCGAGGTCGATGTTTGTGTCGACGAACTGGGTGAGATGGTGGCCGTTTGTGGCCATGCCGGTTATGGTGAGCACCATGCGACTGCCAAGAGCCTGCGCGAGCTCGAGACTTGCCTCATCGATCTGGGGATGGCGGAAGCGGTGGTCGAAATACGTCACCTCCGGTGCGGACGAGGCCTGATCGGGCGCGGCCGGATCGGTATACGGTGTTTCGCCGCTGGAAAAGACATAAGGGAAAGGCGGCGCACCGACGTCGGTGGAGCGCCAGGAATAAGTGCGCGGCGAGCGGGCGGAGCCGGTGGCGGTGAGCGCGCTGAAGACGGTCGCGTTAGGCACGCGGCCACAGTAGAGTCCATAGCCGCCGCGCAGGATGGTGCTGCCGCGTCCGAAGATGTCCCAGGAAAACCCGGCGCGCGGGCCGAAATCATTACGGTTGTGCGGCAACTTCGCGGTCTCGGGAATGGCGGGGTTCACGAGGGCGGAATTTGTATCCGGCAAGCGCTCATATTCATAGCGAACGCCAAGGGTGAATGTGAGCCGGCGTTCGGCCTTCCACTCACCGGCAGCGTACGCAGCGTAGTCGGCGGTGTTGAACCACCACTTCGGGAAGCCCAGTGTCTGACGGAAGCGCGAATAGCAGGGATACGATCCCGCAGCCGTGGCCGAGGCGTCGCAGCTGTCGGGGGCCAGCAGATCGGAGATGAAGTCGAGGAGGGTCGCGTAAGAGTATTCACCGTTCTCGCCGTTCATTCCGTCGATGGCGTCTGTGACGTGGTTGTAGTCATAGCCGAAGCGGATGGCGGCGCGGCCATGGATCCACGTGGCTGCGTCCATGAATTGCTCGCGCGTCTCCAGCGGAT
This sequence comes from Acidobacteriaceae bacterium, assembly GCA_035505395.1. Taxonomy (GTDB): domain Bacteria; phylum Acidobacteriota; class Terriglobia; order Terriglobales; family Acidobacteriaceae; genus Palsa-343. The sequence goes on from DATJQW010000032.1 coordinate 3,024, forward strand.
ACTGGGGCTTGTTGACGGCGGGAAGGGTTCCGAAGGTGAACCCGGAGCTGCGGTCGACAGAGATCTGTGGGGCCAGACCGTACGGATTCTTCGCGAATTGCTGCTCGAAGGCCGAGGGCGATCCTGGAGTTTGCGCCAGCAAATCGCGGCTGTACTCGAGACGCAGGCTGCTGAGGAACTGCGGCGAGGCGAAGAAATCCCAGCGGGCGACGGCGGCATCGTCGCTGGTGGAGCTGTTGCCGAAGCTGCCCATCGAGTCCATTTCCGAGGCGCCGGTGAGCGCTCCGTGGGGAGCGGTGCGGCGCATGGAATTGAACTGGAAGACAAACTGATTGCGATCGTCTCGATGCCAGATGATTTTGGGAAAGACGATGGTCTGGCGCGTGGACCGGGGGACGCTGCCGAGCATGCCGCTGAGCTGATTCAGCACGGCGGGATAGGCGCATGCAGCAGCAGCCACGGATCCGCCCGACGCAGTAGCGGCGGGGCAGCTTTTCAGGATCGGGTTGGCGCTGTTGACGCGCGCGAGGCGTGCCTCCAGTGTGGTGAGCACAGCAGCCGATGGTGGAAAGAAGAAAACCTGGGGCTCGCTGGCGCGAGCGATGGCGGGATCGTTGCGGTCGTGCTGTTCCCAGGCGAAGAACCAGAAGGCGCGGTCGCGGCGCAGGGGTCCGCCGGCGGAGACCTCCCATTGCTGACGACGATCGGGGGCGTGAATGGGAACGTCGACGTAGGTGATGGGCTGGCCGTTCAGATAGAGAACGGGCTGGCCGGTCGCGGTGGCTGTGCTTCCCGCAGGCTCGGCCTGCATGACTTTGTTCCAGGCGTTCGCCGTTTGACCGATGGCTCCGCGATCGTAGAAGACAGCGTGGCCGTGCATGTGGTTGGATCCACCTTTGGTAACGGAACTGATGACGCCTCCGGGCGCGCGGCCATATTCCGCGGAGTATCCGCCGGTATTGGTCTCGAAGCCGCCGATGGAGGATTGTCCCGAGGCATAACCGCTGCCCTCGGCGCCGCGCTCGCGGGAACGAAAGGCGAGGTTGTTGTCGGCTCCGTCGACGGCAACGCTGTTGAGCAGGGGGCTGAGGCCGCGAAAGCTCAGATCGCCATTCGAGCCGGGGCTGGCCGCGGTGAAGAGTCCGGCCAGAGCGGACCAGTGCTGACCGTTGTTGGGAAGGCCATCGAGGGCGGCCTGGCCGATGGCACCGTCCTGTTCGCCCCGGCCCGGAGCGGCTTCCAGCCTGCGGCCGTCCACGAGCACAGTGCGGTGCAGAGAGAGCGGAGAAAGCTGCACGGTGAGGCGCACGTCAGCGCCTACGGCCACGCTGAGATTGTCGGCCTCCCAGCCGGAAAGTTCCGGGGCGCGCACCTCGACGGAGTAGGTTCCGGGCAAAACTTCAGGAAAGCGGAAATTGCCGCCATTGTCCGACGTGATGTCGCTGTGCTCACCGGTAATCGTGTTTTCGATCCGGAGCCACGCGCCGGCGACGGCTTGTCCGACGGGCGAGAGGACGCGACCGGAGACCATGGCACCCGTGTCGGACTGGCACGGAAGACTCGCGGCGGACGCGAACAGAAGCGTCAGCACGATCGCGATCGGGAGCCCGGAAAACCGCACAGTTGCCTCATCGAACAGACCGGGAGCGGCGCCATTCCCAGGAGCTGATTTCTGTTCGGTGAATCGAGCGTAGTCCTTTCGTTAAACTAAAGGGAGCGAATGTTTATCGATGAGGCAAAAATCCGCATAAAAGCCGGTGACGGCGGTAATGGTTGCATGGCCTTCCGCCGGGAAAAATTCGTGCCGCGCGGCGGCCCCTCCGGGGGCGACGGCGGACACGGGGGGAACGTGGTGATGGAAGCCAGCCAGCGGCACAACACGCTGGTCTTCTACCGCTTCAATCCGGAGCACAAGGCGGAGCGCGGCGAGCACGGCATGGGCTCCAACTGCACGGGGCGCGACGGCAAGGACGTGGTGCTGAAGGTCCCGGTGGGCACGCTGCTCTTCGATGCCGAGAGCGGCGAGCTGATCCACGATTTCACGCATCCGGACGAGCAGCTGGTGATCGCCCGCGGCGGACGCGGCGGACGCGGCAACCAGCATTTCGCCACCTCCACCCACCAGGCGCCGCGCGAGCACGAACTGGGACGGCCGGGCGAGGAGCGCGCGTACCGGCTGGAGCTGCGGGTGCTGGCGGACGTGGGGCTGGTGGGGTATCCGAATGTGGGCAAGTCCACGCTGATCTCGCGGATCTCGGCAGCACGTCCGAAGATCGCGGACTATCCCTTCACCACCCTGGAGCCGCAGCTGGGCGTGGTCTCCATCGGCGAGGCGCCGCACGAGGAAAGCTTCGTGGTGGCGGACATTCCCGGACTCATAGAGGGTGCGCATCTGGGCGCGGGGCTGGGCACGCAGTTTCTGCGGCACATCGAGCGCACGCGGCTGCTGGTGCATCTGGTCGACGTGTCCGACGGAAGCGGACGCGCCGATCCGGCGGAGGATTTTCGCGTGATCATGGACGAGCTGAAGAGCTTCGGCCATGGACTCGCGGAGAAGCCGATGATCCTGGTCGCGTCGAAGGCCGACGTGGCCAACCCCGCGAAGCTGAAAAAGCTGGAGACGATGGCCAAGCGGAAGAAGCTGCCGTTCTATGCCATCTCCGCTGTGACCGGCGAGGGCGTCGAAAAGCTGAAGTACGGCATCGGCAAGCGGGTGCAGGACTTGCGAAAGGAATCGGCGCCCGCGCCGCAGGAGTCGGCCGGGCTGGCGAGCTAAGATCGCCGGGGCTCTCAGGTAATTCATCTCTTCGCATCAGACGCAACTCTGCGGCAGCTTCCTGAAAAGGCGCAAATAGCCTCGCGTCGTGGTTACTTTGGAGTTATCTTTTTAACCGAATTATTGCTCACCTTCCGGCGAAGTGCGCCCATGATAGGTGCGAACGAGACATCCTTCACTCACTCGTGATGGATGTGCGGGACGAGCAACACCCCGATGATTCCATCGGTCCCACCTCGAAATCCTCCCCCCAGGGTGGACCTTTGCATGTTGATTCGTATGCAGTTTCTTCTGCCTTTGGTAGTTATCTTTTCTGTTAATGGCTCGTTGGCGCAATCGGCGCCACCTCTCCCACTGGTCGACGCCCCGAGGCCTGACGATGTTGAGGCCGCTTCCACATCTCCGCCCCTTGCGGTGACGCTGCCTGTCGTCCGCACCTGGGTTCGCGTCGACGGGAGCGCAGATCAGACGCCGGTGGAGCATCCGTCTCCCCGGCCCTTTCACGCCATCGCGGAGGACATTCTGCCTTCGGCCGGCACCTATGGCGACTTCTCCCGGTATATGCAGGTTTTTCCGGGCGTCGTGGGCAATGGAGACTACAGCGACGATCTGATCGTGCGGGGCGGCAATCCCATCGAGAATCTTTACCTGGTTGACGGCTTTGAGGTCCCCAACATCAATCAGATTTCGATCATGGGAACCACGGGCGGAATCTCCACCATGATCGACACGGCGGCGATCCAGGGCCTCGACCTCTACACCGGCGGCTACGATGCGAGCTTCGATGAGCGCCTGTCGTCCGTGGTCGACATTCATACGCGCTCGGATGGCGACCGTAAGCGGCACGGCGAGGCAGAAGCGGGTTACATCGGAGCCGGCGGTCTGCTGCTCGTTCCTCTCGGCCAGGACGGATCGATTCTGGGATCGGCTCACCAGAGTTTCCTGAACCTTTTCGACAGCAACGTGGGGCTGGGTGGGACGCCGATTTACAACAACATGCTCTGGGCGGGGCACGTTGCCCCGAGCCCGGGCGATCAGGTCGATTTCCTGAGCCTGAGCGGGTTTGACAAGCTCGATCTGGACCCCGGCGGAGCTGGCGGGTCCCAGGGCTTCGACTGCGTGAATCCCAACCAGATCGACATGCAGTACACGGGCTGGAGAACGACCGATGGGCTTCGCTGGCGTCACACCTATTCTTCCTCGAGCTTTGGAATGCTGACCCTGAGCGACTCTGAGGACCAGGAAGATATCCGTCAGGAAGACACGCTTTTCGAGATCGTGACAATCAAGGGACTGAACCCGCAGCAAATCCCGGCGGTCCCGGTCTATGCGCAGACGAGCCGCGACGGGAGGAGCGCGGCGAAGTTCGATTTCGATGCGGACGCCGGCGGCAAGTGGTCCCTGATCACGGGGACGTCCGCGTATCTCAATCATGTCAACTACCGAATCACTCAGCCGGTGGGAGAGCAGTCGCCGCTGAGCCTGAATCCGGCGGCCACAGGCGCTACGTCGTTTGACCCCGATTTCCTGAGCGGGGAAACCGGATCTTACGCAGAGCTGACATATCGGCCGTTCTCCCGCTGGAACGTTAGCGGAGGAGGACGTCTGCAGACATTTGCTTTGGGCGGCCACTGGACCGCGACGCCGCGCCTCAATACTGCCGTGCGCCTGTCCGAACACACCGGGCTGCACGCTGCCTTTGGAGAGTATGCGCAGATGCCGCCGACGGCCGACGTCACATCCTGGCCGGGGAACCATAACCTGCTGCCCATTCGCGCACGCCATATCGTTGCCGGGGCCGACCTGTTTGCGAGCCCCCGGCTGCGCCTTGGCATCGAGGCTTATGAGAAGAACTATCGCGACTACCCGGTATCGAGCCAGTTCCCCACGCTGTCGCTTGCAAACATGGTGGATGACCTCGGACAGCAGATTCTCTGGATTCCGCTGGTGAGCCGGGGAACGGGCGATGCACGCGGAATCGAGTTTTCCGCCTCCGGGCACGCCGGCACACACTTCACTGCGCTGCTTAATCTTGCCTGGTCGCGCGCCGAATACGCGGGCACAGACGGCATCCTGCGGCCGGGCAATTACGACTATCCCTTTATCGGCAACACCACGGGGACCTACCGCACGCCGAAGCACTACGAGTTGAGCTGGCGCTACACCTACACCAGCGGGAGGCCCTACACTCCCTACCTGCTCCAGCAGAGTATGGAGCAGAATCGCCCGATTTACGATGTGTCGCGCATCAACGCGCTGCGAGGCCCGGATTATTCCCGGCTGGATCTGGAGGGGGACCGGTCCTTCTTCCTGGGCGGTCGCCGGCTGGTCACATACGTCGGACTGGATAATGCCACCAATCACAGGAACTTCCTCGGCTATTACTGGATGCCTCGCATCGACGCCTACTGGGGCTGCGAGGGCAATCCGCAGAATTGTCTGACCGAGGTTGACGGCCTTTCCATTTATCCGGACGGGGGAATTCGCTACCGGTTCTGATCCGCCCTAGTTCGCCATCCCGGCCAGGCCGGCCAGGCAGAGCGCGGCCTGGGCGAAGAGCACGAATGCCGTGGTCCAGAGAAAGACTCTGCGCCAGCGTGTCTCCAGCGCATCGGCGAAGATGCCGCCGACAAAGGTAATGAGAAAGGGCAGCGCCCAGAGCCACGGCTCCGACTGCACGCCGGTGGTGATGAGCAGGAACAGAGGCACCCCCACCAGCAGAGGCGCAGTGTTGCCGAAGTAGCGGGAGCGGCGCGAGGCCGCGTAGAGTGCGAGCGATCCGGCGAGAGCGATGGTGAAGGCGGAGTTGGCGGGATCGGCGAAGAACCAACGGGCTGCATCGAACGAGATCCACATACGGCCGGCGGCGCTGCGGAAGACGTACGTGAAAGCATCGGGTGAGAACGCGTAGGAGGCAAAGAGCAGGAAGAGCGCGCCCACAACCCAGACGATGAGCAGCGTGGGAATCCAGGCGCGGCGGCCTTCGGCGACATACGCCATGAAGATCAGGGTAAAAAGCAGGGCCAGAACGAAGGCCGCAATGTGCGCGGCGGCGGTGAACCCCAGAGCCAGAGTCAGCAGCAGAATGCGCGCTCGCCACTTGCGGCGCGGAGCCTCGAGCGTGTGGGCCACGCCGATGGCGGTGTAGACAGTGGCAAACAATCCGAAGGCGGCGAGGATTTCGTTGTTCGGGACCGTGGAGGCGCGAACTACCGCTGGGGTAAAGCAATAGAGCGCAAGCGAGACGTATCCGCCGGCGTCGCCGTAGAGACGGCGCGTGACCCACCAAAGGCAGGCGCCGAGGCCGAGGCCGGCGAGCATGAATGGCAGGCGCAGCAGAAAATTGATCGCGCTCACCTCGTGCCGCATTTCCCAGGTGGAGGTGGTGGAAGACTGGCCGGCAAAGATCCGCTCAAGGGTCAGCGGCAGGCCGGCGGCGCGGTATGCCAGGGTGCCGTCGTGAATGTTTCCGCAGGTGGTGAAGTAGCCGGGGAGGGCCTCGGGATGCTCCCAGATTTCGCGGCCGCAGCGGGCGTACTGATAGTCGGTTTCGGAAAGATAACGGTGGGCGCTGACCCAAAGGCACTGCAGGAACAGGAGGAGGAGCAACGCCGCTGCGAACTGTTGCGGACGTTCGAACCGGAATTTGCGCAGGCGATGGTGCGATCGGGTGGAGGACATCGGAAGGCTGTCAGCAGTGTATCGAAGAGGGCCAGGCAGAGTGCGAAGGGCGGCGGCTCCGGGCACGATGAGGTTCTGGCGATCACCACCTGAAGGCGTGACTCCGGCGGGCCGATAAAGAAGGCGGTGTCCCCCGTCCGCAGCGGCGGCACCAAAAGACCTCGGAGGAGCAGCCATGAGGGCAACAGCGCCGGCAAACGATCTCGGGAAACGGGCCGAGCCAGGCGCAGAACGGCCGTGCCCGGTCCGCTATCTGGGTCGCCAGCCGATCGTGGACGAGAAATTCCGGCTCTATGGCTATGAGCTGCTGAATCGCGGCAGCGAGGAGAACGAATTCTGCGGGAGCGGAGAGCATGCCACGCGCGAGGTGGTGGACCACTCGCTGATGCTGATGCCGGATCCGACGATTGCCTTTGTGAACTGCACGCGGGCGGCGCTGGTGGAGGGCGCGGTAACGGTGCTGCCGCCGGCGCAGACGGTGCTGGAGATCCTGGAGGACATTCAGCCGGACAAGGAGCTGCTGCGGGCGTGCCGCGCGCTGAAGAGCCAGGGCTATCGACTTGCGCTGGACGATTTTGCTCCGCTGCGGTCGCGGGTGCCGTTCATCGAGCTGGCCGATTTCGTGAAGATCGATTACCGGGCCAGCGACGCGCGGGCGCGGCGCGAGATCGACGCGATGCTGAAGGGCAGCTGGGCACTGCGCATTGCGGAAAAGATCGAGACGGAAGAAGAAATGCGGATGGCGCGGAAAGAGGGCTGCATGCTGTTTCAGGGCTACTTCTTCTCGCGCCCTCTGATGATGTCTTCGTCGACGCCGCCGCAGAACCGGATGGTCTATCTGCGGCTGCTGGCGGTGCTGCAGGAGTCGCCGGCCGATCTGCGCGAGGTGGAGTCGCTGGTGCTGTCGGACACCATGCTGTGTTACCGGGTGCTGCGCATGGCGAACTCGGCGATGCAGGGGCATCCGGGGGCGATCTCCACGGTGCGGGAGGCGCTGCTGCTGGTGGGCGACGAGGCCGTCCGGCGCATGGTGACGGTGGCCCTGGCGGCGGTCCTGGGGGGACACCGGCCGCAGGCTCTGGTGTCGATGGCGCTGGCGCGGGCTCGCTTTTGCGAGCTACTGGCGCAGGCGGTGCAGAGGCCAGAGTCGCAGTTCTACCTGCTGGGCATGCTTTCGCTGCTGGACGCCCTGCTGGAGATGCCGATGCCGCGCATAGTGAGCGCGCTGCCGCTGGACAGCGAGATGAAGGCGGCGCTGCTGGGCGAGCCGGGGCCAATGAGGACGGCTCTCGAGCTGGTACAGGCGCTGGAACTCTGCGACTGGGAGCGCTGCGAGAAGATCCGCGGGCCCATGAGCCTGACCGAAGGCGCGGTGGCCACAATGTACGTGGAAGCGCTGGGCTGGGTAGCGCGCGCGCTGCAGGGGTGAGAGGGCGCGGCGGACGGGCGCATGAGGCTTCTCTATAATCGGTACCCATGACCAGCCTGCGCACGGCCAAGCGGTTCGTGTTTCCGCTGATTGGGCTGTGGGTGCTGTTGTACGCCTCGTTTTCGATGGTGAGGCCCCCGCTGCTTGACGGCTCCGACGCACTGAGCGCGGAGATGGCGCGGGAGATGCTGACGGGCAGGCACTGGATCACGCCCTACGCCAACGGAGTGCTCTATCCGGAGCGAGCGCCGCTGCTCTACTGGACCATCGCCGCGAGCTTCCGCATCTTCGGCGTGAGCGACTGGACGGCGCGACTGCCGATGGCGCTGGCGACGCTGTGTCTGTTTATCGCGACCTTTTCGCTGGGAAGACGAATTTTCCGCTCGCCGGCGGCGGGCTTTTATGCGGCGCTGGCCCTGATGACCTCCTACGGCATCTTTTTGTTCGGGCACCTGCTGGAACGCGATGTCTTTCTCTGCCTGTGGACGACGCTGGCGATCAACTTCTTCTGGCGTTCGCTGAGCCAGGAGAAGCACCGGCTGGGGACCGCGCTGGGATTCGCTGCCTGCTGCGCGCTGGGGGTGCTGACCGAGGGCGTCGCGGGAGTGGTCTTTCCCGTGGCGATCATGGTTCTGTATCTGCTGGGAACCGGACGGGCGAGCCATCTGTTGCGGTGGTATCCAGTTCCGGCCTTCCTGCTGTTCCTGGCCATGGTGCTGCCCCTGCATATTGCGGCAGCCATGATTTATGGACGTGCACCCCTGGCCAGCCTGATGCCGCAGCTAACCGGAGGGCGCGTTCCCCTGCTGATTTTCTGGCCGCTGCTGCTGCTATGGATCGCCCCCTGGTGCGCATTTTCGATCCGCGCGCTGTGGATCGGCATGTCACCCGACCCGGGACGGCGGCGCGACGCCCGCACCCTGTGCATTCTCTGGATCCTGGTGGTGCTGATATGGTTCAGCTTTGCCGCGCGGCTGGAATATAACCTGCTGAGCGCGCTTCCCCCGATGGCGCTGCTGGCCGGGGGGTGGCTGGCTGAGGACGAAGAGCAGGTCCATCATCAGGGACGCATTGCGGCATGGATTCTGTTTGTGATCGGCATGGGCGCCGCGGCGCTGGTGGCCTATTTCCTCTTTACTTCGCCCACCCCTGCACCAGGAGTGGATATGACCACTCTGCTACGCAGCACCGGGCACCACGCCGTCTTCTTCGGATACTTCCTCGACCTGACCCACCGGGCGATGGGGGCCTTCAAGGTGCCGCTGGGCATCACGCTGGCTGCGCTGCTGGTGGGCGTTTCGGCGGGATTGTGGTACCGGCTGCGGGACAATGCGCGCATGGCGAACTGCTTCATGGCGGGGATGATTGTGGCGATCCTGATTGCGGCGCACCTGGCGCTGAACACCTTCTCACCGGCGCTTTCATCGCAGATCCTGGCAGAGGCGATCAAGCCGGAGGTGCAGCCGGCAGATACGGTTGTGGTGAACGGGTCGATCGAGAGCGCTTCGTCGTTTGTGTTTTATCTGGAGCGGCAGGCGCTGCTGTTGCGCGCCGGGCCAACCGCGAAGCTTGAGCCGGCCGACCATCTGGTGAACGCTTCCCTCTTCATCGATCCGGCGGAACTGACGAATCTCTGGAGCGGGTCGGCTCGAGTGTGGCTTTGGACGACGCCGGAGATGGCCCCGAACCTTCCGGGAGCGGTGTACGTGATCGGCCGCAGCGGGGGCAAGGAAGTGCTGAGCAACGAGCCGAACGCGGGCGGGGCCAGCTTCTGAACGCCCGCCTGGGACGGCAGTTGCAGACGAGGGCCCTGCTGGAATGCCCGCTCCTGAAAGCGAGCAGCGGGTGCCGCATTGACCGAACCCTCGCTTTCCCGATAAACTAACTTGGTTTGGCGAGTTCTGCCTGCCCCGTGTGTCTCCGGGGCCTCCGCGCGGGGTTCAGCCCGTCGGGGGGATGATGGTATCCGCCCAGCTCAATGAATAGACTGCGCCCGCCGGGAATTCCGGTCGTGATTTGCGGGCGCCGGAGGAATTATGTACGCGGTCATCCGCACTGGTGGCAAGCAGTACCGGGTCGCTCCGGGCGACGTAGTGAAGGTGGAAAGCCTGAAGGCAGGCGAGAACGGCGCCGTGGAGTTTGGCGAGGTGCTGGCGTTTTCGGGCGAGTCCGGCTCGATCAGCAAGCCGCAGACGGCCAAAGTGCTGGGCACGGTTGTGGAGGAGGGCCGCGGCGACAAGGTGCTGGTCTTCCACTTCAAGCGGAAGAAGCAGTACAAGAAGCTGCAGGGGCATCGGCAGAACTTCACCGCGGTGCGCATCAGCGAGATCCAGGTGGACGGCAACAGCTATACCGCGTAAGGCGGACAATCCGATCCCGCCCAGGAGCGGGCCTTGAGGAACAGGATCCATGGCACACAAAAAAGGCTTGGGAAGTTCGAAGAACGGGCGCGATTCCAACGCGCAGCGGCTGGGCGTTAAGATCTTCGCCGGCCAGGTGGTCACCGGCGGCTCGATCATCGTGCGGCAGCGGGGCACGAAGCTGAAGCCGGGTCTGAACGTAGGCCGGGGCAGCGATGACACGCTCTTCGCAAAGATCGACGGCCGCGTGAAGTTTATCGACCGCGGACGCACGGGGCGCTTCGTCGCCGTGGAGCCGGTCGCTGCGGATTAACGCTGGCTTGAGTTGGGCAGAGGCCGGACTTCGCGTCCGGCCTTTTGCTTTGCCCTCATGGACGTCTGTGCGGCAGTTGACCACGATGGCCGGGGGGATATCCAGCAGGGCATCAAGAAGCGACGGGGACAAGAGAAAAGCCCCGGAAGTCCGGGGCTTTTCTGAAGTGAGCTGCCGAAGGGATCAGCGCGAGGAGACCGCCGGGTTCTTGGCGAGCACGCGCTCCACCACCCCTTCGATGTCCTGGAGGAAGAAGCCGCTGGCGGGCTGCGTGGTAGCAACCTGAGGCGCCTGGCCGAGGCCGTTGGCGAGGGCGTTCCAGCGAGCCAGCGCCGACTGCGGGGGCAGGACGATGATGCTCTGCTCCTCGCGAGGCTCGGGGAGGACGAAGTAGGTGAACCACGTCACCAGGGCGGCGGTGGTCGTGATCTGCTGGGCGAGGTTGACGACGGAGTGGATGGCAGCGCCGGCCTGCAGGGCTGAAGTGATCAGCTCCATGGCGGCCTGAATCCCGAAACCCAGCCCGATGCCAAAGAGACGGCTGCGGAAGGAGCGGCCAAAAGCATGAACGGAGAGCGCCAGGAAAGCGAGGAGACAGATCTCCATCACGCTGACGTAGCGCATCATCTGCAGGGCGATCGGGCCCATCCGGTCGCCATTAGTGGCAGCAACCGACGCGGGCAGCGCGATCGCGCCGATGGCGATCACCGCAGAGATAATGCTGATCCAGCGAAATGCCAGGAGGCCAAGGCGACGGAGACCGGGAACCGGCTCCAGCACATTTCTGAAAACTTCCTGTACGACGAAGAAGATCGCTACTGCAGAGGCGACGTAGGAAATCCAGTAACCGTAAAAGTACGCAGCGTACCGAAGCTGGTGGCCCCACATGGGGCCTCCGATGTAATAGACCGCCTCCAGATAAACCAACGAGACAGCGCGCAGCGCGAAATAAGTTGCGAGCGCAGGCAGCCGGCGAGCAGAGCCCGACCTGAAAAATGCGATTGCCGCAATGATCAGGAAGAGTGGCTCGGCAGCCACCAAAAGGTCTTGCAGATGGGCCATTGCTCACCTCAGAGATATTGAGGATATCGCAAGGGGCCGAGGCGCCACAACAGAAATATTTGTGGCAACCATTTGACTTCTGCAACTTTTGTGGTAGCGTGTGACTGAAGTACCCGGCGGCTCTTTACAGGCCGGACGGGGGCGGTGCGCCGTTCTGGCCATTGCACGTTCCGTTGGGTCCGCAACCGGGGGTCGGCATGGCCGCAACAACAGAGGACGCGCCCGACGACGTTCCGGTTCCATTGCAGTTGCCATTGGGTCCGCAGCCAGGGGTCGGCATCGCCGCAACCAGAGAGGACGCGCCCGATGAGGTTCCGGTTCCGTTGCAGTTGCCATTGGGTCCGCAGCCAGGGGTCGGCATCGCCGCAACAACAGCCTGGTGACTACCGATCATCGGAACGTTGGAGGAGTGAGCGGAGATGACGGCAGCGGATGCACCGGCAGCGAACAGGCTGAGGACGAAGGCGCGAACGACGAATTTCATGGCTTGTAGCTCCTTGAAAAATCTCTGAAAAAGTTGTGTACTTCCGGGACAATTTGGAGTATAGTCGCTACAATCTCGGAGTTTAGCCCAACGGAAGTATTTAGTAAGTATACATAGCCCCAGTTACTGAAGTACTAACGGCTAACTCTCTTCTTTATAACCTTCAGCTCATCGCCCCCTACCCGAAATATGGTGCAGGTGCCGAGCTTCCGCTCGGGACCACCACCCGATTCAGACAACTCATTGAACACTGCCTTGCATCGGCACGGGGACCGGATCTGCATATACAGGAATTGCCCCTGGCACGGGTTGCAGTGCCATTTCGGAACGGGCTTGCTCTCAGCGCGGGCTTTTCGGCTTCCGTTTCGCGGCGATCTTCAGCGCCTGATCGATCGCCTGCCGCGCACGCTTTTGTCGCGATTCAGGACTCCGGTAATAGAAGATGCCGAGCAGGTGATTGCGCCGCTGGATCGGTGTCATGGCCTGCCATCCCGCTCGCGCGCCGGAGTAGCGCTGAAAGGCAGCCTCAAGGATGGGGGGCGTCTGTCGTTCTCCCTCCATGGCGAGGAGCATGCGCTCGGCCATCAGGTCGGCGGTCCTGGCGCGCGTTTCCGGGCTTCGGGAGCGCGCGACCGTATCGGCGAGATATTTGCGGATGGAGGGGCTGAGCTGACCGTACCAGCGCTCCAGGCGCCTGCTCCGGCGAAGGATGCGGGCCAGTTCCGGAGGGATCGCGAGAGGACGCGCGTCGGTGTCCGGTTCCAGGACAATCTCAGCCTCGCACCCCAGCCGGGCGCCGGCGCCCCGCTGCATCGTCCTGTTGACCAGGAGCAGGTAGCCGAGACGCCTGTTGCTGAAGAGCGAGGTGCGGAAGGCAAAGCCGTTGATGGCGCCGCGGACGCGCAGGCGCTGGAGAGCCGGCCAGGTCCGAACCGGGTCGAAGGGCACACGCACGATGGTCCAGTTGAGGCTGGTGCCATCGTGTTCGAGAATTCCGCGGAATCTCTTCGCGCCGCTCACGTCCCAGAATCATACTCTGCGGGGCGTTTACTTCTTTGTCAGAGGTTTACGCGCGAAGTAATAGAGCGAAAAGGCGAGCAGCGCGAACATCAGGACGGAGACCCACTGCTGATCGAGGAAGGTCTGAGGCATCTGGAGCGGGTTGGTGGCGCGGCCGGTCATCGACTCCCAGAGCTTCATGCCGACCCCCATCAGGCCGACGATGCCGCCGGCGGCGATCAGCCCGCTGGCGTAGAGCGAGCCGGGGCTGATTTCGCTTTCCGAATCGGCGCCTTCGCCGGACTTCTCTGCTGCGCTGTCGACCATCCAGCGGACCACGCCGCCGGCAAAGATGGCGAGGGTTGTCGCGATGGAGAGATAGGATCCCACGGCAAAGGTGAGCGAGCGGATGCCCATGAGCTCGATGGCGATGACGAGGAAGACGCCCAGCAGAACCAGCCCCCAGGGTAGTTGCTGGCGCAGAATGCCGTTGATGACCGTCGCCATCAGGCGGGCCTGGGGCGCGGCGGCCTTCTCGCTGCCGATGCCCTGAATCCACTGCACGTCGATGGTGCCGGTCTTCGGATTGTAGAGGTACTTGCCGTCGGCGAGCTCGTGGGAGCCCAGAGCGTTGAGCAGAATGTACTGGCTGCCGGCTTCGACTTCGCTGGTCTTGTTGGGCAGGATCACGCGAATCTCTTTGCGCGTGAATGCGCCCTGGTCCTGGATCCCGTCGTGGACTGCGGAGAGGTTCCAGGTCTTCGACATGGAATGGAACTCCTCGAAGCCGCGATTCATGGCGTTGAGGGTGATGCCGACGGCGAAGGTTGAGACGCAAACGCCGATCATGAGGGCGACCTGCTGTTTCCAGGGAGTGCCGCCGACGATGAATCCGGTTTTGAGGTCCTGCGAGGTATCGCCGGCGTTGGCCGAAGCGATGCAAACGACGCCGCCCACGGTGATGGCGAGCGCTCCATAGGCGGGCGCGGTCCATCCCTTCACCAGAAAGACGGCGGCGGTGGCCATCAGCGTGGCAATGGTCATGCCGCTGATGGGGTTGGCCGAGCTGCCGATCAGCCCGACGATGCGCGACGAGACGGTGACAAAGAGGAAGCCGAAGATGACGATCAGCAGCGAGGCGGCGAGGTTGGCGAGCATGCCGGTTTGCGCGCCGGGAACCGGCTTGAAGGTGAGGAAGATCCACATGAGCGCCACAAGAGCGATGCTGCCGCCCACCACGACCGACATAGGGATGTCGCGCTGCGTACGGACATCGCGGGAAGCGGCCGTGCCGGCTTTTTTGCGCATATTGCCGAGGCCGGCTTTGAGCGCGCCGACGATGGTGGGGATGGTCCGAAAGAGCGTGATCAGCCCCGAGGCAGCGACGGCGCCGGCGCCCATGGGGCGGATGTAGGCGGACCACATATCGCCGGGCGACATCTGCGAGACGGGCTTGACCGCGGGGTACAGCGGTCCCGGCAGGTGCGAGCCGAAGAAGTAGATCGTCGGCATGAGCACCAGCCACGAGAAGACGCCCCCGGCAAACATGGTTCCGGCAACGCGGGCGCCGATGATGTAGCCGACGCCGAGGTATTCGGGGACGGTGTCGACGCGGACAGCAGCGCCCTTCATGATGTGCTGACGTCCCCAGTCGGGCTGGTAGTCGGGGGTGTCGGGCCAGGCGCCGAAGATGTTGCCGTTCTGGAAGAGGGTGTAGAGGCCGCCGAGTCCGAGACCGAGAAAGACACGGCTGGCGAAAGATCCGCCACGCTCTCCGGCCAGCAGCACGTCGGCGCAGGCGGTGCCCTCGGGATAAGTAAGGTTGCCGTGCTCCTCGACGATGAGCTGGCGGCGGAGGGGGATCATGAAGAGCAGGCCGAGCCAGCCGCCCAGCATGGCGAGCACGAATATGCGGAAGTATTCGAGGTCGAAGCCGAGAAAGATGAGCGCGGGCAGCGTGAAGATGACACCGGCGGCGATGGACTGGCCCGCGTTGCCGGTGGTCTGAACGATGTTGTTCTCGAGAATCGAGGCCCGCCCCAGCGCGCGCAGGACACTGATGGAAAGCACCGCGATAGGGATGGACGCGGCGACGGTCAGGCCCGCTTCAAGACCCACGTAGACGGTAACCGCGCCGAAGAGGAGACCGAAGAGACTGCCGAGGAGGATGGCGCGAAAGGTGAGCTCCGGACGCGATTCTTCCGGAGGGACATAGGGCTGAAATCCTTGCGTAGTCGACACGGAACCCGCCTCCCGCGAGTATCGGGGAAGCCTGAGTGTACCAGCCGGAAGCGGCTTGCCATAGTAGCGAAGGTCACGCAGGCTATGCTGGCTTATGGCTCCCCGGAAGCTCCTGGCCTACGGCGCGATCTATATATTGTGGGGCGGATCGTTTCTTGCCATCCGCGAGATTGTCGCCGTCGTGCCGCCGTTCTTTGCGGCTGGATTCCGCTTTATGGCGGCGGGGCTGGCGCTGCTGCTGTGGGGCGGCTTCGATGCGCGCTTCGAGCTGCGGCCGCGGCAGATGCTGGGCGCGATGGCGCTCGGCCTGGTGATGTTTACCTGCGATTACGCGAGCCTGTTCTGGGCGGAGACACGCGTCGCTTCGGGGATTGCCGCGGTGGTCTTCGCCATGATCCCGGTATGGATCTTTGCCGGTGAGGTGTTTCTGCTGCGCGAGCGCCGCGCCACGGCACTTTCGCTGGGCGGCATCGCATTGGGCTTTGCCGGAGTGGTAGTGCTGGGGCTGCGGCCCTCGGGTGGTGCGAGGCCCGGCGGCGTTTCCACCTTTGCCATCCTTGTGCTGGTGGGCGGCACGCTTTGCTGGTCCGTGGGAACGCTGTGGTCGCGACGGCTGTTATTGCCAAAACCGCAACATGCGAACTCGGGACTGCAAATGTTTTCAGGCGGGTTCTTTCTGCTTCTGCTGGCGGCTTCGACAGGCGAGCTGCACCGGCTTCCGCCGGCGCATATCCTGTTGGGCTGGCGAGTCGTGGCGAGTATGGCGTACCTGATTGTGGCTGCCTCGATCGTCTCGTACAGCGCGTATGTGTGGCTCATCGCGCACGATTCGCCGACGCGGGTTTCCAGCTACGCGTATGTGAATCCGGTTTTCGCGCTGATGATCGGGGCGCTGCTGGCGGGCGAACGGCTGACGCCGCTGGAGATGGCCGGAGCGGCGCTGGTGGTGGGCGGCGTTTTCGCCACGCTGATGGGCCGGTCGAGCGCTTCAGTGAGACCCAAAGCGCAAATGAAGCGGCCCGCCGCGCTGCATTAGACGGGCAGCGGCGATTCGGTCTGATCGGGCTGGTGCGTGGAGACGGCGTGCATGAGGCCTCCGCGGGAAAGGCGATAGCGCGTGCCACGCCAGAGAATGGTGCTGCCGGCATAGCTGGCGATCCAGCAACCGAGTCCGATGAGGTCGCGCAGCGGATAGAGAAGGATGGCGCGCAAAGGATGGCGGTCGTTGACCGCTGCAATGGCGACGAACGCCGCGAGAACCATCCGCTGCGCCACGCTGAAGCCCAGCAGCGAGAGGCCGAGGATGGGCCGATGCAGCGCGAGGGCCGCGAAACAAGCCAGCAGTCCGAAGGGAACGCTGAAGGTGAGCGCGGTGCCGAGGTGGCCGAGCGGGCGCGAAAAGCGCGTGGACTTCATCCAGCGCGCCTGATGCTGCACGGAGGCGGCAAAGCTGAGGTTGAGGATGATGTGATCGATGACGTGGGTCGAGAGGACGACCGTCTCGCCCTGCGCGGCAACGTTGGCGCCGAGGAGAAAGTCGTCGGAGCAATAGGGGCCGAGCACGCCAAAACCGCCCATTTTACGCACAGAGCCACGGCGCACGGCCATGGTGGGGCCGAGGGCGAACTTCATGCCTTCGAGCAGGTTCGCGGTGAGCACGCCGGCGGTCATCTCGACAGACATGCCGGCGGCTTCCAGCTTCGACCACAGGCTGCGATCGGCGATGCCGCGATAGAGGCAGGTGACGGCGCCGACGTTCTCGTCGGCGAAGGGCGCGACCACCTCGCGGATGTAATTCGGAGTTACGCGGACATCGCTGTCGCTGATGATGAAGATGTCGGTGCTGGCGGCAGCCTCCATGCGCTCGAGCGACGAAACCTTGGCATTGATGTAGGTATCTTCGCCGGTGGTGAGAAAGCGTACCGGGATTTGTGGATGGCGGGCAGCGACGCGGCGGGCGATCTCAAGGCCGGCGTCGGCGGGCTGGCGCGCGGCGAAGAGAATCTCGAAATCCGGATAGTTCTGGAGGAAAAACGACTCGAGGTGGGCTTCGAGGTTCGGCTCGGAGCCATGCAGCGGCTTGAAAAGACTGACAGGAGGCAGAAAGGGTGCTGCGCCGGAGCCCGGGGCGGCCACGAGTTGACGCTCACGGAGAAAGCGTACGAGACCCGCGACGGCGAGGAGGGCAAAGATCGTGGAGGTGAGCAGGCCGAAGAGGCCGAGGTCGAGGAGAATGTGGGACATAGGTCGGCGCGGGACATTCCCGCCGGGCAGACTCGACAATGAATCTGCCCTCTATCAGATTATCGTATGCAACAGGCGCGGCGAGGCATGAATCGGCGGGATTTTATGTTGGGAGGAGTCGCGGCGGCAGCATGGGCTGCGGCCGGATCTCGGGC
>DATJQW010000033.1:0-22983 GCA_035505395.1 Acidobacteriaceae bacterium
AGCTGAAGGCCATCCGCAATCCTCCGCCGGACGTGGTCGGCGAGCTGGCATACACGTATCAGGTCGCGGGCCAGCCGCAGGATGCGGCGCGTTACTACGAGCAGGCAGCCAACGCCATGCCGCGGGATCTGAATATGCAGCTCTCCGCGGCCCAGGCGCAGGTCTCCATCAACGACTTCGACCACGCCGCCGATTACCTTGGGCGCGCCGAAAAGATCGACCCCAACTACTATCGCCTTCACGCCATCCGCGCCGAGATTGCCCAGCAGCAGGACCGCGACGACGACGCGGCGAAGGAATATCAGCTGGCCATCGCCAATCTCCCTGCGTCGCCCGCTGAAGGTGTTCTATACCCCATTCAGCTGCACATGGATCTGCAGACCCTCTATCAGGGACTCGGAGAATCCGACCAGGCGCAGCAGCAGCTGCAGCTGGCCGCGCAGCAGATTGCCCCGCTGAACGAGCAGGGCGCCGACCGCGCGGCATTCCTCCGCCTTCGCGCTCTGATTGAAATGAACGAGGGACAGGAGGACAGTGCTCTCAACGACATGAAGGCCTCGCTCGCCCTCAGCCCCCACGATCCCAACAGCCTGCTGCTCGACGGCGATGTGCTGATGAAGCTGGGGCGCAACCAGGACGCGATCGCGGTCTACAAAAGCGTTCTCGATATGGAACCGAGGAGCCGCTTCGCGCTCACATCGCTGGGCTACGCCTCCCGCGCCGCCGGCGACGACCGCCAGGCGGAGCGCTATTTCGAGCGCCTGGCGCAGGATTATCCCCACCTCTACGTCCCGTATCTGGCGCTCGGCGACCTCTACACCGACCGCCAGGAATACAGCAAAGCCGAAGGCTTTTATGCGAAAGGCTACCAGGCTGCGCCAAAGAACGTCCTGATTGTGGCCGGGGGCGCCAACGCTGCGATTGAAGAGCACGATATGCCGCTGGCCGCGCGCTGGATCGGCCGCGCCGGCGGCAGCATGGCAACCGCGCCGCCCATCCTCGCGCAGAAAGAGCGCTATTTTAATTTCAAAGGCAATTACCAGGAATCTGCAGATCTGGGCCACCAGGCCATCCAGTCGCTGCCGCACAATCGCGACGTCGTCGTCTACCTCGGTTACGATCTGCTGAACCTGAACCAGGACGACGAACTGCTCGCCCTGACGCAGAAATACATGGACGTGTTCCCCAAAGAGCCCGATATTCCCCTGCTGCAGGGCTATGTCTACAAGCACAAGAATGACCGCGAACAGGCAATTGCGGCTTTCACCGAGGCGCTGAAGCGCGATCCCACCGTGGAAACGGCCTACGTCAATCGTGGCTTTGTCGAGAACGATCTGCGGGAGCCGCAGCAGGCCCAGTCCGACTTTGAGATTGCTCTCAAGAGCGATCCTAAGGACGGGCAGGCGCACCTCGGCCTGGCATTCGCCTCGCTGGCCCTCAATCATTCCGGCGAGGCCGTGCGTCAGTCCGAACTCGCGCAGCAGTATCTGGGCGACTCCGGCACTGTGCATGTCATCCGCGCTACCGCTTACGGCCGCGAAGGACTGCTGGCCAGAGCCGCGGACGAATATCGTGCCGCCATCCGCTTCACGCCCGACGACGGTTCGCTTTACCTGTCCCTCGGCAACGTCTACTTCGGCCAGCAGAGGTATCGCGACGCGCTGGCGCCGCTCAACACGGCGAAGAAATACCTGCCCGACGACGCCCAGGTCTATGCGCAACTGGCGCGCTCCTACGCTGGCTTACAGGACAAGCAGGCCGCGATGGAGAACATCCAGCTGGCCGAGCGTTATGCGGCGAAGAATCCCACTGAGGCCGATGCTGCCTCCTACACCCAGAGCGATATTTACGTGTCCACGGGCGAGGCACTGGACACCATCGGGTACCAGTCCGCTGCCATGCAGCGCTTTACCTGGGCGCTCACCGCGCCGAAGAGCGATCGCGTCGCGGTGCGCCTGGCGATTGCCCAGCTGATGACCCAGCAGGGTCACGGGCAGGAGGCCGAGCGGCAGATCGCGCTGGCCCAGATGGAAGCCGAAGCCGGAGCCACCGAGCCGCCCACCGGGCAGGATTACCTCGAGGCGTCGAATATCCTCGAGCAGCTGCACGAGTATCAGCTCTCAGAGAACTACCTGCAGAGAGCTCAGGCTGCCGGCGCCTCGGATATCGACGTGCGCGTCGACCTGGCCAACGATTACCTCGCGCTGGGCGACACCAGCCGAGCCGCCGCGGAACTCGCCGCCGTCAGCCAGGCAGACGGCAGCCGCTCCGATTACTCCTACCTGCTGGCTCAGGCGAATGTTTACGAGCAGGAGAACAAGGGAACCAAGGCGCTGTCGGCCTTTGCGGAAGCAGCCAGCGCGTCAGGCGAAGACCAGACAGCCGAGCAGCAGTTGCTGCAGACCGGCGCCAACGAGGGCTACCGGATTACCCCCCAGATCAGCGTGCTCTCCAACCTGATGCAGCAGCCAATCTACGAGGACAGCACCGTTTATGTGCTCGATGCCAAGACCTTTGGCAACCCCCCCGCGTACTACGGCAGCACGACGAACACATCGCTGTTGCCGCTCCCGCGTTATTCCATCGAAACCGACTGGACGGACGCCTTCCATCTGCACTTCGGCGCTGCGCCAACTGCGGGTGGCTTCTTCCAGATCCGCAATGCGCGCGGCCTCATCTCCGTCCCCGCCATTGGCGTCGTCAACCGTGACACCACCGACTACAATTTCAACCTCGGCGTGGCTCCCGCTGTGCATATCGGATCCAGTGTCATTACGTTTAACAGCGGCATGCAGGCCACGGTGCGGCGCGACTCGCTTTCCCCCCGCGAGATGAACCAGAACATCGGGCGCGTCTTCACCTTCGCATCCACCAGCTCCTTCTTCAACGCTGTCTCCGTCGACGGCTACATCATCCACGACTTCGGCCCCTTTACCGAGATCCCGCTGAATGAATCGACTCTGGCCGGGGCTGTGGATTTCCGCGTCGGTTCGCCCTGGTCGAAGACGGCTCTGATCACCGGATGGGGCGCCAACGATCAGAAATTCACTTCCAGCACCCTTGGCAACACGGAAAACTACTACACCTCCTCCTATATCGGCCTCACGCGCCGCTTTTCCACGCATCTGAATATCGAGGGGATCGCTGAAGATTTGCGTTCGTGGCGAGTGGTGCCGTACGTCATTGCGGGTTCGGGGACGGTGACGTATTCGGGGACCGCCCAGGCGCTGCGGCCGGCAGGCACGATCGATTTCTCGCCGACCCGCAACTGGGATGTGCAGTTTCAGGGCGCTTATGAAGACACGCGCAGCTTTCATCTCTACGACATGACACAGAACGGTCTTGTGCTGTCGTACACCCGGCCCTTCGGCCGCACTTTCAACGACGAGACAGGAGAAGTTCACCTGAAGTATCCCATTCGCTTTTCCGCGGGCCTGCAGGAAGAAACTTTCCCCAACTACACCCACGGGCGGACGCAGGAATTCCGGCCGTATATCAGCATCAATATCTTTTGAGGCGGGCCCTGATGAAAATCTGCTTAGTGGCGGCATTTCCTCCCAGCAAACGGCAACTCAACGAATACTCGTGGCACATCGCGCGCGAGCTGCAGCGGCACGACGGCGTCGAACTGACCGTGCTGGCGGACGAACTGACCGACTACGACTTCTGCCGCGACGTGAAGACCGACGGCTCCGGACAGCAGTCGGCGCAGCGGGAAAAAGACTCTTCGGAATTCAATGTCATCCGCTGCTGGAAATTTGGCGCCGTCGATACGCCGGTGCGCCTGCTCAGCACCATTCGCCGTCTGAATCCCGACGTCGTCTGGTTCAACCTTGTCTTTTCCAGCTTCGGCACGCCGGAGAATCCCTTTGCCGCCTTTGCCGGGCTCTCGGCTCCGGCCCTGGTCCGCGCCGCTGGCTATTACACGCACATTACTCTCCATCACATCATCGAGCACGTGGACTTCAGCGCCGCCGGCGTACGCCGCGAGCGTCTCTATCGCCTGGGCACGGATTTCGCCACGCGCGCCCTGCTCAGGGCTCACTCCGTCTCTGTGCTGCTCTCCGCATATCGCCGCACTCTGATGAAGAAATATTCGGCGCAGAACGTGCTGGTGGGCACACACGGCACCTTCACCACGATCTGCTCTCCGCCCGATTTCACCAAGCGCAATAATCCGGAGCGCCGCATTCTTGCCTTCGGCCACTGGGGCACCTACAAACGCCTGGAAACCCTGATGGAGGCGTTTCCGCTGGTTCTGAAACGCGTGCCTGACGCGCGGCTCATCGTCGCCGGCGGCAATCACCCAGCGAAGGCCGGATACTGGGAGAGCATACGTGCCGCCCAGCCGGCGCATCTCCCCATTGAATTCCGCGGCTACATTCCGCAGCGCGATGTGCCCGAGATGTTCCGCTCCAGCTCGCTGCTGGTGATGCCTTACGATTCCTCCACCGGCTCCAGCGGACCCGCCCACCAGGCGTGCGAATACGGCGTGCCCATCGTCTGCGCGGACATTCCCGATTTTCGCTGTATGGCCGTTGACGACGACATGGCAATCAGCTTCTATCGCACCGGCGACGTGCAGGATATGGCGGATAAGCTGGTCGCTGTGCTCGGATCCGACGAGCTGCAGTATCAGATGTCCGAGCACAATTACCACGCCGGTATCCAGATGACCATGGCCAGCGTGGTCCGCAACTATCTCCGCTGGTTCGAACTTCATCAGTGCAAGCGCGCCCTCGGCGGGCGGCGTGCTCGCGCCGGGAAACGCCGCTGGCTGCGCTCCTGGGGTGCGCGCCTTGGCAAGCGTCCGGGAACCGGATGGTCGCTGGATGCCGATCTGCTTCCGCAAACGGCGGACGGCGTGACCTTGCCCGAACAGGTTGAGCCCCGCGCTGCCAGGCTGGCGGCTGCCGAGCCTGCCGAAGCGGCTCCACTCCGCAACTCCCGCGCCGCGCGGCAAACCGCCGACGATGATGGATTTGCCGACGCCGGCTGATTCCAGCATCCCGCGCTATTGCCCATTCAGACAACCTGCCGGGCGATGTTCTCGTCCAATGGTGCGCCAGGTGTTCGAGGAAGACCTCCCAGCGAGCCGGAAGGATTAACCAGGGTGTTCACGCTTCGCTCTTTCAGATCAGCCCTCCAGGTTCCGGCAGTCATGCTTGCCGGTTGTCTCTCATTTCTCCTTCTGCTCGCCGGGTGCGGATCCAGCAACGGCACTGTGCCGGTTCCGCCTCCGACCGTCACCATTTCGGCCAGTCCCACCAGCATTTCCTCAGGCAGTTCCTCCACGCTGACCATCAGCGCCACGAACGCGACTACGGTGACCGTGAGCGGTACCGACGGCAGCAGCTACACGCTGCAGTCCGGCGGCGGCACTCAGACAGTGACGCCCACCAGCACCACCACCTACACGGTCGTTGCAGCCGGGCCGGCGGGACAAGCCTCGGCGGCCACCACCGTCACCGTGAATGCGGTATCCGCCCCGACGGTGACCATCACCGCCAATCCCACGACCATCACTGCGGGCCAGTCGTCGACGCTGACGGTGGCCGCGACCAACGCAACCACTGTAACTGTCACCGGCACAGATGGCAGCAGTTATACGCTGGGGGCAACCGGCGGTACACAGACCGTGAGCCCGACCACGACCACCACCTACACCGCAACGGCCACCGGCTCGGGAGGAACATCCGTGACGGCCACAGTGGTGGTGACCGTCAGCTCATCGACTTCTACCCAGGTTACTGTCAATATCACCGCGAACCCGACCACCATCTCCTCCGGCCAGTCCTCAACGCTGACTGTAGTGGCCACCAATGCCACCAGCGTTACCGTCTCCGGCACCGACGGCAGCAACTATACGCTGAGTGAAAACGGAGGCACGCAGACGGTTACTCCCACCGCGACCACCACGTACACCGCAACCGCTACCGGCGCCAGTGGCAGCGTGACCGCCAACGTCACCGTCACCGTACAGGCCGCGGGGTCGCCGACGGTGACCATCACGGCGAATCCGTCTTCGATCGTGTCCGGTAACTCATCCACGCTCACGGTTACCGCCACCAACGCCGCCACTGTCACGGTGAGCGGTAGCGACGGCACGAACTACACGCTGTCTTCCACGGGTGGAACGCAGAGCGTGACCCCGACCAGCACCACGACTTACACGGCCACGGCGACCGGCACGGGCGGCGGCTCGGCGACCGCGCAGACCACCGTCACCATTGTGGCCGCCGGCAGTCTCAGCGACATCGACCACGTGATTTTCATGCTGCAGGAGAATCACACCTTCGATAACTACTTCGGCATGCTGAATCCCTACAAGGAAGCCAACGGCTGGGACAAAGGCGCCGACGGGAATCAATACCTGGTCGACGGCATCACCGACAACAACAACAATCTGAGACCCTTCAGCAACTCCACCGATTCCGGCACCGTCTATCCGCTCTTCAAGTTCACCAGCACCTGCATCGACGACGACACCTCTTCCTGGCTGGAGAGCTATGGCGACGTCAGCGAGTGGGATTTCACCACATCTCGTCCCATCGAGATGGATGGCTTTGTGCACGTTGCCGCAGCTTATGCGACCAACTGCAACGATGGCACGGGCCAGTGCGCGGGCAGCTTCACCGACTTCAACGGGCAGCGCGCCATGGGCTACTACGATCAGACCTTCCTGAATTACTACTACTACATGGCGTCGCAGTTCGCGCTCTCCGACCGCTGGTTCTCTCCGCTGTCGAGCAAGAGCATTCCCAATCGCATCGCCACCTTCACCGGCGGAACCACCCAGGGTCTGGCCTTCGATCCCGGCAACGACGATCACCTGCCGCAGCTCGACATCGACAACATCTTCGAAGAGCTCGATCAGAACAATGTCTCCTGGAAGATCTACTACACGGTGACCCAGGAAGGCTGCCTCGACGAGGACGACTGCGGCACCAGTCCCAGCGATGAATATCCGGCTACGGACTTCACCTATCTGACTTACTCGTACCAGTATCTCTACGAGAATCCCAGTAAGGCCCCCTGCACAGGCTCCACGCAGCCGTCGAGCGTCGTTGGCGACCCCACGGATTCTTTCTGCATCGACCCCAACCACATCGCGCCGCTCTCGCAGTACTATACCGATCTCAAGAACGGCACCTTGCCCAGCTTTGCCTTTATCGAAGCCGGCTACGGCCAGAACGACGAGCACCCCGGCTCCCAACAGCCGATTCTCTACGGCCAGCAGGAGACGGCCGATATCGTCAACGCCCTCATGACCAGCTCATCGTGGCACGATTCGGTCTTCTTCTGGTCTTACGACGAAGGTGGTGGACCGTTCGACCACGTGCCTCCGGTGCCGGGACACTCGAATGACTTCACCTTATCGACGGTGGGCACCACGCCCGTCTCCGATTATCCGGATATATCCTCAATTGCCGTCAATCCCGACAGCTATAATCCGTGCCCCGCGCCCAACGGAGTGCCGACGACCCACTGCGACCTGCAATCCGGCGATCCTGGCACGAACCCCAGTGATGCGGCTGCGGTCAACGGTTTCGCGGCGCAGCTTGGCTTCCGTCTGCCCAACATGGTGATCTCGCCCTTTACTCGGGCGCACTATGTCTCCCATATCCCTATGGACCACACGGCGATCATCAAGTTCGTCGAGAACCGATTCATCGGTCCCAATGCGCACCTGACCGCGCGTGACGCTGCGCAGCCGAATCTCCTTGACTTCTTCGACTTCACGAACGTCCCGTGGTCCACGCCGCCGACTCCGCCGACGCCTGTGTCCATGCAGTCGGGAGTTGGAGAGAACTCCTGCACGCCATCGAACTTTGCACCAAACTAACCGGCGGGCGCCGGCGGTTCCTTCGCGGAATCGCCGGCCACCACCACGAACGGCCGCATCATGTCGTGGTCTTCGTGCTCGGCCATGTGGCAGTGGAAGACATACTTGCCCGTGTAGCCTTCAAAACGCACCAGGATGGTCAGCACCTCATAGGGATCCACAACTGCCGTGTCTTTCCATCCCGCCTCATGCGGCGCCGGCGGTCGCGGATTTCCTTCCAGCTGCAGCTTTCCCTGCGTAAACGCCGTTGGACTGAAACCCTGCCGCGACAGAATTTGATACTGCACCAGGTGCAGGTGCATCGGGTGCGAGTCGTCGGTCGTATTGATAAACCGCCACGTCTCCTGGGTTCCCAGTTTCGGAAGCTCTGTCGTCGGCGCGTCGTAGCCCTTTCCGTTGATGAACATTCCCAGCGACCGTCCCTGAGCATCCATCGTGTCGGTGAGCACGAAGTCTCGGGTCCTCACGGACTGCGCCGGATCGTAGCGCGATAATGCCATCGCGGGCGGCATGCTGTATGCGCTGGCTGCGGCGAGCGGGCGCGTGACCCGGAACTGCATCAGCTCGTTCAGCGGCGGATGCAGTTGGTGCATCAGCGTCCATCCCGGATACGGCGCGGCGGCGTCGTTCGAGAGCGTAACCGTGCGCCCTTCGAGTCCCGTGAAGTCGGCCACGAGATCCGCCCGCTCGGCCGGGCCCAGCAGCAGCTTCAGCGTCGGCACCGGCGCAGCCAGCAGTCCACCGTCGCTGCCGATCTGCTGAAAGCGCACCAGCGCGGGAATATCCGTCGCACTCTTCGCGAGATTCAGATACAGCCGAAAGAACCGGGAGTTTGCCGCGTTCAGCACCCGCAGCCGGTACATTCGCGGCTCAACTTCCAGATATGGATAGACGGTTCCGTTCACCACCGGCAGCGCCCCGAAGAACTGCGGGCCCCACCTGCCGATCGGCACATCCGTTCCGTCATCCCAGCTCGGCGTGTAGGCAAGCTGGCCTTGCTCGTCGAGCGTGCGGTCCTGCACCACCAGCGGGATCTCGTAGTCGCCCGCGGGCAGGTTCAGGCTCAGCTCGCGCGCGTCGCGCAGAAAGTAAAATCCCGACAGTCCCGCATACACATTCAGCCGCGTGATTCCCAGCGCGTGATCGTGATACCAGAGCGGCGCGGCCTGCTGATCGTTGGGATAGCGAAAGATTACGGACTGACCCGGCGTAAACCACTTCTCGGGCAATCCGTCGCTGATGGAATCCGTACGCGAGCCGTGGAGGTGCGGCACGGTCCGCACTGCCGGCGCCGGCGCCATGGCTCCGTGAATGTGCGTGTCGACAGGGAAGAGGTGCTGAACCGGCAGCTCGTTGCGCCACTCCACCTCGATCGGCTGGCCGCGCATCGTTTCAAAAATCGGCCCCGGATAATGCCCCTCATATCCCCACAGCCGCGCCGGTGGAAGCTGGGAGTGCAGCGACCGCTCGAATTCCATCATCCGCACGCGGTAGAGGATCGCGTCGCCGCGTTTGCCCTGAGGCGAGTGGCGGGGAGGGATGGGCAGCGGATCGAGGTATCGGTCGAGTGTCGCAGGCGTGCGTGCGGAGGCTGCCTTCTCTCCGCCGGAAGCCGCTCGCGCGAAGGCCAAAGCCGAAGCCGAGGCCGCGCAAAGTTTCAGGAATGCCCGTCTGCTTGCCGATCCCATCTACTCGATGGTAATCGCCGTAGCCGTGTAACGGCTCCCGTTAAAGCTCGCCGTCACCTGCAGGTGCGATCCCTGGTGAAGCTGGCTGCTCTGCGAAAACTGGGCGGGATCGAAGTAGACCTCATAGGTCTGGTTGTCGCGCGGATCGTCGATCGTCAGGCGCCCCGCACCGATATCGAAGTAGGTCAACACACCGCTGAAGACAAATGTTGCCCCGTTTGTGGCCAGCACGTCGATGTGCGTTGCCACGCCCGCGCCCTGTCCGTTGCCCTCGAACTTCACATCGATCAGCGCGCCCGGGGTCAGGTCCGCTGCGCCTCCGCCCCCGCTGGTAAACGCTGTCTGCCCGGTGCGCACCACGGGCGTGTTGGGAGGAACCGTTAATGTAACCATCCTCTGCGACAGAGTCGAACTGATTCGCAGCCGGCCATTGCCGGAGTCATAACTGATCACCTGCCCGCGCGCGTCGCCCTCCGGCAACTGCGTCAGCATATGAATCCGCAGTGCGAACACCTTCGTGCCGTCCAGCGTCGTTTCCACTGAGGCGTGCTCTGAAGGCCGCAGATCGAGCACCGGAATCCGCTTGCCGTTGACGTAGACTTTCGTCCTCTCGTCGAAGAGGATCTTCATCGATTGGCCGCCGAAAACCTTCAGCGTGATTTCGTCCAGCACCGGATTGATGGCGCGAATCTCGCCCCCGATCACCGTGCTTTTGCCCGGCGGCGGTGCAGGCAGCTCGCCCAGACCTGCGGACGGCTGCGGCGCGGCCACCGCTCCTGCATCTGCGGGAGTGGACTGGGTGGCAGTGGACTGAGGAGAAGGCGACTGACCAAAGGCCATGCTCGTCAACATGACCAGAGCGAGAATTCGAACCATTTTGCGTACCTTGCCTGAGCGCATGATCGGCATCCCATAAGATGATGACTACTTCTGTGCGGTGGCCTCGGGGACGTGTCGCGCAGTGGTTTTTGCACGCGGGGCGGCAACACATCCGGTGCGTTCGCATCCAACGTGTATGCCCGAACAGCCAGAAAGGCGCAGGCCATGGCGGGCGAATGATCTCATCCCCCATGTTCTTCATTCGGCCACGGTTCGGGTTGCTGCTTCTCATCGGGCTCACTGCGAGCGCGCTGTGTCCGCCGGCTTCCGCCCGCGATCTGCGCATCACCATTCCCCGGCACAGCAAGCTCACACCCGTGCAGCGTCTCAATCGCGAGGGCGTAGGGGCTATCCGCAAGCGCGATTACGAGAAGGCCGAGTCGATCTTTTATAAGGCTTATCTTTACGATCCGGCCGATCCGTTCACGCTGAATAATCTCGGCTATATCTCAGAGCTGCGCGGCAATCTCGAAAGCGCCGACCGCTTCTATCGGCTCGCCGCTGAGCAGAGCTGCGGCGCCATCATCGACATCAGCACCGATAAGCAATTGCGGGGCAAGCCAATGATGGATGCCGTCGATACGGTCCGCAACCTGCCGATGCGCATCAATCTCGGGAATGTGCAGGCCATCCTGCTGCTCGAGCAGGACCGACCTTTCGAGGCGGAGGCTCTGCTGAAGCATCTGCTCCCCAGCGATCCGCAGAATCCTTACACGCTGAACAATCTTGGCGTGACCGAGGAGACTCTGGGCGACTTCGACGCCGCACTGCGCTACTACGACGATGCCGCGGCGGTGGGCTCGAAAGAGCCGATCGTCGTCAGCCTCGACCGCAAATGGCGCGGACGCCCTGTGAGCCAGGCAGCGGCGGACGCAGCGGCTACTCTGCGCAGGCGCATGCGCACCATGGATCTGAGTTTGGCACGCGCCCGCATGCTGACGCTCCGCGGCGTTTCCGCCGCGAATCAGAATGACTGGGAGGCGGCCCGTACGGATTTCCTCGATGCCTACCGGCTCGATCCCGGCAGTGCCTTCTCGCTGAATAATCGCGGCTATGTCGCCGAGCGAGCCGGCGACCTCGAGTCCGCACAGTTTTACTACGCGCAGGCGCGCAGGGCCGGCGACTCCGGCACGCGTGTGGGTCTGGCGACGCGGCCCACCGCGGAAGGACAGCCGCTCACTGTCGTCGCCTCGGAAAGCAACGATCAGGTCGATACGGCGCTCGGCGCCTACACCCAAAACCGGCGGGGGCAGCCCGGTCCCGTTGTGCTGATTCCGCGCAATGGGCAGTCGCTGACGCCGCCCGCACAACAGCATCCAAATCAAAATAACAACCAGAACGACAATCCTCAGGAATAACTGACAAATTACTGCCGTGGATGTGCACTATGTTGAAATCGCAGAGGTCTCAGGTGGCGAATGAATCGATGATGGCACTGTTATCCCGCCTGCTGCTGGCTCGCAGCGGAGCCGGGAGAGCTGTCATACTCCCCGCTCCTGCGGAGCTGGCCGGCATGAGCCGCGAGGATTTCGAAGCTCTCGCAGCGCTTGCCAGTTCCAACCACGTCATTGTGCGCGGCTTCGAAATCATCTCCGGGATCCTGCTGGCCGCCCACGAGCGCGGCCGTGCGGAGTGGGTCGCAACCGCTGTCGAAGCCGAGCGCGCCCGCATCGCCAAAGCCGTGGAGCGCCTCGGCGCCATCTGCTCCGCCTTCGATCGTGAAGGCCTCGATGTCACCGTCATCAAGTCGCTCGACCACTGGCCCGATCTCGGCAGCGATCTCGATCTTTACACCAACGCATCGGGCGCGCGCGTGTGCGAACTCATGCGCCGGCGCTTCGGGGCGAAGCTCGCCGCGCGCAGCTGGGGCGACCGGCTCGCCAGCAAATGGAATTTCAATCTCCCGGGTCTGCCCGAAGCTGTGGAAGTCCACGCCGGGCGCCTCGGCCAGACCGGCGAACACGTTGGCTTCTCCTCACGGATCCCGGGGCGCGCGCGCGCGGTGGAGCGGGGCGGCCGCGGCTTTCGCGTGGCCTCGCCTACCGATCGCCTCATGGTCTCCACTCTCCAGCGTATGTACCGGCACTTTTACTTCCGGCTCTGCGACATCGTGGACTCCGCCGAGCTGGTCGCTTCCGGCGCGGTGGATTACGACGACCTGCAGCGCACCGCACAGCAGGCCGGCATCTGGGAAGGTGTAGCCACCTATCTCGTCATCGTTTCCGATTACGTCCGGCAATATCGGGGCACAGACCTCGGATTGCCCGCCATGGTAACCCGCTCGGCACGATTCGGCGGCAGCCTGGTGTACTTCAGCGGAGATTTTCTGCGGATTCCGATTCTTCCGCAGTCCGCTCGCCTTTATCGCATGCAACTGGCCGGCATGCTGCGCAGGCGCGAATTGCACAGCAGCGCCCGGCTCGGTCTGCTGCCGTGGCTGGCAACCGCCGCGGCAGTCGGTCAAAAAATCACTGGCAGCGATAAGGGCATCTGGTAGCTTCCAACAATTGATCGCAGAGAACAGGTCAGACCGAAAAGGCAAACACCGGCTTCTCTGGAACCAACTGTTGTTTTCACAACGAAGGAGGTGCCGGGCGTTTCTGCCTCCCGGCAAATTTGGTTATGGGCTATGCCGTGTTAAAAGCTCCCCAATTCGATACTGACGACGCGCAGGTGCCGTCCGACCCGAACCATGGTCTCTACCTCTGCCCGAGGCCCTTTGTCTTCGGACAGGCAGTGCCCGATGAATCGGTGTGGACCGGAATCTGGGGCAACCTCAGGGATGCTCTCTTTCCGCAGAAGCTTCCTCCGCTGAAACTTACCTCACGCCCGGTCGCGGTCGCCGATCCTCTCGCCAATCGCCGCGATGCAACTTCGAGCGTGATCGCCTTCACCATGCATGTCCTGATCGTCGTGGCTATCCTGTGGGTCAGCCTCATGCCGCACCCCCAGGTGATTGTTCCGCACCACACCATCACGCCAATCACTTTTCAGCCTTATATCCCGCCGGTCACCGCGCCGGCGCCGAAAGTCATGGGCGGCGGCGGTGGCGGCGGCGCGCATCAGGTCGTCGAGCCCACCAAAGGACATCTGCCTCCGGTTGAGAAGCTGCGCGTGATGGCGCCGCAGATCATCCACATCGATCATCCCAAGCTCGCGGCGCAGCCTTCGATCGTCATGCCGCAGCGCATCAACATGCCCGATAACAACATGCCGAACCTTGGCATGCCGCAATCCCCGCAGGTGGCCATGGCCTCCCAGGGCGACGGCGGCGGCTCCGGATTCGGCGCCGGCATGGGCGGAGGCATCGGCAGCGGTATCGGCGGCGGCGTTGGACCCGGCAGCGGCGGCGGCTATGGCGGCGGCGTCATGAGCGTCGGCGCCGGAGTCAGCGCTCCCGAACTCATTCACTCCGTCGAGCCGGAATTCACCGATCAGGCACGCGCCGCGCGCCTGCAGGGTGTCGTTGCCATCCAGCTCATCGTCGACTCGTACGGCAATCCGGAAAACATCCAGGTGGTCAGGCACCTTGGCATGGGTCTGGATCAGAAGGCCATCGATGCGGTTCGTCAGTACAAATTCAGGCCGGCTATGTATCAGGGGCATCCCGTGCCGGTGCGCCTTGTGGTTGACGTCAATTTCCACCTTTACTGATTTGCCCTGCCGAATCCTCCTCGGCAATTGCGCGGAGCCCTCGTGGCTCCGCTTCTTTTTGCGCGCCAGAGCAGCCCCATTTAACTATGTAAAGTAAGCTTGACACGAGTCCATGCCCCTGCTACCTTGTCCATGACAAGCAAGCTTTACATGGATCCCATCGTCCACAATCGCGTCCGAGAGCTTCGCCTGGCCCGCAACTGGACTCAGGAGGAACTGGCGGCCGCCGTGGGGGTCTCGCGTCAGAGCATTAATTCCATCGAGCGCGACCGCTACGTTCCCAGCCTGCCGCTGGCGTTGCTGCTCGCCCGCGCTTTCCACTGTCCCGTCGATCACCTTTTTTCCCTGGAGAAGAAACCATGAGAATTCCGCTGCTGGGCGTCACAGTCGACGAGCGCTTCCTCGCCCACCGCTGGCGTTCCACCAGCTTCGGGGGCATGGCCGGTGCTCTGGTGGCGCTCAGCCTCTTCGAGTACCGCTGGATTCGCTATCGCGTCTGGGACTGGGGGATGTTCTCCGTCTTGCTGGCGATGGCCGTCGTCAAGCTGGCCTTCATGGCCTGGTATCACTTCACCGACTAAAAGGAGAAATCGCTGTGTGCCTGATACAGGAATCTCATGCCAACACGAGAAAGCTGGTTCGCGGCTGCTCCATCACCGCCATTCTGTTGCTGGTCCTGTCATTTCTGGGGAGCCTCTTCCATGTGCGATCCGGGACTGCCGCGGATGTCTTCGATTTTGCTGGCGGCCTTCTGGTAGGGATCGCTCTGGTCTTCGGCACTACGTTGCTGGGTGTGCTGGTCAGGCGGCGGCGCCCGAGCTAGCCTGCGTCGGCAACGCTATCCTCTGCCTCGGCCCGCGGACGGGCGGGGAAGAACGAGCAGGGCTGATTCAGTTCACTGCCAGGTTTACGTTGTCGAGCCACACGTTATACGGCGTCGCCGCCGAGTTGTCGTCCATCTGGAACGCCACGTTGATCTGGCCCATCGGCCAGTCCGGCTGTGCGTTCCAGTAGAGATCCAGCGGATACGTGGTGTCGTTCACCTGCAGGCTGACGTAGTGAACCTGGTTGCCGACGCGTTCGAAGGTCCAGACGATGTGCTGCCACTGGTTGGCAGGGAACTTCGGACACGGCGCGCTGGTCGGCTGCCAGCCCTGCGGATTCCCGTCCCAGACGTCCCACTCGCCCACGTTCGGATAGTGCCCGTTGAAGTTACACTCGGTACCGAAGACCCAGCGTGTGTCGCCGATCGTCTGGTTGACGTCGAACTCCAGCGCCTGCGGAGCGTCAGGGTTATCGACCATCACGTAGAAGTCGTAAACGAACTGCGTTGGGTTGTCGCCACCCCCGAGCGATTTTGTGTACAGCTCGTTGGAGTATCCCGGAGCTCCGCCCATGGTGAAGTGGGCCGATGAACCGCTGAGCGAAGGGCTGCTGACATCCTCGGTCATGGTGGCGACGGCCCCGCCCGCACCCGCCGCGCAGAGCTGGCCGGTGCGCGGCGTTCCCGGCGCGTAGAGGGCGCCGCAGGGTTCCCAGTTCGGCATGTTCTGGATATCGGTCACCGTCTGATACGCCGTTCCCGTCACTTTGACCGAGAAACTCGTGCTCACATTCTCCCCGTTGGCATCGGTCGCCAGCACCTCGAGGTTGTGCGTGCCCGGAGCCATCCAGAAGAGCGCCGTGAACTGGTTGTAGAACGTGAAGTAATCGGCGCTGCCATCGATATAGACCCGCATATATTCGATCGGCGCCTGCGTGAGATCGGCCACGGCGGTCATGGTCATCGGTGAGGTGACGCTGGCGCCATTCCCGGGCGTCGACACACAAACGGATCCGGCAGCGCTGGAGCCGGGCGTCGGCGGCGGCGTGGGCGCCGCGGGAGGAAACGGCTGCGGCCCGGCTTCAGCCAGCGTAACGGTGGGGCAAGTCTGTGCGGCAGGCGCGGGTGCGCCCCCGCCCGATCCTGATCCGTAACTGACGGTGGAGGAATGACCGGAACTGCCGCATCCAACCGAAAACGGCGAGATCAGCAGCGCAGAGAACAGCGCCACAAATGCAAGCGGGCGAATCCGAAACACAGGACCTCCTGAAAGGCTGCTTGCATGATGGCTTGCTCCATGGAGAGATGCGCGCAGAGGCGAACAGGCATGCCTCGTTCGGAAGAAAAATCGTGCGCCGGATGCTCTAGCTTCGCGCCCGGGCCACGCGCCCGTAGGCCTTAACGTACTCCGCCGCCGGCGCGGTCCAGCTGAAGTTGCAGGCCATGCCGTTGCGCATCAGCGCCTGCCATGCTTCTTTGTCCGGGAACACGGCGAGCGCACGCTGAATCGCAGCCAGAAAATCCTCTGGCCGGTAGCCGTGGAATTTGAACCCCGTGCCCGTATGCGCCTCCGGATTCCATTCCTCGACCGTGTCCTCCAGCCCGCCCGTCGCACGCACCACCGGGACCGTTCCGTATTTCAGGCTGTAAATCTGATTCAGCCCGCACGGCTCATAACGCGACGGCATCAGGAAAATGTCCGACCCCGCCTCTACCTTATGCGACAGCACCTCGTCGTACTCGATCTTCACCAGCGCCTTGCCCTGGAAACGCGCGCCCAGCGACCGGAAGATCTTCTCGTAGTATTCTTCGCCATTGCCCAGCGCCACCAGCACCACATTCTCGCGCAGCAACGGCTCGGCGATCGCCTCGATCAGGTCGATCCCCTTCTGCGTCGTCAGCCGCGTCACGATGCCCAGCACCGCCGTCGAGTCGTTCACCGCACCCGCGCCGAACGCGTGTAGCAAATCTTTTCGGCACTCCGCTTTTCCAGCCAGATTCTCCGCCGTGTAATGCGCGGCGATGTTTCCGTCGCTTGCCGGGTTCCACCGGGTGTAATCCACGCCGTTCAGGATGCCCACCAGGTCCCCGGCGCGCCGCCGGAGCACGGTCTCCAGGCTCTCGCCAAACTCCGGCGTCTGAATCTCCTCTGCGTACCTCTGGCTCACCGTCGTCAGCAGGTCGGAGTAAACAATCCCGCCTTTGAGGAAATTGAACTGGTCGTAGTGCTCCAGCCGGTCCATCGTGAAGATGTCCCACGCAAACAGCAGCCGCTCCACCGTCACCGGAGGGAAGCGCCCCTGATACCCGGCATTGTGGATGGTGAGCACCGCGCCGCGATTGCGCAGCACCGGGTCAAAATAATAGAGCGTGCGCAGGTACACCGGCAGCAGCGCTGCCTGCCAGTCGTGCACGTGAAAAACATCCGGCACGCCCAGTTGTTTCGTCGCCTCCAGCACCGCGCGGCAGAAGAGCCCGAAGCGCTCCCAGTTGTCGCCGTATTCTCCCGCCCCCGTCCCGTACAGGGACTCGCGATCGAACAGCTCCGGGCAATCGACGAAGTACATCTGCACCCCGTCCACCACGCCGCCGTCCACAATACCGGCAAACCGCGAGTAGTACTGGAAGGGAATCGTGATGCTGCGAACCGCGAACTTCTTCTCCGGCACGTGTTCGCGCACCTGGCGGTAATACGGCAGATACACCGTCACTTCATGTCCCAGCGCCGCCACCTGGCGCGATAACGCGCTTACCACTTCGCCCAGGCCGCCCGTCCGCGCCCATGGCGCACACTCTGACGCTGCAAAGACAATCTTCATCGGTGGCTCCGTCTCTTCCGTGGGATGCCGGAAACCTGAGGATAAAGCATTTGCGGAGGGTTGCACGTCCGGCGTGCCTGATCTGCTCCAGGTTTGGGCGCGCCGTTCGCGTCACCATTTTCGGTTTGGTGCTGACTGGAGCGAAGCATGCGAGGCACAATCAATCAAGATGCACCGCACAGGAATTCGACCCAGACTCGGCCAGAATTTTCTTGTCAGCGCGACCGCACAGGTCGCGATTGTCGACGCCCTCGGCAATGCCGCCCATCGCACCGTGGTTGAAATTGGGCCCGGCCGCGGAGCCATCACGACTCTGCTCGCCCGTCGCGCTGGCCATCTTGTCGCCATCGAGCTCGATCGCGAGCTCGCCGCACGCCTGCGCGAGCAGTTCGCGGAGCAGGGAAGTGTCGAGGTCCGCAACGAAGACGTGCTGGAGACCGATTTCGCCGCTCTTCGCGGCGCCGATCCCGCCCGCGGCCGGCTTCTCGTCGTCGGCAACCTGCCCTACTACATCACCTCCGACATCCTGCTGCGCCTCTTCCATTTCGCCGGTGACATCGACCGCGCCGTGGTCATGATTCAGCGCGAAGTCGCCGAGCGCGTCGCCGCCGAATCCGGCAGCAGCGATTACGGCCTGCTCTCCGCAACCGCGCAGCTCTACGCCCGCGTCGAAAAGCTGATGACCCTGCCGCCCGGCGCCTTCTCGCCGCCGCCCCAGGTCCACTCCACCGTGCTGCGTCTCACCATGGCGCCGCGCTTTGCGGAACTCAACGTCGCTGCGGAGCCGTTCCTCGACTTTCTCAAATCCGGCTTCGCGCAAAAGCGCAAGATGCTGGCGAAGAACCTTCGCAACGCCGGCTACGATTCCGCGGAAATCTCAGCCGCCCTGGATGTGGCCGGCATCCCACCGCAATCCCGCGCCGAGGAGGTCGGCCTCGATCGCATGGCGCGCCTGTTTCACCAGCTATCTCGCTTGTAGACCGCGGGGGTCCGCTGCTTCGGCGCAGCTCAGCGAACCGTCACGCTCCCGTCCGCTTCATGCCTGATCCGCTGGAACAGCCACACGGCCCCGCCGGCGGCAAACGTGACCACCGCGATCCATCGGAAGACATCGACAAACGCCCACAGCGTCGCCTGCCGCTGTAACTGCCCGTACATCGACGCCAGCGCGGCCGGAGGCCCGGTCGCGTGCCCCAGCTGCCGGCCAAAGTATCCCGTCATCCCCGTAAGGCGCTGTTCAAACCAAATCCCGCTCTGCGGCACCGCTGCGGCGATGCGCGCCTGATGGAAACTGGCCCTCCGCGCCAATGCCGTCGTCGCCATGGAGATGCCGATCGATCCCCCAATATTCCGCAGCAAATTGAAGATCCCCGTCGCATTCCCCATCTGCTCGTTGGTCAGCGTAGCTGTAGCCATGTAGCCGATGGGCACAAACAGGAAGCTCAGGCCGAAGCCGGTCAGCAGGATCGGCGCCAGCATGGTTGTCGGCCCAATCTCCGGGTTCAGGAGCGAAAAGTAAATCGTGCACACGCCGAAAAACGCAAAGCCCACCGTCAGCAGCCAGCGGTTGTCCACGCGGTGGCTGATGTAGCCCACCAGTGGAAGCCCGATCATCGATCCCAGCCCGCGCGGCGCCACCACCAGTCCCGCCGTCAGCGCCGTGTAGCCCAGCACCTCCTGGTAGAACAGCGGCATCATCGCCACCGTCGCGTAAATCGCCAGCCCCAGCAGGAAGACCAGCAGGCACCCCACGGCGAAGTTGCGGTTTTGCGTCAGAATCTTCAGATCCACCAGCGGCTGCCGCTTGCGCCACGAGTGCCACAGGAACCATGCCAGCGAAACTCCCAGCGTCAGCGTTGTCCAGCGCAGCCACACCGCGCCGAACCAATCCACCTCCTGCCCCTTGTCGAGGATCACCTGCAGGCATCCCGTCCACAGGCACAGCAGCCCAAATCCCATGTTGTCGAACGCCCCCGGCTTCGCATTCCGGATATACGGCGGATCCTCGACGAAGCGGTTGATCATGAACACCGCAAGCATGCCGACCGGAATATTGATATAGAAGGCGTACCGCCAGCTCCATGTGTCGGTCAGCCAGCCGCCCAGGGTTGGCCCCAGCACCGGCGCCACCACCACGCCAAATCCGTACAGCGCCATCGCCGCACCACGCTTCTTCGGCGGAAAACTCTCCAGCAGGATCGCCTGCGAGAGCGGCTGCAAGGCGCCGCCTCCTGCGCCCTGCAATACCCTCGCCAGCAGCAAAAGGGTGAGCGACGGCGCTGCTCCGCAGCAGAACGACGCCACCGTGAACAACACCACGCAGGAGATCAGGAACCGCTTGCGCCCGAACCGCATGGCAAACCAGTTGCTCGCCGGCAGCACCACTGCGTTCGCGATCAGGTAGCTGGTCAGCACCCAGGTCGCCTCGGAGTTGGAGGCCGCCATCGATCCGGCGATATACGGCAGTGCCACCGAGGCGATCGATGTGTCCAGCACCTCCATGAAGGTCGCCAGCATCACGGAGATCGCGACGATCCACGGACCCGATGCGGCCGCGGCGGCAGCATCCTGGGGCTTGCTCCCGGGCGGGCGCACCGCTCCTGCGGCCACAACCTGCGGCGGATTCTCGACCAGCGTCGCCACGCTTTTCCTCCCGGCGACGCTTCAGACTAGGCTGCGGAGCCGGTGCGGGGCTGTGGCCGCGATCACAGGCGAAACCCGGGCGTACCGGGCCGGAAACGCGTGGGCAGGGTCAGCCTTGACCTGTTGACAGAAGAGTAACTACCCGGCATGCGGCGACTGAGTAGCCTGATAGATGACATCCCGGAGGGTGACTTCGCGCAGGCGGGCTGAATGACCATCGACGCGAGCGCCTGGTTGAAAGCGTACGAACCCCCCGGAAACCCTGCGATGGCAGGAAGAAGTACGGGGAGAGGAGAACAATGAAAGACAAAATCGCAAAGTCTGCCTGTCTGGTGATATCGCTGGCGTGCGCAGCCTTCCTGACAACCGGTTGCCTCAAGGTGCCGCCGGTGAAATTAGCATGCAACGCCAGTGCACCATCGATTTACCAGGGCGAGGCGGAATCGGTTACGGCCACGCCCACCGACGTGCTGACGAAGAAACACTGGGACACGGTTTACAACTGGAGCGGCCCCAGCGTGACCGGCAATGGCACGACGGCGACCGTGGACACGTCTTCACTGGCCCCCGGCGACTACACGGTGAAAGGCGAGATCAAAGAGGGAAAGCAGGGCCAGGAAGGCGAGACGGGCAGGAAAAAGTACCATCAGAACGAGGTCGCGTCCTGCGAGGCGCCCTTCACGGTGAAGCCCTTCGAGCCGCCCACAATCAGCTGCTCGGCCGATCCTGCTACCGTAACACCTGGTCAGAGCTCGACCATTACCACCACCGCCAGCAGCCCGCAGAATCTGCCCCTGACCTATAGCTACTCGGCTTCGGCAGGGTCGGTCAGCGGCACCAGCAGCACGGCAACCCTGTCGACCACGGGAGCGCCCTCCGGGACGATCACCGTGACCTGCAACGTGGCGGACAACAAGGGTCATAACGTCTCGGCGACCGCCACAATCGATGTGCAGGCTCCGCCACCGCCGCCGGCTCCGAAGACGCAGACGCTCTGCACGGCAGAGTTCAGCCGCGACACTCATCGCCCGACGCGGGTCGACAACGAAGCCAAGGCCTGCCTGGACGATGTGGCGCTCAACGCGCAGCAGAAGCCGGACGCGACCGTTGTACTCGTCGGCAATTCCGCGCCGGTGCCAACGCCGAGACATCATCGCCGGCACGAAAAGACGGCCGAGGACCTCGCGGCGCAGCGTGCCGTGAACACCAAGGCTTATCTGGTGACGGATAAGGGCATCGATCCCAGCCGCATCCAGGTACGAACCGGCACCAGCGGCCAGAACGAGGTGCAGAATTACCTGGTTCCGGCGGGCGCCAACTTCGACAACGACGTAGCAGGGACCACCTCGGTGGACGAGAGCCAGTACAAGGCCGAGCCGCGGAACCCGGAGCATCATCACCACCATC
Source organism: Acidobacteriaceae bacterium (assembly GCA_035505395.1). GTDB lineage: Bacteria > Acidobacteriota > Terriglobia > Terriglobales > Acidobacteriaceae > Palsa-343. Next base: position 21,760 of record DATJQW010000033.1, read on the forward strand.
ACCACAAGGCGTCGTCGGCGCAAACGCAGCCGCCTGCGCAGTAACAGACTCTTCTTCACGGAAAGCGCAAGGCTGGCCGGTCCTCCGGCCGGCCTTTGTGCTTTCAGGGAAGAATCGTCCCACTTCTCCACACCCCCGCTGCCTGTAGACTGCTGGTAAACCGACGTTACCAGCGGGCACTTTCCGTCCCCACCGGTGAACGGATTGTCCCGGTGCGGATGGTAGACTCGGGGCAAACTCAGCAACCCTCACAGGCGCATCTCGGCGCCCGGAATGGAGCCTCCTCGTGGCAGACGATCGTCAGCGCGCCGTGGAACTGGCGCTTTCGCAGATTGAAAAGCAGTTCGGCAAGGGATCCATCATGCGCCTCGGCAGCAAAGAGGCCGTCGTCCCCATCTCTGTCATCTCCACCGGTTCCATCTCCTTCGACGCCGCCCTTGGCGTCGGCGGCGTTCCTCGCGGCCGCGTCATCGAGATCTTCGGCCCTGAGTCTTCCGGCAAAACCACCATCACTCTGCAGATCATCGCCGAAGCCCAGAAAGCCGGCGGCCTCGCCGCCTTCGTCGATGCCGAGCACGCCCTCGACCCCGCTTATGCCAGGAAACTCGGCGTCGATATCGACAACCTCCTCATCTCCCAGCCCGATTACGGCGAGCAGGCCCTCGAAATCACCGAAGCTCTGGTCCGCTCCGGCGCTATCGATGTCCTCGTCGTGGATTCCGTTGCCGCCCTCGTTCCCAAAGCGGAACTCGACGGCGAAATGGGCGACTCCCACATGGGACTACAGGCGCGACTCATGTCCCAGGCGCTCCGCAAGCTGACAGGAACCGTATCAAAATCAAGAACTTGCCTTATCTTTATTAATCAAATTCGTGAAAAAATTGGCGTGATGTTCGGCAACCCTGAAACCACTACCGGCGGCCGCGCTCTCAAGTTCTATTCCTCGGTACGCATCGACATCCGCCGCATCGCCGCCGTCAAGGAAGGGGACACCGTCGTCGGCTCCCGCACCAAGGTCAAGATCGTCAAGAACAAGGTGGCCGCGCCTTTCCGCGAAGCTGAGTTCGACATCCTCTACGGCGAAGGCATCTCCCGCGAGGGCGACGTTCTCGACCTGGCCGTCACCAACAATATCGTCGAGAAGAGCGGAGCCTGGTTCAGCTACTCCGGCGAACGCATCGGCCAGGGCCGCGAAAACGTCCGTCAGTTCCTCAAGGACAACCG
>DATJQW010000034.1:0-25347 GCA_035505395.1 Acidobacteriaceae bacterium
CGTCCTCCATGGCAGCCGCGACATCCCCGCCGTTCTGCGCGAGCGTGGGCCGGGAGAGTAGCCGCCGCTACAATCAGCGAAGTGTCGCTGAAATTTCAGATCCATCACACAAAAGGCTCTGCGCGCCGTGCCACACTCACCCTGCCGCATGGCGCGGTGGAAACGCCGGCGTTTATGCCGGTGGGGACGCAGGGCACGGTCAAAGCCGTTCCCCAGCATCTGCTGGAGGAACTGGACGTCCGCATTCTGCTGGGCAATACCTACCATTTGTATCTGCGGCCGGGGCATGAAGCGATCCGGCGTATGGGCGGGCTGCACCGCTTCATGAGCTGGGATCGGCCCATCCTGACCGACTCCGGCGGTTTCCAGGTCTTCAGCCTGAGTGAGCTGCGCAAAGTCACCGAGGAGGGAGTCTCCTTCCGCTCGCACATCGACGGCTCCTCGCATTTCTTCTCTCCCGAGCACTCGATGGACGTGCAGATCGCGCTCGGGTCGGACATCGCCATGGCCTTCGACGAGTGCACGGAGCATCCGGCGGATTTTGCGCGGGCCAGGGGCTCGCTCGATGTGACGCTGCGCTGGGCGAAGCGGAGCAAGGAGCATTTCGAGAAGCATAAGCACGAGAGATCGTGGGACGGCAGAGCTCAGAGCTCAGAGCTCAGAACTCAGGCACAGCGATCAGCGGTCAGCGATCAGCGTTCAGAGCTCCGCCTGGACGGCCAGGCTCCCAGCCTGTTTGGCATCGTGCAGGGAGGGATGTTTCCCGAACTGCGGCGTGAGTGTGCCGAGCGGCTGGTCGAGATGGATTTTCCCGGCTACGCCATCGGCGGACTGAGCGTGGGCGAGCCGCGCGAGCTGACGCGGGAGATGATTGCGACGACGCTTCCGCTGCTGCCCGCCGGCAAGCCGCGCTACGTCATGGGCGTGGGCTATCCCGACGAAATTGCCGAGTACGCGGGCATGGGCGTGGACATGATGGATTGCGTGCTGCCGACGCGAGCCGCGCGCCACGGGCTGCTGTTCACGTCGGAGGGCCGGCTGAACATTAAGAACCGGCAATATGCCGAAGATCAGAACCCGCCCGACCCCAACTGCAACTGCCTCGTCTGCCGCCGCTACAGCCGCGCGTATCTGCGGCATCTGATGGTTGCGCAGGAATCGCTGTCGTCGGTGCTGAATACGCTGCACAATCTCGCGTTCTATCTCGAGACCATGCGGAAGGTGCGGGAAGAGATCGCGGAATCGGCTTAGTTGCCCGTCTGCCGGTGCAGCAATATCGGCTTGCGGCTGCCATGCGCGACATTCCCGGTTTGCCGTTGACCCAGCAACTAACGCTGCAGATCTCTGTGGTGAGAGATCCGGAAGCCGATCGATGTGAAGACCAAAGGCCCAAAGGCGGATCATGTGTTACTTTAGTGCTGGCATGTTCCCCAAAGGGGGGATGTTACCGGAAAACGGGAATCCCGATGATAATGAAAGGGGTTATCATCAACCGATGCTGGGAGCAGGAATAAGCGGGCCGGCCCGGTCGGGTTACCTGCGAGCACTACCCGTCGTGCTGCTGGTGGCTTGGGCGCCGCTGTGGGCGCAGTCTGTCCGGAAGCCGCTCACCAGCCTTGCGGCGGTGCGGCATCTGAGCGCAGCGGAGGCGGCGAAGGCGCTCCCCGTAGACGTGACCGGGGTGGTGACGTACAGCAATTCCGCGGAAGGCGATCTTTTCATCCAGCAAGGCAACGACTGGATCTACGTGCAGCCGGACACGAGGCGCGAGATTGCGGCGGGCTCGCGGGTTGTGGTGAAGGGCAGGACGGGAGCGAGCTACAGCACGCAGATTCTGGCGACGTCGATCGCGGTTACGGGGCAGTCACCGCTGCCGCAACCGGCGTTCCTGAGCTATCAGGAGGCGGTGAAGCGGGAAAACGACTGCCGTTACGTGACCATGCAGGGCATCGTGCGGGCAGCGTCGTACCAGACCACTACGGGATCGAGCCTGTATCTGCTGCGCATGGAAGACAGCGACAAAATGATCGACGTGGTGGTGCGCAACTATCCGGATTTTTCTCCGAGCCGGCTGCTGGACGCAACGGTGCGGGTGACGGGCGCACTGGGCGGGACCTACGACATCACCAACGACCGCATCCTGGGATTGCGCATGAATGTCTCCAGCAGCAATGCAATTCAGGTGGTGCATGCGGCCGATGCACGTACGGCAGCACAGGAACTGATTCCGCTGCCAGCGCTGCTGAAATCGAACGAAGTACTGAAGGTGGGACACCGTGTGTTCACCTCAGGGATAGTGACTCTCTACGATGCGGGCGAGAAGCTGGTGGTGCAGGAGGGCGACAGCAGCCTGCTGGTAGAAACCCGGCAGACCGACCCGGTGAGGATCGGGCAGCGTGTGGAGGTGACGGGATTTGCCACGGCGGTGGACGGCGTGGAAGGGCTGGACTCGGGGCAGTTCTGGACTGTGCCGGGCGGGACGACGATAACTCCCCGCGCGATCACGTTCGCGGACGCGATGACGGGGTTGTACGACAACAAACTCGTCAGCATTGACGGCGAAGTGATCTCGCAGACGCGGGAAAGCCACCTGCACACCATCAATCTCCGCTCCGGCAACGACGTGTTTCCGATCATCTACCGTAAGCGGGTGAGCGATGTGGATCCCTTCCCCACCTACGCGCGGGGGACGCGCATCCGCGCCACCGGCGTGTGCATGGTGCACGTGCGGGGATTTTGGGGCGCGGTGGAAAGTATTCAGGTGCAGGTCAGGTCGCCGCAGGACATCGTGGTGATGGCAAAAGCATCGTGGTGGACGCTGGGGCACCTGTTTCTGGTCACCTCGGCGATTCTGGGATTCGCGCTGCTGGCGCTGGCGTGGGGTTTGCGGATGCGCCGGCGGCTGCTGGAGAAAGAGAAACTGCTGCGGCAAAAGAGCGAGCAGGAGGCGTTGCGGCTGCGCACGCTGGCGCGGATGGAGCAGCAGCGCAGCCACATTCTGGAATTGATCAACAGCTTCCAGCCTCTGCCGATTGTGCTGGCGGCAATCCAGGCGTACGCGGACGAGATGTGGGGGGGGCGAAGAGGCTACACGCACGTGCTGAAAAATCGCAGGCTGGTGCTGATGACGCGCACCCATCTGACTCCGGAGGCGCTTGCGCGGCTGGAGGATCTGAATCCATCAGAGAGCCAGGAGGCCTGCGCAGAGGCGGTGCGGAACCACCGACTGGTGGAACCGAGCGGTTCGCGCAGCATTTGGTCGCGGCCGATCCTGTCGAGCCGCGAGGAGGTGCTGGGCACCATGACGTTCGAGGGCGGGGAGGGCGATCTGCTGCCCCTGAACATGAATGCCTTCGATTTCGGCTGTAACCTGGCGGCCATCGCCATCGACAACCGGCGTCTGTACGAGGATGTGCTGCACCGCTCGGAGCACGATCAGCTGACCGGGCTGGCGAACCGCACGCTGGTGCACAGAAGGCTGGAAGAGGCGCTGGAGCAGGCGCACGCGAACCAGCGCCACGCGGCGCTGCTGTATCTGGATCTGGACGATTTCAAGAATGTCAACGATTCGCATACCCATCGCGTCGGGGATGCGTATCTGATCGAAGTGGCGCAGCGATTCAAACATTGCCTGCGGGAGTACGACACGCTGGGGCGCATCGGCGGCGACGAGTTCATCGCGGTGCTGGCAGACCTGGAGGATGTGGGAATCGCGCATGGCATCGCGGAGCGGCTGGTCCGTGCCATGGACGAGCCGTTCGTCATCGAAGGTCACGCGATCCGCGGAGCGGTGAGCATCGGGCTGGCGTTTTATCCGTCGTCGAGCAGCAGCGCAATCGGGATCATACAGTTCGCGGATCACGCAATGTACGCGGCCAAGCGCGCGGGCGGGAATCGCGTGAGCTATTCAGAGCCGGACCTTGCGCCGGGCAGCGCCAGAGCATCGCAGGTCCAGGAAATTTGTTGAAATTTGGTTCAGGGCCGGACGCTTACTGAAGGTCTCAGACCGCTTCCGCTCATCCGGTTCCTTTGAGCTTCGTACAGTGAAAGTTGCCGGCAGGGTTGGATCGACAGCAACACAGCAGTTTCAGACGGGTGGATCTGCCCAGTCGCTTCAGCGCTGCGCGAAGCGGTCCAGCCCGGCGCGTCTCGCGTGCTCAGCGATGGCGGCGTTGATCTCCAAAGCCAGCGCCAGAGCTGCGCGGCCATCTTCGCCGGAGACGCGCGGGGTGGTCCGGGTGCGGACGCACTCCAGAAACGATTCGATCTCGAGGCGCAGCGGCTCGCCCGGCTCGACTTTGGGCTTGTCGATGTTCAGACCCGGAAATCCGCCTTCCACCTTGCCCGCGGCTTCCGCCGCGGGCAAGGACGGGGCACCCGCACCCGATACGTCGATGACCAGCAGATCCTGGCGAGCGTAGTCGATGGAGACATACTGATGCGGCTGGAAGAAACGCAGCTTGCGGACGCGCTCGGTGCTGACGCGGCTGGCGGTGAAGTTGGCGACGCAGCCGGACTCGAATTCGATGCGGACGTTGGCGATGTCCACTTTGGGCGAGAGGATGGGCAGGCCGACGGCATGCAGCGAGCGCACCGGCGAGCGCACCAGGCTGAGGACGATGTCCAGATCGTGCACCATCAGGTCCAGAACCACGTCGACATCGAGCGAGCGGGGACTGAAGACGCTGAGACGATGCGCCTCAAAGAACATGGGGTGGTTCAGGAGCGGCTCCGTCGCGGTGACGGCGGGGTTGAATCGCTCCAGATGACCAGTCTGCAGAACGCGGCCGTGCCGGCGGGCGAGCTCGACGAGGCGCGAAGCTTCGTCCACGCTCGCGGCGATGGGCTTCTCGATGAGCAGATCAAGGCCCGCGCTCAGCAGGACTGAGGCGACGGCAAAGTGCGCGGAAGTTGGCGAGCAGACTGAGGCGGCGTCGAGAGCAATTTCACCCCGATCGCGAGCGGCCAGGCACGCTTCCAAAGACGCAAAGACGGGAACGTCCCACTCCGCGGCTGATGCGGCCCGCGCCGCATCCGGCTCGACAAGGGCTGCGAGCCGCACCGTGCCGTGCTGGCGCTCGAGCTCGCGGACCACGCGCAGATGGTTGCGCCCGAAGACGCCGGCGCCGCAGACCAGGTATCCGGGTTGAGGCGATCGGTCCGCGGGCACTTACGCCGGCTTTCCTTCCACGACGCGCAGGCAGCGCGAGTAGAGCTCGAGCAGCTGCGTCACCTGATCCTCCGGCTTCGATCCGGCGGCGGGATTAAAGCCCGTGGAGGGGGCGCTGGCGCGGCCGATGCCCGCACTGGCAGCGACGAACTTGAGCAGGTCGAGCGCGATGTCCTCATTGCGGCGAGCGCCGTTGCCTGAGGGGGGAACCTGGTCCATGAAAACACCTCTCAGGGCGATGCTATCAAAGCGCGGCGCAGCTTCGGGCCGCCGCGGTGAGCGCCCGGCAGGGTGCGGGGAGCGCGGGCGGCCTCACAGCTCCGAGAGGCACAGGCAGACGCGGCCGACCAGCAGGTCGGAGGGCGATTCGTGCGGCGCCAGCTCGATCACATCGAGGGGCTGTTCGAGGGCGCGTGGGCGCAGCACCAGCCGGTTCGATTCGAACACCGCGTGGCGAAAGAGCAGCTGCGTGCCGGCGCGCACCGCATAGAGGTTGGGCCGAGGCGGCTTCCAGGCGGCCAGCGAGTTGTAATGGCGATCGAGGATGGCAATGGAGCCCACCCGCAGGAGCGGATCCATGGGAAGCGCCTGCAGGCCGGTGACACGCACGCCCACGAAGCGCTCCCAGCTGCGCCGGCTGACGGCGCGGCGCGCGGGAAATCCGGCGAGCCATCCAGAGGGCAGGTGCAGGGTGTCGGTTACCGCCTTGCGCACGATCACCGCAGCGTTCATCGCCACGGTCTGCGAGACGATGGGCACCACATCCATGGCTTCCGGAGTGGAACGCGCCGCGGGCGACAGATCGAAAACGGCTGCGGGCGCCAGGTCTTCGACGCTGAGCGCCTGCGCCCCAAGAACGCGATCGAGCGCGGTAAGGCTCAGGCGGCGGCGCCGGTGCAGAAAGTTAGAGATGTGCGCCTGAGCCAGGCCAGTTCGGCGGGCCAGCAGCGAACTGCTCAGAACTCCCTGGTCAATGCGGCGCCACGTTTCCAGTCGGAGGCGCTCGTGCAACTCGAAAAATTTCATCGGCAGAAAGTTTTCATCGAGCTATACACCCATTACCTCAGGGTTTGCAGAAAGAATCGAGTTTTCATCGGATTGGCCTGTATCGCTGGGCACTTTGGTACCCACGTCGAGAAGGGCGCGGAAATCCGCCGGAGGGTCATTGAGACGAGGGTAACTGGGACGATAGCCTGGGAACACTTTCGCCAGTCCGACCAATCCCTTTCGTAACAACCGGGTGCCGTTGCCTTGCTCCCGGGCGAAGCGATTGTCACTGGATTCCATCCCGGCATAGCACCGCCGGAGGCTGAGGGACCTCTGACCAGTTGCTCCTGATCTTAACCACAACCGATGAACGGCGACGGCCGCCAAAGCCATGAGCGGCCGAGCCTTTCCTTCCCCCCGCCCGAGCGGAGGCACAAAACGATCATTCCGCGAGGGACGCTCTTTTAGGAGACTCCATGATGTACCTGCGAATTTTTCTCAAGGTGTGTGAGGGGTGCGGCGGACTTTGGTACCGCGCCCAGGATTGTTCCGAGGTGTACTGCTCTGGATGCCTATCCAGAATGCGCGCGATGCCGCAGCGGCGGCGCCACTCCACGCGGCCAGGTCGGCGCGGGCGGCGGCCGGCAGGAGGTGCGGCATGAGCGCGGTCCTGTCGATCCCGGTGGTCCTCGAAGAAGCACGAGCCGTCGCCGAAGAGGCGCTGCCGGTGGCGCGGCCGCGGCCGATTGAGAGCCTGGCCTTCTACCGCAGGCACACGATCGCATTACTGCGCCGGTATCTGCACACATCGATGGAGATCGGGCGTACGCCCTGCCTGTTAGGAAACCTGGTCTTTCGCGGCCGCATGTCGAGTTACCCCATGCGCAGCTTCGAAGACCAGGTGATTTTCGTCTTCGATGTGGAGAAGGGACTGAAACAGCTGGACGCAGTATCCCAGCAGGTAGTGGCGCACATCGCGCTGGAGGAATTCAGCCCCCTCGAAACCGCCACGCTGATGGGAGACAGCGAGCGATCGATCTGGCGAATCTACGGGCAGGCTCTGGACCGTCTGACGCGGATTTTTCTCGCTTATTCGCTGCTCGAGCCAATTCCGGAAAAACTGTCAAGAGGCTGAGCCAGACACGAAAGTAATAACTCAAGAAAACAAATAACTTGCGAGGCCGACAATTGAAAGATATTTGGCAGAGTAATTAGCTGGGTCTGGTATTCTGAACTTATAAGGTAAAAAAAGAAAAAGGGGACACCATCCGGTGTCCCTTTTTATTGGTCCCGGCCGGGAACCGATCGCGAGACCTCGTCTCACCGACAGGTCCGCGATTTCGATCTGTAGCCTGCGAGCCGTTTCGACGGCAGGCCGCGCCCGAGCCATGCGAATGAGGGGCGCGCTGATGCGATCAGTTCGAGCCGCTCTCGCGGACCAATGGTGATCCTGGCCGACAGGACAGTTTGCGGATTCCGGAAATGAGGAATATGCGGAGCAGATACTGCGAAAAGCGGAGTATGTGGAGGTCTGTGCTTGCAGCGCTGACCCTGGCGCTGGCCTTCGGCGTTGCGATGCGCGCGCCGGCACAGCTGAGCACCACCACGGTGCAGGGGACGATCTACCGTGCCGACGGCACGCCCGCGAGCGGCACCCTGCTGGTGAGCTGGCCGGCCTTTACCACTCCGCAGAATCAGGCGGTGGCCGCCGGCAGTCTGAGCGCGACGATCGGGGCCGACGGTTTCGTCAGCGTTAATCTGACGCCAAACGCCGGAGCGCTCCCGGCCGGAAGTTACTACACGGTGGTCTATCAACTAAGTGACGGCACCGTGAATCAGGAATACTGGGTCGTGCCAGCCGCGGGCACCGCCGCAGTGGCGTCGGTGCGAGCGCAACTGGAGCCTTCAACGGTAGCTGTGCAGCCGACGGTTACGTCGCAGTATGTCACCAGCGCAATGGCCTCCATGGCCAGCTCCTATCTGCCGCTGGCCGGCGGCACGCTGAGCGGCCCGCTGACGCTGAATGCCGATCCCACAGCAGCAACGCAGGCGGCGACGAAACACTACGCCGACCAGATCGGCGCGCAGAGCCTGCCGCTTTCGGGCGGGGCGCTGGGCGGTCCGCTGACCGTGCCGAGCCTCTCCGCACAACAGCTGGAAGGCATGCTCTACGCCGATCAGTGGCAATCCTCGTCCGGCAGCAACAACGGCATCGCCATGTCTCTGCAGGAATGCGCCAGCCTTCCCTATGCCTGCCATGTGCTGGCTCCAGCGCTGTACTCGAGTGTGGAGCAGCCTGCGTACGACGTCTGGAGCCCGTCGCAGCTATGGTTCGAGGATCGGCGCAGCGGCGGTTCGCTCAGCTACTTTCATAACCCCGGAAACGCGCTCTATTTCCCGACAGCGTGGCCTGGCACGGACAGCGGCAGCGGCGGTTCTGTCGCAACTGGAATATATGGGCAGTGGGACGGACATCTCTCCACCTACGCGGCCAACGTCAGCCGGCGCACGCTGGACGTGTCGAACTATGACTCCACTCCCGGCTTCAGCGCGGACTACCCCGGCGGCGCCGCAACCTGGGCCACGCAGAGAGCCCTGAGCATCAACCAGGTGATGAGCGGGGAGGGCATCAACGACGGCATCCTGATTGGAAGCATGAAGTTCGGCAACGGCGACCACATTGGTGAATACATCTACAACCAGGATGTGGGCGGTTATACCGCATACGGAGACGAGGCAGCAAAGGCGTTCGCGACTCAGGAAGATCAGGTTCCGTACATTTACACCGGCACCTGCTCGTCCGGCTGCACCACGGGATCGACGCAGATCACGACGACGCCGGTGAGCAATTCAAAGACCCAGGGCGCAGGACGTCCCCTGATCGATACCACGCGCGGGGCAACTGCCTGTACGGTCACGAACGTCGCTGTCGGTACGTTCGGTACTCTGTCCGCTGTCACCGTAAGCGGGTGCGCGCTGCCCGTTTCGACTGCCTGGGGAACGACACAGACCGCAGTGCCGGTTGGCGGCGGCCCGGGCGTGAATCCAGCGCCCCCCTTCACCATCTCTCAGACGTTCAATGTCGTGCTGACCAGCGGGACCGTCAACACGTCCACTCTGTTCTGCATTCAGAGCGGGCCGATCGACTGCGGCTATCCAACCGTCGTCGGAACCGCCTCAGGAGGAGTGCAGAGCGTGACGGTGCCGCTGCGGAGATATCACCCATCCGGAACTCCGTGGTTCCAGGGAGGCGCAGCAGAAGATGGCCTGGAGTTCACGGGCTGGACACAGACGGTCAGCGGCAACACCATGCGCTACCTGTGGTTCGTGCTGGGCAGCACCGCCAGCAACGTGCTGCAGGTCTACAACCCCCAGCCGGCTCCGGCCACAATCAGCATAGCGTTGTCGAACCAGATGACAGGTTCGATCAATCTGTCCGGCCTGAGCAGTTCGGGCACCACGGTCACCGCCGCTTACCTTCCCACCGGCAGCACGCTCTCCGGCGCGACGGATTACATCAATACGACGTTCATGATCGCCGGAGCTTCGGATTCGGCACTGAACGCGCCATGCACCAACGTGATTTGGACCGGTTCGACGGCCCTTACCTGCACCATCGCGGGTTTGAGCGGCACGCACACTTCATCCACGGCTACCGCCAGCCTCGGACTCTCCGGCGCGAACGTGTGGCCCATGGCCATTGTGACCGACGTGCAGAACGAGAGCGCCACGCCGCCCCAGATCGACGGAACCCTCGCACTCACGCCGAACAACATCGTCATCGCCTCCGGCGACAGCCTTGCGGAAGAGCAGATCATCGCGGCAAAATTCCAGTCGCAGACGAACCTGGACAACGCCACGAATCCCTATGCCGTCTACAACGGATTTCTGCAATACCTCCAGGGTACGGCGGCACAGGGAGGGGGAGGCAGCGGAGCCAGCAACGCGGGGTTCATATACTTCAACGAAAACCCGGACTCTTACTACCTGGGCCTGGGAGGAATGTGGACTCCACCCAATTTCTTCAACATTAACGGCTCCTACAACCATGGCCTCAACTTCACCGAAGGCCCGTCGCCCTCGGGATCTCCGCTCGTCAGCGTCAGCCTGACGGCGACGCAGGAGGCCGATCCAAATTACAGCTTCCCTGTCCTGCAGGTCCTGAATACAGCCGGCCCGGGCGGTTACGCCGCCCTTTCCTTCCAGCCCCGGACGAACACTTTCATGCCGTCGGGGATCTGGGATTTCCAGGGTGCTGTCACGGGCGCCACCATCAACGGGGAAATCACCGTCGACGGCACGGTCTATTCCACGCTGAATGCTGCCTGGAACGCCGCGGTGGGCCAGGCCAACGCGACCGGACAGAACCAGACGATTCGTTTGGGTCCGGGCATCTTCGCCGTCAGCGCCACCCTCAACGAGCCCTCAAACGGGGCCTGCGTCAGCGTGCTCGGCTCGGGAGGAACGACGATGAACGCGGACAGCACGCAGGTGGCGACCACCCTCACCGTGCCGACGGCGCTCAACGGCGATGTCTTCTTCCTGGGCAATGCCGCGCAGGCGCAGGGATGCACGTTCCGCGATCTGAACATCCTGGCGCAGACCAACGCGACCCACGGCTTCGAGCTGCAGTGGTTCCGCGGCGCGCTGATCGATAACGTCACGGTCAACGACACGACCGCTGAAGGCATTCTGCTGGGCGAGGAGAGCACCTCGAGCGGCCACCAGTCGAACTTCCTGGTGCGCAATACAACGGTCAGCTACTCCAGTGCGGCCTTCACGCCTGCCTCGCGTCCCGCCTGGGGCATTCACCTGCAAAAGACCGCGATGGACAGCCATGTGGACGACATCGTGGTGCGCAACGCGCTGACCGCCGCGATCGATAACGAAGGCACCGGCAATACCGGCTATCTGATCCATGGATTCGGTTATCCCTACACCTGCACAACCGCGCCGTGCGCGAACAATGCGTCGTCGGGATCTGCGGCCAACGCTTCCTTCGCGACAAACTACGTCATCTACGACACGGGCGGCTCAGGCAGCGTGTGGACGGATACCTACGCCGACTCGCCGGCCATCGCGGGCTTCTACGTCGGCGCCAACGGTATCGCCATCCACGGCGGCCATATCCAGTGGCCCGACCTGACCAGTTTTCCGGCAGCGAACCTGGCTTATGTCGCCGCTGCGGTTACCAATAACCTGGCGATCGCGGATGTGGACTGCCTGGAGATGAACGCGAGCGTGAACTGGATCACCTATGCAGGCACAGCCGGCGATCCACCGACCTTCGCCAGCGTTCACCACCTCAGCGGCTGCGGCAATTACTACCAGGCTCTGGAGCCTGCTCAGGTGACCGGCTTCTCCTCCGGCGGCGCAAATGTCGCTGACGGCAGCAGCGCCGTTCCGCGCGTCTGGTCCACGCCCATTGCGGCTGCGGCCAGTTACCCGGCCTTTGCCGCGCAGCTTTACACCGGCTATCAGGGTGACGCCTTCCAGGCGCATTTCTCCGGGCAAAACCCATTTTTCAACGTCACCTACCAGGGGACCATCCGCTCCAGTGGCGGCATTGCGCTGAGCACCGTCATCAACACCGCCTCGACCCTGACCCTGACCGCGGCCAACAAGAACGTCATCGCCAATGCAGCGAGCGGCGCGCAGATACTCACGCTGCCCAGTTGCTACGCCACGCTGCCCGATCGCGCTTCGCCCACCGGTCTCGAATTCACCATCGTGAAGTCCGACACCTCGTCGAACACCGTCACCCTGCAGACAACCAGCTCACAGCTGATCTACAGCCAGGGCTCCTCCGCGCAGACGCTGGTGCTTTCCTCTCCGTCCGCGCAGACCCTGGTCTGCGGCACGGACAACAACTGGTATGTCGCCGGCACCGCGGCGGCGTCCGTCTCGCAGGGGAGCACGGTGACCTCGTTCAACGGGCGCACCGGCGCGGTGACGCCGGGCTCCGGCGATTACAGCTTCAGTCAGATCTCCGGCCAGGCGACCAACGCGCAGCTGCCCGCCACGCTGACCGCGCCCACCACCGGCAACGCGGCCACGGCCACCGCCCTGGCAGCGACGCCCTCGCAGTGCCCCACCGGCTATTACGCGACCGGGATTACGGCGAGCGGTGCGGCCAACTGCCTGCAATCCTGGCATTTCACGTGGTATGGCTACTTCGGCGGCAGCTTCGGGACCTCGACGAACAATTCGCTGGGCTCCGTCTGGACGCCCTCGGCGGCGCTCACCATGACGCGCCTCGATATCGCGGTGGGAACCGCGCCCGCCGGCTGCACGACCTGGCCGGTGGTCGGGATCTACGACTCGACCTCCTCGGCATGGCTGAAGACGGTGACCCTGGCCTCCGGAACCTACGCCTACCGCAACGCGGTCAGCGGCGTTTCCATCATCGTGGGGCACAATCTGTCGATGGGCGTGCAGACGGCGGGCGCAGGCTGCACCACCAGCCCGCAGAATGCCCAGCTCACGATGGAATACACGATGAACCAGTAGACGCCCCATGTCATTCGAATGGGAAAGCGGCACAAGGGAGGAACTCGGCCGGATGGGCGCCATCCTGGACCGGCGCGAGATGGAGGACGGCAAGCTGAGTTCGATTGCCATGGCGGAACAACTGCTGCACGTCCGCAGCCGGTGGGGTGGGACCATCGCGCTCGACGCCAATACGGTGCAGCGCAGCTACGAGGAGAATCGAAAACCGAAAAACATTGTGCTGAAGGCGCGCCAGATGGGCATCACCACCTGGGTCGCCGGCCAGTTTTTCCTCAAGACCATCACCCATCCCGGCACGCTGACGGTGCAGGTGGCGCACACCCAGGAGGCCGCGGAGTCGATCTTCCGCATCGTGCGCCGCTTCCTGCGCTGCCTGCCGCAGTCGATTCGCCAGGCGGCGCTGAAGACCGCCGAGGTGAGCGCGCACCGCATCGTCTTTCCGGGGATGGACAGCGAGTACCGCGTGGAAACGGCGGGCGCGCCCAACGCCGGACGCGGGCTGACCATCACCAACCTGCACGCTTCGGAGGTGGCGCGCTGGCCGGGCGATCCGGCGGAGATCCTGGAGGGTCTGCGCGCCGCGCTTTCGCCCGCCGGGGAGCTGGTGCTCGAGTCCACGCCCATGGGCGCGGCCGGCTGCTTCTGGAAGGAGTGGCAGGAGGCGGAGAAGACAGGGACGGCGCGGCATTTTTTTCCCTGGTGGATGGAGGAAACGTACGTGGCGAAGGCGGCCGCGGAGGACTCGCTCAGCGAAGACGAGCTCCGGCTCAGAGAGGAGCGCCATCTCAGCCTGCGGCAGATCGGCTACCGCCGCCAGATGCTGAAGAATTTTCGCGGGCTGGCGAAGCAGGAGTATGCCGAAGACGCGAACTCCTGCTTTCTGGCCAGCGGCGAATGTCTCTTCGACACCGACGCCATCGACCAGCGGCTGCGCGATGTTGCGGAGCCGGTGGAGACGCGGCAAAGAGGCGAGTTGCGCATCTGGCTGCACCCGCAGGCCGGGCGCAGGTATCTGGTCGCGGTCGATCCGGCAGGAGGAGGAACGGATGGCGACTACGCGGTGGCCCAGGTGATCGACCTGGGAACCGCGCTGCAGTGCGCGGAGCTGCGTGGGCATCGAACCCCGCTGGAACTGGCCGAGGAGAGCGCCGCGCTGGCCACGGAGTATCATGGCGCGCTGCTGGCCGTGGAGCGCAATAATCACGGCTCGGGCGTGCTGGCGTATCTGCGCGGCGTTTGCCGCTATGAGCGCCTGTACCAGCAGGGCGGGCAGGATGGCTGGCCCACCACCGCCGTGACTCGGCCTGGCATGCTGGGGCGCGTCGGTTCGGCGCTGGTGGAAACGCCGACGCTGTTTCAGAGCGAGCGGCTGCTGCACGAGTGCCGCAGCTTCGTCCGCCATGCGAACGGGCAGAGCGCGGCGCAGGCCGGCGAGCACGACGACTGCGTGATGGCCATGGCCATCGCCCTGGCCGTCCGCGAAGAAGAGCTCGCGGGCTTGCAGTAGCATGAGGGAGTTCGGAGGGCACGTGGCGGTTCTGGCGGTCCAGCAGATTCGAAAGATGCGGGGCGGGGCGCAAAGCCACCTGATGCTCGGCGAGGACGGCAACGCCTGGGTGGTCAAGTTCCAGAACAACCCCCAGCATCTGCGCGTGCTGCCCAATGAGCTGCTGGGCACGCGGCTGGCGGCGCTCATCGGCCTCACCGTTCCCGCCTGCGAGGTGGTGGAGGTGACGCCGTGGCTGATCGAGCGCACCCCGGAGCTGGAGATGGACCTGGGCCAGCGGCGCGAGCGCTGCCGCCCCGGGCTGCAGTTCGGCTCGCAGCTGGTGGGCGGCCTGATGCCCGGCCACACGGCGGATTATCTGCCCGAGGAGCAGCTGAGCGAGGTGCGCAACCTGAACGAGTTTGCCGGAGCGCTGGCGCTGGATAAGTGGACCTGCAATGCCAACGGACGCCAGGCGCTCTTTCATCGCCGGGGCCGTGAGCGCCGCTATTCGGCGGCGTTTATCGACCAGGGCTTCTGTTTCAATGCCGGCGAGTGGCGCTTTCTCGACGCCCCGCTGCGCGGCGTGTACATGCGCAATCTGGTCTACCGCGAGGTGACCGGATGGGAAAGTTTTGAGCCGTGGATCAGCCGCATCGAGGCGCTGACGCCGGAGGCGGTGTGGGCGATCGCGGAAACCATTCCCCCGGAGTGGTACGAGGGAGATGCATCTCTGCTGGAGGCGCTGGTGGAGAAGCTGATGGAAAGGCGCGGGCGGGTTCGCGAACTGATCACCTCCTTCCGGGAATCCTCGCGCCAGCCCTTCCCGAACTGGGACCGGCACACCTCGCTGGCGCAGGCACGCCAGTTCCCTGCTTCGGGCCAGCCCGATACTGTAACCGGGAGGATCCAGTGAGCGACCGGCTCCAGTGCGAATTTCTTCTCGTCCGCTACGTGCCGGACGCGGTGAAGAACGAGTTCGTGAACATCGGCGTGCTGGTGCGCGAGGCGGAGCGTCCGGAGTCCGCCGAGCTGCGCTTCACGCGCGACTGGGGACGGGTGCTCTGCGTCGATCCGGACGCCGACACGGCCATGCTGGAGGCCATGGAGGCGGAGATGCGCCAGCGCCTGGCGGAATCCGATACGAACACAAAGCCGCTGCTGGCGACCATTGAAGATTCGTTCTCCCATCAGATCCAGATCACCGCGCCCAGGGGCTGCCTGGCCGAGACGCTGCCGGCGCAGATGGATGAGCTGATGCGCCTTTACGTCGAGCCGCGCAGGGTAAAGGCGAGGAAAGAGCTGAGCGGCCGCGCGGCCATTGCCCGCACGCTGCGAAGGCGGTTCGAGCAGGCGGGGGTCTGGGACCTGATGCGACGCCGCATCGCCGCCTCAGCCTACACGCGTCCCGGCGATCCGCTGAAGATCGACTGCGGCTACCGGCCGAACGGCATCGTCCGCATGTTCCACGCGGTCTCGCTCTCGAGCGACGTGGAGCTGGCCAAGGTGCTGGCTTTCTCGGCGCCGGCGCTGCGCGCGGGCGTGGCCCGGGTGGAAAACGCCGAGCTGGAGCTGACCGCCGTCGTCGAGCCGCTGCGCGACGGGGATGGCGACCTGCCCGCCCAGGCCGACCGCATCGACGAGTACCGCTTCGGCGTGGAGACGATGGAGGCGCAACAGATCCGCGTGCTCACGGTGAACGACCTGGAGCGCGTGGCAGAGACGGCGAAGAGAGAGTTACGGGTGTGAGAAATAGCTCTTAGCTGTTAGCCCTCAGCTTTTAGCTAACAGCTAAGAGCTGAGGGCTAACAGCTAATCGTGCAGGGCATGGCCACCGCCATGCCTTTTTTATTTGCGGTGCGAAGGGAAGGAGCCGAAACAACGTGAAGATCAAGGAACTGAAAGAGGCGCTGAGCAGGCAGGCGCTGGCGCTGCTGGGCAGGCGCGGCGACGATGCGGCGCAGCTCGCGGCGCGCAAAACCGTGGCTCTGCCCGCGGTGCTCGCCCCTTATGCCATCCCGGCGCGGCCGCTGCCCAAGCCGACCCCGGCCAATCTGCGCAGGTTCGCGGAGACGCCGGTGGTCCGCCGCGCCATCAACCTCATCAAGGACCGCGTCGCCGCCATGGACTGGCAGGTGCGCCTGAAACGCGACAGCGATCCGCAACAGGTTTCAGCCGCTCAGGAGCGAGGAAAAATCCTGCGCCGCTCGCTCGAGTTCCCCAATGCCTCCGACTCGTTCCGCACCCTGCTGGAGCAGGCCATCGAGGACGCGCTGGTGGGCGGCTTCGGCGCCATTGAGATGGAGCTGACCGGCGACTCGGCCCGGCCCTTCGAGCTGTGGGCGGTCGACGGCGCCAGCATCCGCATCGACCCGAAGTGGAACGGCAGCCCCGACGCGGTGCGCTTCGCCCAGGCGACCGGCATAGCCGGCAGCGACGCGGTGATCCCCCTTGAAGACCGCCAGCTGATGTACGTGCGCATGAACCCGCGCAGCCACACCCCCTTTGGCCTGGGGCCGCTGGAAGTCGCCTTCGACACGGTCAACGCCTTCCTGAGCGCACACCGCTTCGCGGGCAAGCTGGCCAGCAACGCGGTGGTGCAGTACGCGCTCTGGATCAATGAGGCCACCCCCGCACAGCACGAGCGCCTCATCCGCTGGTGGCAGGACGAGATCGAAGGCACCGGCCGCGTTCCCCTGCTCTCGACCGAGCAGAAGCCCGAGGTGCTGCGCTTCGCCCAGGGCACCGACGCCGACCTGCGCCTGAACTGGCAGGAATTCCTTATCCGCATGGTGGCCAACGCCTTCTCGCTGCCGCCGATGCTGCTGGGTCTCGAGCAGGACGTCAACCGCTCCACCGCCGCCGAGCTGCTCGACGAGGCCTTCCACTCCGCCATCGTGCCGCTGGCGCGCCTCGTCGCCGAGCACTTCACGCGCGACCTCTTCGCCAAGCGCCTCGGCTGGTCCGAGTTCGAGTTTGTCTTCAACGACCTCGACTCGAGCGACGAGATGGAAGAGGTACAGATGCAGACCGCGCTGCTGGCCGCCGGCGTGCTCACCGTCAACGAGGTTCGCGCCATGCGCGGACTGGCCCCGCTGCCGGCCGCCGATCTCGCCCAAGACAAGAAGGAGGACAACGACACCATCACCCTGACCAATCAGGAAAACCAGGCATGACCGGAGAACTCATGAAAATTCACGGACCCGGCTCCGAGCTCTGCGCTCTGAGCTCTGTGCAAGCCATGGCCGTCCTGCTGCCCGAGGTTGCCGGCCATCCCAACCGCACGCCCTTCGAGGGCGTGCTCACGCGGGTCGATGAGCCGAGCACGCGGCCGCCTGCAGGAGCGCGCGGCCACCGCGTCCTCCTCACCCGCGCCGCAGCCCTGGCCGCATTGCCGTCGCTGCTGGGCATGGCAGTGGATTACGCGCCCAGCTGGGACGGCCACGACGCCCGGCGCAAGTGCGGCATCATCACCCACGCCGACGTGGAAGGCTCCCGCCTCTGCGTCGCCGGCTATCTCTACGCCAAAGACTTTCCCGAGGTCGAGCGCCAGGTGCGGCAGTCCGCCCCCGGCTCCATGGGCATGTCCTGGGAGCTGGCCGACGCCCACGTGGAGGACATGCGCGCGGAGATCTGGACGCTCACCCGCGCCACCTTCACCGGCGCCGCCATCCTGCTGCGCGAGAAGGCCGCTTACCGCAACACGTCGTTCGAGATCCGGCCGCAGCGCTGCCGCACCCTGGCCGCGCATGCCTCCCGCTGCGAACGCCCTCACCCCCGCGAAGGAGCAGCCACGGCCTTCCGGAACAGCTCAATCAGAAAGGACAATTCATGGAAACCCAGGGAGAAAGCATGGGCGCGCTGAACGAGAGCCTGCAGCGCCTGGAGGCTCGCCTTGAAGCCGCCGCGTCGCTCTTCGAGCGCACGATCGCCGCGATCGAGGAGCGCGACGGCGAGGTCCGCCGCATCGCCGCCACCGTCGAAAACAGCCGCGAGGCGGAGCTCGAGAAGAAGCTCGAGGCCGCCGAACAGCAGATCGCCGAGCTGCGCGCGCAGATCGAGGCGACGCCGCAGGCCCCGGCCGCAGCAGCCCGCAGGACCATTCCCGCCTCGACCGCGCAGTTCCTGTCGAAACAGGGCATCGCTCTCGAGAACGTGGAGGCAGGCACGCTCGACGCCGCGCTCACCGGCCTCAGCCTCGAGCAGCGCATTGCCGTCAAGGCGCAGCTGCTGCGCGCCGGCGTGGTCAGCCAGTAACAGCGTTCAGCGCTCAGCGTTCAGGAAAGCATCAGCCATCGCGGCCGCTTCTTTATGCGCGCTTTTCGCTGACCGGTTTCTGGCTGACCGGCTCTTAGCTAACCGGTTTTTAGCTAACTGCTTTCCCGCCGACCGGCTTTCAGCCAGCCGGTTTTAAGCTAACTGCTTTTTAGCTAACCGGTCCATCGCTGACCGCTTCACCCCCAACCGTTTTATCGCTCCCGAAAGGACATCATGACTGCCAATTTCCAGGACATCCACGCCGCGGCCGACTACATCGGGCCCGGCGCCATCGAAGTTCCGCTGTACCAGACCGAGATCCTCGACATCGTGCGCCGCCGCAACATCTTCGGCCAGCGCATCAAGCAGGTCCCGGCCACCGGGCATCCGTCGCGCTACTTCGAGCAGACCGCGATTCCCAACCCCTCCACCGCCGGCTTCGTCGATCCGCGCAACATCGTCGCGCCGGTCGTCACACCCACGCGCGTGGAGCGCAGCGTGCCGCTGAAGGCCATCGTCGCGCAGCTCAACTACAACCTCTTCGACATGGAGCTGGGCTCGCAGCAGAAGCAGTTCGCCTACCTGCAGGCCAAGGACCTGGTGGACACCATCGAAGGCGTAATGCTCGCCCACGACGTCGCGCTGTGGAACGGCAACGACACCTCGCTGTCGACGCCGACCACCATGCAGTACTTCGGGGTGACCGGCCAGATCGCGGCGGGGGGCAATACCACCACCATCGCCACCACGGCCTCGATCACCGACGGCCTCAAATCGACCATCGCGCAGATGGTGGCCAACACCAGCTACGCGGTGCGGCCCACGGCCATCTATGCCAACCCGGTACTGCTCGATCTGCTCGACCGCGAGATGAAGACCGAGTTCAACGTGGTCCTGAACACGAAGGAGATCGCCGCCGGCTTCACGGTGAAGATGCTGGTCACCCAGGCGGGCGAGCTGCCGCTCATTCCCGACTGGTCGCTGGCCTACACCGGCACGCCCGGCTCCGGCAGCGCCGTCCTGCCTGCCTACATCGTGACCGAGGACCTGATCGAGTACCACTGGCTCTCGGATCCCAACCCGCGCGTCTTCCAGCTCGGCGTACCCGGCTCGCTGGCCTCGCAGCACGTGGTCGTGAAGTTCGGCGCGCCGGTCGTGAAGGGCGCCAGCTACGCGCATTACCAGGTGCTCGTGGATCGGTAGACGAAAGACAGCGGAGAAGCAGATAGCTAAGGTCCGGTTAGCGGAAAACCGGTCAGCTGAGAAGCGGCCAGCGAAAGGCAAACCAGCCCGCGCTGGCCGCTCGAAGCTGGTAGCTGGCAACGCGTGACTGGTAATTCATAACTGCGAAATGACTCTGGTTTCTGGCTGTCTCCCGCTGACCCGCTGACTCGCTAACCGCTTCACCGCTAACCGCCTTTTCGCTAACCGGCCTTTCGCTAACCGCCTTTTCGCTAACTGCTTTTTCGTTGACCGCTTCACCGCTATGGAGAACCTATGAGCTGTTATCTGCAGCCCACCCAATACCAGACCTACGGCCTCGCGCCCGACGTCACCGGCGACTGGATCACCGCAGCCTCGTCGCTCATCGACGCGCACTGCCGCCGCACCAGCCTCAATCCCACGCAGTACACCGAGCGCCTGCGCCTGGTGGAGGGCTCGCAGACCGCGCGCCTCAGCCATCTACCGCTGGTCGCAGTCGCGCCCGCCACCCTGCCCTTCGTCTCCATTCAGGCGCGCTACGCGAAGCCGCGCCGCGGGCAAACCGTCTATCCCATCCAGGAGGAGATCCTCTGGGCCTTCTCGCTGCCCGGAGCGTGGACCACCGTCGATCCCACCACCGTCGACTTCGTACCCGACACCGGCGAGCTCACCTTCCCGCTCAGCATCCTCGGCCTGCCCTACAACGAGCTCGCTGTCACCTACACCGCGGGGCTGGCAACGATTCCCA
The DNA here is from genome assembly GCA_035505395.1 of Acidobacteriaceae bacterium. Classification (GTDB taxonomy): domain Bacteria; phylum Acidobacteriota; class Terriglobia; order Terriglobales; family Acidobacteriaceae; genus Palsa-343. The sequence continues at coordinate 20,362 of DATJQW010000034.1, forward strand.
ATGCCGTCATGTGCGCCTGCGCGCAGATCGTGAAGAACGCTCAGGCCACGCCCGGCCTCAACGTGAAGTCCTCGAAGATCGACACCCTCCAGCTCCAGTACTTCTCCGGCGCGCTGGTCGATCCCACCGTGGAGGCCCTGCTCCAGCCCTGGGTTTCCGTGAGGATGGGCTAGCGCCATGGCCGACCTCAGCACGCAAATTCCCTCCGGCGTGGCCCGCCGCGCCGCCGCTGCCCTGCTCCGCGCGGGCGGCGGAACCACCGCCTGCCTGCAGATGCCGCCGCTCCAGGGCGACGCGAGCAACGCCGGCCAGATCGGCCTCGACGCTCCCGGCTTTCTCTCCCTGCCGCTCGCTCCCGTCGTTTTTCGCAAGGCGCGCGTCGCCATGCAGGACGGCACGCTGCCGAAATACGAGCTGCTCGTCTCCGCCGAGGCCGTTTATGCCCAGGTTTCCGAGATGAAGCTCAGCTGCGCACAGGCGCTTTTCGCCATGGCCAGCGGCGTCATCGTCGCCGGCAAACTCTTCCTCATCGAGGCCATCTCCGCGTCGGAGTCGCAGGGAGAGCCGTATTTGTACCGGCTGCTGATCCAGGAAACCTGCGGCGATTGGCAGGTCTAGATCAGCCAACAGAAATCAGTGAACAGAGAACGGGGAAGGCAACACGTCGACAGTCAGAATCAGCGCTGATCGCTGCTCCCTGATCACTGGTCACTCGCTCCGAAGGAGCATCATGCAAAACGCCAAAGACACTTTCTACATCACGCTGCGCAACCGTCTGGCCGCGGTGAATCCCGCCCGCTCCATGACGCTGCGCTCTGTCTCGCGTCCCGGCATCCTGGTCGCGGACGCCGAAGCGCCGATGGCTCAGCCAATCCTCGACGTCTTCTCTCTTACCTGGACCGGCCTCGCCGCCGACCAGCAGCTTCCCGCCATCCTCGCGCAGATGACCTGCGAGATCCAGTACGCGACCGCCGGAACCCAGGCCAACGCCGGGCTCGACCGCGGACGATGCCTCGAGGAGATGGACTCCGAGGTCTTCCGCCTTTTGTATCCGTACTCGGCACAAAAGATGAACTACGCAGAGAACCCCGCCACGGCAATGGAGACGATGGTTTTCTGGTCCGAGCCGGACTTCGGCCCGGTCGTCACGCTGCGCGACCGCCTCAGCCGGACCGCTAAAGTCACGGTCTTCGCCTTTCAGGAAGCAGGCGAACAATGAGCACGCCCGCCGTCACCCCGCTTCGCCCGCTGCCGCCCATCGGCCGCAGCGTGCGCGCTTATTTTGCGCCCGTCAACCGCGCCCAGTCCCAGCCCACCATCTTCGATCCCTCCGTCAACGGCCAGTTCACGCTCGATGCGCCGCCCGCGCCGTGGATCGATCTCGGCTGGATCGAGAACTTCGCCCGCAAGTCGGCGAGCAAATACGGCGAGCTCGTCACCGGCAGCCCCGGCACCACGCAGGTTCAGGTGCGCGAGACGATCGACGCGACCGTTTGGTTCCGCTTCAAGGCGTGGAGCAAGCTCTCCATGGCGCTGGCCTGCGGATCGCAGCACATGAATCTCATCGTGCCCGCCGCCGGCGCAGCGCCCAACGCCTCCGGCTCCAAAGGCGTGCCCGCCGTCAGCCTCGCGACAGGATCCACCGCGACCTTCCTGGCCCTCGCTGCCTCCGACGCTGCGGGATTCTCCGCCAACGCGCTCGTCACCGTCGACCTCGACTACACCGGCCAGACCGGATTCGTCGGCAGCGGCGTCTCCGCCGCCTGGGTGCAGTCGGCCGCGTCCGTCAACAGCGATCCCGACTATATTCGCCGCGTCAGCTTCAACGTCGCGCGCGTCGCCTCGGTGGCCACCACCGGCTCCGCGCCCGGGCTCACGCTTGCGCAGCCGCTGGGCGCGGGAGTTCCCTCCACGGGCATGAAGGTCCAGCCCGTCACCGGCTTTGTCGACCGCGAAGGCGGCACCTTCTTTCAGGAGTGGTCCGCGCTCTTCGTCATCGCCGGCCAGCAGGGCGAGCGCATCCTCTACCACTACCCGCGCCTGCAGTCGCTTGCCGGTGCCGCCGAAGCTTCGGCTCCCATGGCTGCCCCGCTCGAACGAGTCGCCCTCAGCGCCGCATTCCGCGCCCTGCCCGTCACCGATGCCAACGACGGCGAGCAGATCGTCTGCTTCCGCAGCTTCCTGCCCAGCGCAGTAACCCTGGTCTAGCTGATTCGTCCTCAGTTTCCAGTTACCAGTCCCCAGTGAAGACACCAGCCGCCCCGCGACTGGGGACTTGGGACTGGGGACTGGGGACTGTCGACTTACAACTGGGGACTTACAACTGGCGACTTACAACTGGAGACTCCCTTGAAGCTCACCATCAATAACTACGACGGCAATGGCGCGGTCGATTACACCAGCTCCATCGTTGCTGGACGGCCCTTTCGCATCGTGCGTCGCATCAACGAGCCGGTTACCTGCGAGGTGACGCTGCTGCCCGCGTCCGGCCTCGCCATGCCCGCGCGCAACGGCCGCGTCACGGTCTGCGACGACAGCGGCAACCTGCTCTTTACCGGCTACGTCGCCACCGAACCCGCGCTCGAGCTCGCCGGGCAGAGCAGCACCGGCGCCGCGTATGTCGCCCTCGTCAACGCCATCAGCGACGATATCCTGCTCAACCGCCAAAGCCTTCCCCAGTCCGGCGCCAGCTACGGCCTCACCGCGGGCCAGTCGCTCCAGGCGCTGCTCGCGCGCGTGCAGATCGCCGGCATCCTGCAATCCCTGTCTCAGGCCACGCAGATCCTGCCATCGTTTCAGCTCGACCCCGGCCGCACCTGGGCCGAAAACACCGGCGCGCTCGCCAACGCCGTCCGCAACGCGTGGCGCCTCATGGACGGCACGCTGATCATGACCCCGGTCGGCTCCGTCACCCACACGCTCAGCGAAGCCCAGGGCACGCTCTCGCTCAGCGACCTCGACCTCTCGATGGCGAAATCCCTCGCCAACGACATCACCGTCTGCGGCGCGGCCGAGCCCTCCGCCTACGTCACCGAATACTTTCAGGGCGACGGCACCACGGTTCTCTTCGACCTCACCGAGCAGCCGTATCTGGAGCCGACTTCGAAGGAGAAACCCCTGGTCGACACCTTCTCCGGCCCCACCGTCAACCCGCAGTTGTGGGCGCTGAGCGACCCCAGCGCGAATGTCAGCATCACTGCCAACGGCCTCACCTGCGCCGGCGGCAACGGCCAGCTCGGTATCACCACGCTCACCGCCATCTCCAACCTCGAGCTGGGCGGTTCCATCACCATCGAGCTCGGCGGCGTCCAGTTCGGCGCACAAACCGCGGGCATCCTCAACGGCCTTTATGGCGGGGGCGGACCCACCCTGCCCTGGTGCCTGCTCGGTTTCCAGATCGCGCAAAGCAGCGGCGCCGTTACCATCGCACCCGTCGTCAACGGCGCCAACGCCGGAACCACATTCACCGCGGCCTCCGGACATCTGTACACGTTGCGGTTACGTTTTTACGCGAACGAGTTGCAACGCATCCTGCAGGCCTACTACGCCGTCGGCGCCCAGGGCGCAACCCAGCTCTTCGGTTCCGCCTACGTCAACTCCGCCGCCAGCGCCGTGCTTGAGCTGCAGGACACCACCGGCGGCGTCGCCGGCGCAAACGTCGTCCTCTGGTCCGGAGCGGTTCCCCTCGTGCCGCCCTACTGCCAGTTCATTCCGCTCAACGCCAGCTACCTGCAGTGCAGCATCGGCAGCGTCACCGTCGAGCAACAGGGCCCGCTATGGGTCACCAGCACGCCGCCCAGCGGCACGGCCACGGTGCTGCGCCTCGGCACGCCCGCGCAGGGCGCCGACTGCACCGTCGAGCGCACCGGCAGGCTGCGCTTCTACTCCGCCAGCACGCCGGTGGCCGGCGCCCAGATCGCCATCTGCTACCGCACCACGCGCCGCTCCGTCGCGCGCATGGCCAGCGCCGCCAGCATTACCACGGAGAGCATGGGCGGCCAGCTCCCCGGCACCGCCTGCTGGATGGGCTCCGTCACCAACCCCGTCCCGCGCAGCTCTGCCGACTGCGAAAACGCCGCCTCCGCCATGCTGCTCGTCTCCACCAGCCGCGCCGCCGCATGGTCCGGTAAATACACGCTGTGGAATCCGACCCTGGGCTCGACGGGCTCAGACATCTGGCCCGGCGACGTGCTTGCCGTCTCGTCTGCATCGGCCGGAGTCACCGCGGACCTCGTCGTGCGCACCGTCGAGATCGACCTGGCCTCGACCGTTCCCAGCATGATGAAGTACACCGTCGCCTTCGCCAACGACTGGGCCGACGACCTCGCCATCACCACCTCATCCAGCGTTCCCGCCGACGCGTGGCTGCCGCTTGCTCCCGAAACCGCGCCGCCGCTCGCCAACCTGAACACGCTGGCCATCACCTCGGTCACCGGCAGCGCGATCACCATCGCTGCGGGCGTCACCCCGCCCACCGGCGGAGGCTTCGAGGTGCGCCGCCGCGACTGGTCGTTCACCGCCGGACCCGGCCCCGACCTCGTGCTGCGCTCGCCCGTCCCCAACTTCAGCATCCCGCGGGCTGCCGCGCAGGAGCAGTACTACATCCGTATGTACGACGCCTCAACGCCGCCCAACTACTCGCGCTTCTCCACCGCGGTCTTCGTGAATCTGCCGCTGACGACGTAGCCCGCAGCCTGTGGCCGGTAGCTCATAACAGGGTATTCGCCACTCGCTACAGGCCACAGGCCACCGGCGAACAACATTCCCTCTTCATCAGGACTCCTAACCTATGACTGACTTCGAAGCCCAGGTGCTCGCCGACCTCTCCGTGCTCAAAAACCAGATGACCGTTCTGGTCGGCGACGGCAACTCCGGACGTATCGGCGCCATCGAGCAGCGCGTCGCCCAGCACGAAGAGCGCTTCCAGAACGTGCGCGGCGTCGCCATCGCCTTCGGCGCCATCCTCACGCTGGTGCAGTTTCTCAT
>DATJQW010000035.1:0-14417 GCA_035505395.1 Acidobacteriaceae bacterium
TTGTTGCCGATCATGCCGCCGATGGTGCAGCGGGAGTGGGTGGCGGGATCGGGCGCGAAGGTGAGGTGATGCTGCTCGGCGGCCTCGCGCACGCCGTCGAGGACGATGCCCGGCTCGACGACGGCCAGCTTTTGCGCGGGATCGAGCGAGACGAGGCGGCGCATGTATTTCGAAAAATCGAGGATGACGGCGACATTGCAGCACTGGCCGGCGAGGCTGGTGCCCGCGCCGCGCGGCAGGATGGCCGCGCCGAGATCGCGGCAGGCAGCGATGGTCGCCTCAACGTCGGCGGCATCGTGGGGCAGGACGACTCCGATGGGCGTCTGGCGGTAATTGGAGGCGTCGGTGGCGTAGAGGGCGCGGGACGCTGAGTCAAAGCGGACCTCGCCGCGAAGGGTGGCGCGGAGCTTCGCTTCCAGCTCGCGCGCGGCGGCGAATTGTTCATGCGGATGCGGTGCGTTATTGAGGACCGGCAAAACCGGCGCGGTGTCCACAGCTCCCATTCACAGCTCCTTGCGCAGCCAGGCGATCTCGCTCGCGTCGATCCGGCGCAGCGTCGGGTTGTCGTTGTAGCGCTCGACGGGCACAAAGCCCATGGCGCGGTAGAGGGCGTAGGCGGCGGGCATGGTGCGCGGCATGGTGTCGAGAACCATGGCGGCGTAGCCGCGCTCGCGAGCGAGAGCGATGACCGAATCGGCCAGCAGGCGGCCCATGCCGAGTCCCTGATGCCCGGGGCGCACCCAGAGGCGCTTCATCTCGCAGAGGCGTTCGGACCCCCGCGCGCCAGAGGCGTGCGTGCCGGCGCCCACGCGTTTTTCGCCGAGGTGGACCGGCTTGAGCGCGACGCAGCCCGAGGGCTCATCGTTGGCATACGCGAGAAGCACGGCGCCCTCGGGCGAGGCGTAGGGGCCGGGCAGCGCGGCCAGCTCGGCTTCGAGGCTGTCGACACAAATGTGCTCGCCGCCGACGGAGGCGTTGAGATGCGCGGCGTATTCGCGCATGAGGGTGCGGCACAGGGCGGTGTCGTCGCCGTCGCCGCCGAATTCCGCAAGCCGCACGTGAGCCGCAACCGGAGCCATACCGGAAATGATACCCACCTTCATTGCGCGGGCGGCGCATGACCTGATAGAAAGGCGCGCATGACGATTTTCCGGACTAAACGCCGTCCAGGTGCCTTGACTCTCGTGGTGTGCGGCGCGTTGTGCGCCACGCCGATTTTCGCGCAAAACCCGCCGGTGAATCCTCCGCCCAATCCGCAGCTGGACCAGCTGGTCGGCGAGATGGGCCACGCGGAGCAGTTCCGGGAGACGAATCTCTCGCCGGACGGGAAGGTGATTGTGTGGAACGAGGCCGGGCACGCGGGGTTCGGCCTGCGCGTGGCGCCGGTGAGCGATCCTGATTCCGCGCGCACGCTTACGGCCTGCGCGGAGGGGCAGCGCGGCGAGGAGGGCGAAGCGGTGTTCTCGCCGGATTCGCAGCAGATTGCGTTTTTTTCCGACTGCACGGCGGACCACAGGAATGCGATCTTTCTGGCGGCTGCCGACGGGAGCGGTACGCCGAAGCAACTGGCGGAGCTGGACGGCTACGCGCACGAGCTGGCGTGGTCGCCGGATGGCAAGCAGCTGAGCTTTCTCTACGTGGAAGGGTCGATGCGGCGGCCCAGCCCGGTGGCTCCGGAGCCGCTGCCGGCCGGCGTGATCGGAGTAGAGAACGTGAAGATCCAGCGCGTGGCGAGCGTCGATGTGGCGAGCGGGCAACTGACGCAGATTACGCCGGCGGAGCTTTATGTGTATGAGTTCGACTGGTCGCCGGACTCCGGGAAGATTGCGTACATTGCCGCGCCGCCGCCGGGCGAGAACAACTGGTGGGTGGCGAAGCTGTACACGCAGGCGCCGGGGGCGGATCCGACGGCGGTGGTGGATCCGGGGACGGTGACGGGGTCGCTGCACGGGCTGCAGATGGCGGTGCCGCGGTGGTCGCCGGATGGATCGAAGATCGCGTTCATCGGCGGGCTGATGTCGGACCAGGGTGTGACGGGCGGGGATATCTATGTTGTGCCGGCGACGGGCGGGGAACCGAAGGATGTGACGCCTGGGCGCGATGGGACGCCGGCCTGGTTTACGTGGATCGATGAGCAGCGGCTCGGCATTGCGGGGATCAAAGGCGGATCATCGCACCTGTTCGTCTACAACATCGAGACGGAGACCGATTCGCCGACCGACAACCTGACGCTGCCCGACTCGGTGAGCGCGGGAGGGTTGCAGATGCGGGTGGCGACTTCCAATACGAGCACCATCGCCTTCATCCGCTCTTCGTTCTCGGATCCGCCGGAGGTATGGGCGGGCGAGCTGATGCACATGCAGCAGGTGACCCACGCGAATGACGGCCTGAAGCCGGTGTGGGGCGAGGCGAAGTCGATGGAGTGGACGGACGAGGGATTCCACGTGCAGGGATGGCTGCTGCTGCCGGCGCACTACGATCCGGCGAAGAAGTATCCGATGGTCGTGTTCGTGCATGGGGGGCCGTCGGCGGCGAATATGGCGCGCTGGCCGGGCGCCGGGTATGGGCCGGCTCCGTTTTCGGGGCTGGATTATTTCGTGCTGATGCCGAATCCGCGGGGCAGCTACGGCCAGGGGGAGAAGTTCACGCAGGCCAACCGGAAGGATTTCGGGTACGGGGATCTGCGCGACATTCTGGCCGGGGTGGATGCGGTCGAAAAGCAGTATCCGGTGGACGACCATCGAGTGGGGATCACGGGATGGAGTTACGGCGGGTTCATGACCATGTTTGCGGTGACGCAGACGCACCGCTTCCGCGCGGCGGTCTCGGGCGCGGGGCTGTCGGACTGGCTGAGCTATTACGGGGAGAACTCCATCGATCAGTGGATGATCCCGTTCTTCGGGGCGTCGGTGTACGACGATCCGGCGGTCTACGCGAAGAGCTCGGCGATCGATTTTGTGAAGAACGTGCGGACGCCAACCTTAATGGTGGTGGGGGATCGGGACGGGGAGTGTCCGGCGCCGCAATCCTTCGAGTTCTGGCACGCGCTGCACGACCTGGGGGTGACGACCCAGCTGGTGGTGTATCCAAATGAGGGGCATGGGTTTGTGAAGGAGGCGGACCGGATGAATGTGCTCGACCGGGCGGTAGCGTGGTTTGCCCTGTACATGCCGGCAACAGAATAGATGAGCCGCGGAGCGGTGCTGGAGAACCGCACCCTCCAGCGGCGCCTGCAGAGGTGCTCGGACAGGGAGTTTGCGGGCTTTTTAGCACCGGCGGCGCTCTGATATCCTGAATCGCACCCGGTATTTTCCTGGCGTTTCGACCGTTTGGGTGGCACGACTACCCAAACGGGGAGGTTTCATGCGGCGGTTCCTTGCTTTTGCAGTCCTGTTGGCGTTTTCGCTTCCGGTTGGTCTTTCCATCGCGGGCTGCGGTCACAATCCTAATAATTACTGCATCAAGAACGGCCACGCGTACGGCATTCCCACCTCGCAGGTGGTCGAGGTGATCCTGCAGCCGGAGACGACGGGGATTTCGTTGTCGTGGGGGCAGACGTTTCAGGCAGGACCAGCGCAGGCGTACAACTGCCAGGGCGGCACGGAATCGGTGGGCAGCTACGTTTACACGAGCAAGAACCTGCAACTGGCGGACATCTCGCCGACCGGGATGGTGTGCGCGGGAACGTGGAACCGCAACAGCGGCGGAGGCACGCCGGACTTCAGCATCTGCACGCCGCCGGCAGGCTCGTCGCTTTCCTCCTTCACGGGATGCACCTCGACCACCTGCGGCATCGTCCAGGTGACGGCGCAGGGCGCAGCGGTCACCAGCAACCCGATCGACGTTTACGTGCACCCCCCTATTACATCGGTGACGATCCCCACGCAGACAGCGTGCGTCTCGCAGGGACAGACCCTGTCAACATCTCTGTTGGCGGAAACGGCGGCGCGAGGCCCCGGCGGGGTACTGGTATGCTGCCCGCCGAACTCCATCCTGGCGGACGGAACCACCTGCCCGGCGACTCAGACTTCGTGCGCCCAGCCCGCGGCCAACGTGGGAACGATCACCTTTGCGCCGGTTACGAGCAGTATCGTCACCATCAACAACACCAGCAATCCTACAAACTGCAATCCGATCACCGGAACTGGGTGTTCGACCGCGTCAAACCCGAACGGTATCGCGACCGCGAACCTGCCCGGGTCCACGGTGATCGACGCAAGCATACCGGACTCAGACGTAACCTCGGCAGCGGGATATTTCTCGACGTGTCCTCCGACGCAGATCAACCTGAGCGTGAACGGAGGAACCTCGGCGACGGTAACGCCCAACTCTCCGCAGACCATCGTGGCCAGCGCGGTGGATCACAATGGGGTTGGAATCAACGGGCTGACACTGAACTTCGCGTCCACGCAGCCGCAGAATGTGAACGCATCGAGCACGGGGCTGGTGACCAGCACCTTCCCCAGCCAGGCGACGATCACGGCGGTGTGCTCGCCACCGAACTGCAATCCCTCGCCGGTGAACCTGGTAGGAGCAAATGGGAACGGAATGCCGGTGGCGGCCAATCGCGTCAGCATCAACTCGCCGGGGCGGGTAACCAATGAGATCTGGATGGGGTCGTCGCAATCGCAGTATTTCTCTGAGGTCGATCTGCAGACCGGCCAGGTCGCGGCGCCGGTGCGGCTGCCGTACCTGCCCAACTCGATGGTGATGGATCAGGGCGGAGATACGCTCTATTTCGGCAGCTACATCGAGCTGATGGAAGTGAGCGCTTCGAGCAATTCGGTTTCCAAGGAGATCCCCAGCGTGCCCGGCGTCGTGCTCGCGGTGTCGCCGACGAACAACTCGGTGGTGGTCAACGACCAGTTGCGCCAGGTGATCTATCTCTACTTCCCTTCGACCGGGACGGCAACCAGCATTGCCGGCCTTGCGAGCCGCGCGCAGTTTTCTCCCGACGGAACCACGGTCTATATCGCTGGGGTGAATCCGACGAACGGGCAGAACACGATGTTCGTGTACAACAACGCGACCGGATGGTCGAGCTATGCGCTGTCGAACCAGCCCACCTACAGCTGCCCGCTGGATGCATCGCCGACGAACGGAAACCCCGACGTGCCGGCCTACAATCCGTCGTGGGATCCGTACTGCGGGCCGTCGCTGACGCTGACGGTGCCGAGCGTGGCCGCATTTTTGAGCGGGACTTCGACGGCCGCACGGAGCTTCTGCGCGAACGCCAGTTCGTCGCCGCCGTACTATCCTCCCGCCGGCAATGTGCCGGCGCCCACCACGCAGCTGACGGCGACCGCGGATGGCAATCACATCCTCGGCGCGGATGACTCGACGTTCACCGACATCCTGCTGTCGCAGACCGCGGGCGGGCAACCGGGCGTGCCGGTGGGTGCGTGTCCGGATTACTCCACTTCCCCGCCGCTGACGCTGCCGACGACCTTTGCGTCGCAGGGGCTGCCTCTGGCGGCGAGCACGGGCGTCACGGAGATCGATGAGGTGGTATCGTCGCCCTACTCGAACCTGGCCTTTGTGGCGTATCAGGGCTCCGGCGCCACGGGCGAGGTGCCGTATTACGTTCCCACGCCGGTGACCAGCTCAACCACCTCGCTGACTCCCGGGACGCTGAGCGCGTTTCAGCTCTCCACCATCTCCGGGGCGTCGGCGCCTCAGTCGCCGGTCGCGGGCATCTTCGCGCCGGATGGATCGCTGTTCTTCGTCAGCACCAGCGGCGACGATCTGATTCATGTTCTGGATACGTCGACAGGGACGCCGATTATCTACTCGCAGCTGCCGTCGATCGATCCGAAGCTGGTGAACCCCAGCGGCACGCCGGTGCCGGCGCAGTTCCTTGCTGTGAAGAGCGTGCCCACTACATAACCGTCGGCAACAGAACGACGACACAGCGGCCGGCCCTCAAGCCGGCCGTTTTGTCTGTGGGCGGTACACTAATTCCGATGCAGCGCGTCGCCATCATCTCCAAACCGCAGAAGGAGGAGTTACGGCAGCTGCTGCCGGGACTTGTTCTGTGGCTGAAGGCGCACGGCTACGAGCCGCTGCTGGATCCGGTAAGCGCGAATTACGTGACGGATGAAGCGGTGCACCCGCGGCCCGAGCTTCCCTCCCTGGCTCCGGAGCTGGTGATCGTGCTGGGCGGCGACGGGACGCTGCTGGCCGCGGCGCGCGTCTTTGCCAGAAGCGGTGTGCCCATCCTCAGCGTCAACCTGGGCGCTCTGGGCTTCCTGACGGAGGTTGCGCTGGCGGATCTCTATTCGCACCTGGAGGGATGGAAAATCGGGAGCTGCTGTGTGGAGGAGCGCGCCATGCTGCACAGCGAGCTGTGGCGCGACGGCCGCCTGCTGTGCGAGCACGACGCGCTGAACGATGTGGTGGCGGCCAAGGGGACGATCGCGCGCATGGGGCATTTCAGCGTGGCGGTGGACGAGCAGCTGGCGGCATCGTTCCGCGCCGACGGCGTGATTGTGTCCACGCCCACGGGCTCGACCGCCTATTCGCTCGCCGCGGGCGGACCGGTGCTCGTGCCCGGAGTGGATGCGCTGATGGTGACGCCGATTTGTCCGCACCAGCTCACGCTGCGGCCCATGGTGGTGCGCGGCCAGTCGAGCATCCTGGTACGCATTGAGGGGATTCCGGATCAGACCTACCTGACCGTGGATGGGCAGGAAGCGATCCCGCTGCAGGTGGGCGATGAGCTGCGCTGCCGGCGCTCCGCTTGTGCGGTGAAACTGGTCCGGCTCGGAGACAACCGCTTCTTTGACCTGCTGCGCTCGAAGTTGAAGTGGGGAGAGCGGTAGGGCCGAGAGCAGGGTACAGGGAGCAGAGCTCAGAGCGCAAAGCGCAGGTGAACGCTAAACGCTAATCCCTAATTCCTAAACGCTAACTCTTACTGTTTCTGAAGTTCCTGCAGAAGCTGCTGGGCCTTGCTGGCGAGAGTGCGGGCGCCATCGAGATCGTCTGTCTTGAGCGCATCGCGGGCGTGCTGAATGTAGGTTCTGATCAGAGCCGCGGTCTTTTGCTCATCGGAGCTGAGCGGCCGCTTGATCGCATTCAGATCGTTCTCGGTGGAAGTGATTGTGTTGAGGATGTCGTGCCGGTCGCCGGCATTGGCGTTGTCGTTGGCGGTGGAGAGCTGCCCGATCGGCGACATATCCGAGGGCGCGATGACGGCCTCCTGCGTGGGAGCGGAGGCGGTCTGCGCCGGCTGAGTCGCGGGTTTCGCTTCCGGCTGCGATGCTTCCGCAGGCCGGGTGTGGTGACGGGAAGAACGATGCTCGTGGGTGCTGGCTTCCTCGGGAGGAACCGCAACATCGAAAACGATGGTGGTGGGCTCGTACGGCGGTATGGCCGGCATAGGAGGGATAAGCCGAGCCATTTGCGACGGCGGCGGGTAGGAGGGGGCCTGAGCGGCCTGCGGCTGGATGATCGCCGGGTGTTTGCGCGCACAGCCCGCGCACACTGCCAGGAGCAGAGTTACAGCAGCGATGCTCCTTCTTCCGGATCTCATGGTCCGGACCTTTCTGGCTGGGTCTCACCTTCCTGGCGATCGAACTCGCCGGGAATCGCGGGTTCCGAAGTTTCCGCGAGAACGCGCTGTCCCGAACCGGCAGAAATCAGCGGGAGCCGCAGCACAAATGTAGTTCCGCCCCCAGGCTTTGATTCTACGTCAATCTGACCGTGATGCATCTGCACGATGCGATAGGTCATAGCGAGGCCGATGCCGCTGCCCTCCTTCTTGGTGGTGAAATACAGGTCGAAGATGCGGGGGCGGATCTCATCCGGGATGCCTTCGCCGGTGTCCCTCACCAGAATCGAGGCCCAGCGCGTGTCCTCGCTGAGGCGAACCTCCAGCGCGCCGCCGGAAGCCATCGCCTGGGCGCCATTGATGACCACGTTCAGCAGGGCCTGCTCCAGCAGATCGGCGTCGACGCGGGAGATGACGGGCCAGGCCGGAGACTGGCTCTCGACGGTGATGCCGCGGGTCTGCAGTTCGGCCGAAGCCAGCGCAAGCACCTTGGAGAGAACTCCGCGCAGATCCTGATCCTTCAGCTGCAGCTCCACGGGGCGGGAGAAGTCGACCAGGGTCTGCACCACCCGGTCGAGGCGGCGAATCTCGCTCTGAATTACGTCGAGATGGCGCAGGGCATCGCCGCCGGTCTGCACCTTGTTGCGGAGCAGCTCCAGGTGCACGACGATCGCGTTGATGGGGTTCTTGACTTCATGGCCCACGCCGGCGGTGAGGCGTCCGATGGCGGCCATGCGGCGCGAGACTTCGAGCTCGCTTTCGATTTCGCGCACCGACTCGAGATCGTGCAGCGTGAGCAGCGCGCCCAGGGAGTGGCGGTCGCGCGAATGGGTGTCGTGGATGAAGTCGAGGGAGACTTCGACGCGCCGGCCGGTTTCGGTGGTGATCTCCTCCTGCACGATGGACATGCCTCCCTCGAAGGCATCGCGCACGGCGCGGCCGAGGCGGGTGCCGCGGTCGAAGATTTCGCGAACGCTGGCGCCGAAGATGCGCTCGCGGCCGATGTTGAGGAAGCGCTCGACCGAGCTGGATACGATGACGGCTCGCGCGTCGCGCGTAAAGAGCATCACGCCGTCCTGGAGATTGGAGAGGATCTGATCGAGGTTTTCGCGCAGAGCGGAGAAGACCTCTTCGACGTTGCGGATGCGCTGGCCGAGGCGCTCGATCTTGCCCGAAACCTGAGCCACGGCGTCGCCGCTGTCCTCGCCCCCATTTGCCTCGGGCGGCAACGGCGCGGCCTCTGCGGCGCGCAGAAGCTCCGGGGGCGCGGACGACTCGGCGAGCGCCTCCTGCACGGCGAGGGCGTCGAGGCGGCGGCTGATCTGCTCAAGGGGATGCAGGGCCAGGTTCGCAAGAAAGGCCGCCACCACGATGGAAATGACCATCGCAATGCTCATCAGGGTGATCGATTCCACCAGCCACGGATGGAAGGCGCTGCTGAGGAAGGTGGTGCTGATGCCGATGCGGACGGTGAGAAATGGACGGCTGTCGAGATCGAGGCCGAGAGGAACGTTGTAGACCAGGGGCGGACCGAAAACGATGCGCAGGGTGCGGATGAGCGGCTGGCGGCGGAGCAGGGAGAAGTCCGGACGGGCGGCCAGAATCTGGCCCTCCTGGGAGGTATCGGGGGCGGTGAGGATGGCGCGGCCATGCGCATCCGTCACGGCGATATCGAGCACGGTGGGCGAGTAATTGAGGATGGAGGTGAGGAGCGAATTCAGGCTGGCGTCCTGGCGGAGGGTATCGGCAACGGCCGCCTGAACCGCAACGGGATCGTGCGGGTCGAAGTGCCGCTGGCGCAGGCCGGTGTCCAGCGCCTGCTGCACCTGGAAGAGAACCTGGTGGGCCTCGATATCGGTGGCGAACCAGGACTGATCGATATGCTGCTGGAGCAGCTGGCTGAGCCAGATCCACGAGAAGATAACAACAATGGCGAAGACCAGCACCGTGATCGCGAGGACGAGTTTGGTCTTCAGGCGCATAAAGGTCCTCAGAGCAAAACCAGGGCGGGTGCTTCTTATTTAAACTCTTTCAGGTTTCACTCTGTGCGGAGGTGCGGGCATCACTGCTCCCCCGTCAAAACCGCGGCTGGCCGCGCCGGCCTGAGGTCCGCTACTCTTCCAGCGAGCCGGCAGATGCGGCGTTACCGTACTCTCTGAGTTTATTGTGCAAAGTCTTCAGGCTGATGCCCAGAATCTCGGCGGCGCGGGTCTTGTTGTTGTGCGTGGACTCAAGAGTTTTGAAGATCAGCATACGCTCGGCGTCATCGACGGTGGCGCCCACCTGGAGCTGGATCGCGTTGGGAGGCAGCTCGCTGGACGGTTTGGGGGGACGCGATCCGAAGCCGGGTGGTAAATGGCGCGGCTGCAGCTGGCCGTCGCTGCACAGGACCACGGCGCGCTCGATGGTGTTGCGCAGCTCGCGGACGTTGCCGGGCCAGTCATGGGCCATGAGGCGGGCAAGCATTTCGCTGTCGAGGCCGGCCACGCGCGCCTGATGCTTCTGATTCATGTCGGCAATCATGGCGTCGGCGATGGCAGGGATGTCCTCTTTGTGCTCGCGCAGGGGCGGCATGTGAATATTGAAGACGTTCAGCCGGTAGAAGAGATCGCCGCGGAGATGGCCGTCCGCGACGGCCTCTTCGGGATCCTTGTTGGTGGCGGCCAGCACGCGCACGTCGACGGGCGACTCGACCTTGCTGCCGAGGCGGCGCAACTTGCGGTCTTCGAGGACGCGGAGGAGCTTGGCCTGGGTGCCGACGGGCATCTCGCCGATCTCGTCGAGCAGCAGGGTACCCTCCTCGGCCAGCTCGAAGCAGCCGGCGCGGCGTTCGATGGCGCCGGTGAAGGCGCCCTTTTCGTGGCCGAAGATCTCGCTTTCGATGAGGGTTTCGGGGATGGCCGCGCAGTTGACGGCGACGAAGGGCTTGGTGCGGCGCGGACTGAGGTCGTGCAGCGTGCGCGCGACCAGTTCCTTGCCGGTGCCACTCTCCCCGGTAATGAGCACGGAGACGTTGCTGGGAGCGACGCGCTCGACGAGCGCGAAAATCTCCTGCATTTTTTTCGAGGCGCCGACCAGCGATCCGAGGACACCGGTTTCGCGGAGTTTGCGCCGCGTGACCTCGAGCTCGCGCTCGGTTTCGCGCTGGCGGGAAGCATTGGTGAGAATAGCGCGCAGGCGCGTGGAGTCGACCGGCTTCTGGATAAAGTCGTAGGCGCCGTTCTTCATGGCTTCCACGGCGGCTTCGATGGAGCCCTGCGCGGTGAGCATGATGACGGCGACTTTCTCGCTGGATTCGCCGAGGCGCGAGAGCAGTTCGAGGCCATCCATACGCGGCATTTTCAGATCAGAGACGATGATGCCGGGCTGCCAGGCGGTGACTTTTTCGAGAGCTTCGAGGCCATCCCGGGCGGTTTCAGTGCGATAGCCCCAGCCAGAGACCAGCTCAGCGAGACCGGAGAGCGCGTGCGGCTCGTCTTCGACGATCAGGACTTTTTCCTGGACGCTCATCGACTCCTCAGAAGCCTGAAACTCGGGAAGGGACACGCTTGTTGTATCACGAGCCACGAGAATTTACCCTCCGTCGATGCGTTGTGCTGCGCATGTATTTGATTCGATTGACGAGCCCGGGGAGGCCGCGACGACAGGAAAATGGATCGGTTTGATCTGGTGAAGGTTGCTCCCATCCATTTTGTTTTGTTATGGATAGATCCTGATTCGGGCAAGTGTTTGAAATGAAGGCCAGATTTACGGATGCTTTTGATTCGAGGAGGCTTGCGGGGGGAGGGAATGATGAGTGCGGATGGCAAGCCGCCAGCCCGTCGAACGGAGCTGTTGAGGAGGGAAGGAACAGGTATCGATGAGCGCGGGGAGCCTTAGGCTACATCGGTGAAGTGTCGAAGTCGTGAACCTGATTCGCCTTCTGCAAGGATGGCGGGGGCCTGTCGGCTCCCCACCTGCCTTCTACGCCTCACCGGTGCACCAGCTTGCCGACCTGGATGATCTCGCCTGGAACAAACTCAAACTCCCTCTGGGAAGATTCGACCGCCGCGAGGACGAGCATTTTTTCCTGCTTTTCCTTCTGTTGACGATATTCCTTTTCGATCGATCGATAAGCGGCGAATCTGAGGAACAACACAGCTGCGACCAGACCCGCAATGCCGATTGCAAGATTAATCATGGTCTGCGCCTTTCAATACGAATTCCGACCGCGAGGATCAGGATTGAGAGTGCAATTGTTCCGAATACTGCTGTTGCCACCCAATACCATGGCCACCGAACGCCGCGGTATGCTTCCAGCGGTACAAAAACGAGAACCAGTACCGCAACTTCTCGGATGAATTCTCCGATCATCTCTGAAACAGAGCATTTTTCGTGCTCGGACAATTCGCCGTCTCAATTTCTGAGATGCCGAAGTGTATCCCACAAACAGGCTGATTGCCCACATTACGTTGGACACGCCATTCCGACAAAGGGCTCATTTTTGCCGACCGCGCGCTATTGTGGTGCCCGATCAGCAGGCGGCCGGAAAGCCAGCGCATTGGCCGCGAAAATTGCTTCCCGCCGTATACTTTTCTGTTTGCGCGAGGTGACGGTATGGATGCTGCGGTGACGGTTGCGCGGGAGAATGCCGCGCGGTTTCTCGAAGAGCTGAAGGCGCTGCTGCGGATTCCGTCGATATCGACGCTGCCCGAGCACCGGGGCGACGTGGAGAAGGCCGCCGAGTGGGTAGCTGCGGACCTGCGGCGGATCGGGATGGAGCACGTGGAACTGATCCGCGATCCGAAGGGCGAACGGCACCCGCTGGTCATCGGCGACTGGCTGCATGCGGCGGGCAAGCCGACGGCGCTGTGCTACGCGCACTACGATGTGCAGCCGCCCGATCCGCTGGACGAGTGGGTGACGCCGCCGTTTGAGCCGACGGAGCGCAACCAGAATCTGTACGCGCGCGGCGCGGTGGACGATAAGGGGCAACTGGTGCTGCAGCTGAAGGCCTTTGAGTCGCTCTTCAAAGCCGGCGGGGGCAAGCTGCCGATCAACGTGCGCGTGATTTACGAAGGCGAGGAGGAAGTGGGCGGGGAGGCAATTGCGGCTTTCGTTCGCGAGCATCCGGAGCGGCTGGAGGCGGACTTCGCGATGATCTCCGACACGGAGCTGTTCGCGCCGGAGCTGCCGACGCTGTGCGTGGGGCTGCGCGGGATGATCTACACGGAGCTGGAGGTGCGGGGGGCGAAGACGGATCTGCACTCGGGAATGTACGGCGGGGCGGCGCCGAATCCGTTTGTGGCGCTGGCGCAGATCCTGGCGGGGCTGAAGGATCGCGAAGGGAAGATTCTGATACCGGGGTTCTACGACGAAGTGCAGAAGCCGAGCGCGGACGAGCTGAAGGCCTGGAAGAGCCTGCCCTTCGACGAAGAGGAGTATCGCGAGAAAGAGATGGGCGCGCCGAAGCTGGTGGGCGAGAAGGGCTATTCGGTGCTGGAGCGGACGTGGGCGCGGCCGACGCTGGACGTGCACGGGATTGTGGGCGGGTTCACGGGCGCGGGCGCGAAGACGGTGATCCCGGCGAAGGCGACAGCGAAGGTGTCGATGCGGCTGGTGCCGAACATGACGCCGGAAAAGGCCTTCGCACAGTACAAGGCGTACGTGGAGAAGATCGCGCCGGAGGGGGTCAGCGTGGAGTTGCGGCTGATCCACCAGGGTGAGCCGATCGTGATTGGAACGGACAACGAATATGTGCGGGCGGCAACGCGGGCGCTGAAGACGGTGTGGGGGAAGGACACGGTGTTCATCCGGTCGGGCGGCTCGATCCCGATCGTGGGGGATTTCGAGCGCTACCTGAAGATTCCGTCGGTGATGATGGGCTTCGGGCTCCCGGACGACGGGCTGCACGCGCCCAATGAGAAATTCCACATCCCGAACTTCCATCGGGGCATTGAGTCGGTGGTGCGGTTCTTCGAAGAAGCAGCGAAATAGCGGGCCAGCGACTGAGCGAGTCAGCGGCGGGGTTCGCTGCTGTAGAGATCCTGCTCGGTCAGCACCGGTTCCAGATCTTCTGTGCGCGCGGAGCGGTGGGCGGCGGTGAACATGGAGCCGCGGGCGGGCACGACGGGCGCGAAAGCGGAAAATCCCAGCGGAGGAACGATGTCGTCGTAGATGGCTTCCATGCCGCCGCGCAAGGTGTAGGTTTCGTGCCAGAAGCCGGTGCCGCCGGAGTCGCGCAGGAAGTTCTTCCACCACAGGCGGTGCGGGTCGGAGCGCGTCCAGCGGAGGAGTGAGTCCATGTCGCGCCAGTACTGGCGCATGCCGGCATGCATGGGAAAGAGCGAGAAGACGAAGTTTTCGTGGCGGAGCAGGCCGTCGGGCTGCGCGGCGACGGAGCTGGAGATTTTTGGGCCGAAGCCGATGAGGGTTTTGAGGCCGGCGATCCGGTTGACGCGCATGCCGAGGTAGACGACGACCAGATCGGGGTACTGGGAAAGGTCGACGGTGCGGCGTTCGACGCGAGTGGGCATGGGGCAGCCTCCAGGGCAACAGATTCGCACAGGCCGGGCGGGGGGTCCAGGAGACGTATCTCCTCATGGGACGGGGCGAATGCGGGAATCCGAACGGCGACAGGTGCCGGGGTGAGCACTCTGAGCCGTTTGCATCTCCGTCCGCATCTGCTAATGTGGTGAGTCGGCGGGAAGAAAAGGACGTTAAGGACGATGGCGAAGGCAGTCTGGAACGGGAAAACAATTGCGGAAAGTGAGACTTACGAGACGGTTGAGGGGAATATTTACTTCCCTGAGGGGGGGGTAAACCGCGAGTACCTGCGGCCCAGCTCGACGACGTCGACGTGCCCGTGGAAGGGTCAGGCCAGGTACTA
>DATJQW010000036.1:0-8611 GCA_035505395.1 Acidobacteriaceae bacterium
GCGAAGGCCCGTCTACAATAGGCCATTCCCATGGCTTCCGAGCAGGAAATTCAGGTGCTGGAACCGCACGAACAGCCGCCACGGCTGGGCGCGGAGCTGCGCTCGCTGCTGGGGCTGGCCATTCCGGTGGTGCTGTCGGAGCTGGGATGGATGACGATGACCATCGTGGACCTGGTCATGGTGGGGCGGCTAAGTCCGGATGCGATTGGGGCGGTGGGGCTGGGAAATGCGATCTACTATGCGCCGTCGCTGTTCGGGATCGGGTTGCTGCTGGGGCTGGACACGGTGGTTTCGCAGTCGTGGGGCGCGGGGCGCTACGACGATTGCCATCGCTGGCTGGCGCAGGGGATGTACATCGCGGCAGTATTCACGCCTTTGCTGATGCTGTCGATGCTGGCAGCACAGTGGATCTTCACCGGGCACGGTGTCGATCCGACGGTGGCGCGGCTGACACGGTCGTACGTACTGATTCTGAACTGGGGGACGCTGCCGCTGCTGGTGTATGGAGGGTTCCGGCGGTATCTGCAGGGAGTGGGGCGAGTGCGGCCGGTGGCCTTTGCGCTGATCACGGCGAACCTGGTGAATCTCGCGGGCAACTGGGTGCTGATTTACGGACATTTTGGATTTCCGACGATGGGCGTGCGGGGTTCGGCGCTGTCGACATGCGCGGCGCGCGTCTACATGGCAGCAGTGCTGATGTGGGCGGCGTGGGCGCACGAAGCGAAACGCGGCCACGCGTTCTTCGTGCATTGGCCGGGGCTGGACTGGATACGGCTGCGCGAACTGCTGCGGCTGGGATTGCCGGCGGCTTCGCAGGTGGTGCTGGAGGTCGCGGCCTTTGGGGCGGCGACGGTGATGGCATCGCATCTGACGCCCATTGCGCTGGCGACGCATGAGATCGTGCTCAGCTGCGCTGCGTACACCTATATGGTCCCGCTGGGGATCTCCGCGGCAGCGGCGGTCGCGGTTGGGCATGCGGTGGGCGCGGGCGACGCAGCGCGGGCGCGGCGGGCGGGATGGCTGGCCATTGCGCTCGGCGTCGGGTTCATGGCGCTGATGGCAGTGCTGCTGGTCACCGTGCCGCGGGCGATTCTGCACATCTGGACCGGCGATGCGCGGGTGGTGGCGCTGGGCGCGCACATCCTGGTGATTGTGGCAGCGTTCCAGATTTTCGATGGGACGCAGACGGTGTCGACCGGCGCACTGCGCGGGCTGGGTGAGACGCGCTTCCCGATGGCGATGAACTTCGCAGGCTACTGGATTTTGGGATTGCCGCTGGGCGCGCTGCTGTGCTTCCCCATGAAATGGGGGCTGTCGGGGTTGTGGATGGGGCTGACTCTGGCACTGATCACGATCGCGCTGCTGCTGTGCGCGCGGTGGACGCGGGACTCGAAGAGGCTGCTGCTTTCCTGATTTCTAACCACTGAGAACACTTCGAACGCGGAGTGCTTCGTTGCGGAGGTCCGGGGCGCGTTGACCGAGCGCCAATTGACCGGTAAGATGAAAGAGAATGGTTCGGATGCCCATGCCGGCGATGTGCTGCGCTTGTTGTTGCGCGCTGCGCCGGTCTTGTGGGTGATCACCTAAAAGATTCAACTGATCCCATAAGCCCGCGCTTCAGCCCGATTGCTGACGCGGGTTTTTTATTTCCACCGACATTTGCTGCACCGAGACGGAGACACCATGGCGGACCCGGTTGTGAAAGAGACGAAAGCGCAGAAGGCCGAGCGATTGAAGCGCGAGAAGAATCCCTGGGACGCGATCGAGGAGATCCGCGCCTTCGCACGCAACGGGCGCGGCTCGATCCCCGCCGAATGGAGCCTGTATTTCAAGTGGTGGGGGATTTACAGCCAGGGCGACGGTGCGGGCGTGACGGGCGGCAAGGGCGGCGAGGGCAACGCCACCGAGTATTTCATGATGCGCGTGGGCGTGCCCAACGGAATTTTGCGCGCGGACCAGGCCCGGGTGCTGGGAGAGATCGCGCAGCAGTACGGACGCAACCTGGCCGATATCACGGTCCGCCAGAACATCCAGTACCACTGGCTGAGGATCGAATCGTTGCCGGAGATTATGGAGAAGCTCGACGCGGTGGGCTTGTCGCCGAAGAGCGCCTGCGGCGACGTGGTGCGCAACGTGACCGGTTGCCCGCTCGCCGGGATCGCGCACGATGAGCTGATTGACGCCTCGCCGCTGGCGATGGAGATTGCGCGGGAGTTGCAAGGGAAGGATGAGTTCTTCAACCTGCCCAGAAAGTTCAAGATTTCCGTCACCGGCTGCCCGGTGTGGTGCTCCTATCCTGAGATCAACGACATTGCGTTGACGGCAGCCCGCCGCGGGGACGAAGTGGGCTACTCCGTGCGCGTGGGCGGAGGGCTCTCCAACGAGCCGCATCTGGCGGTGCGGCTGAATGCATTTGTGCGGCCGGAGCAGGCAGCAACGGTGGTGCGAGCGATTGCGGAGATCTTTCGCGATCAGCAGGGGCTGCGCGAGAGCCGGGATCGCGCGCGGCTGAAGTATTTGTTTATGAAGGAGGGGTGGACTGCGGAGCGGTTCCTGCTGGAGATCGAGAGCCGGCTGGGGTATGCGCTGGATCCGGCGGTCGAGGAGGTTGTGCCGGAGGATATCCTGCGCGATCACGCGGGGATTCATCTGCAAAAGCAGGCGGGGCTGAGCTATGTGGGAGCGAGCGTGCTGCGCGGGCGCCTGATAGGCGAGCAATTGTCAGCAGCGGCAGAGCTGGCGGAGCGGTTCAGCGCGAGCGGCCGCGGCGAGTTGCGGCTGACGGTGATGCAGAACCTGCTGTTCCTGAACATTCCTACGGCGCGAGCGGGCGAGCTGGCGCGAGAGCTGGAGACGCTGGGGCTGCGCGTGGAGGGAACGGCGTTCTGGCGCGGCGGGATTGCGTGCACCGGCACGGAGTTCTGCAAGCTGGCCATTACGGAGACAAAGGGATTTCTGCGCTGGCTGGTGGACGAGATGGAGGAGCGGCTGCCGCAGTTCGATCAGCAGTTGCGGCTGCACGTGACGGGCTGCCCGAACAGCTGCGGGCAGCACTGGATCGCGGACATCGGTCTCGAGGGAAAGAAGATCAAGCACGAGGGTAGGCTGACCGACGCGTACTACTTCTGCGTGGGCGGCTCGGTCGGCAAACACGCCGGAGTGGCGCGGCCGGTGGGCTTCCGCACGCCGGCACAACTGGTTCCGGAGGCGATGGAGCGGCTGCTGCGGAAATATCTGGACGAGCGCGATACGGGGGAGAATCTGCGGGCATGGTTCGGCCGCAAAGAGGATGCGGAACTGCGGGCGGCACTGGCAGGCGAGGATCTGGCTCCGGTGGAGCGCGATGTGGCGGCAGGGCGCGTGCCTGCGGAGGTAGCGGGATGAGCGACCACAACCTGTTGCCCGTTTTTCTGCGGCTTGAGGAGCGCCGATGCCTGGTGGTGGGCGCGGGCACGGTGGCGCTCGACAAGATCAGGAGCCTGCGCGGCGCGGGGGCAAAGATCGCGGTGGTGGCTCCGCAGGCGAATGCGGAGGTGCAGCGCTTGGCGCAGACCGGAGCGCTCAATTGGCATGAGCGCAGCTTCGAGGCGCGCGATCTGGACGGGGTTTTCATGGTGATTGCGGCGACAAACGATTCCGCCGTGAACCATTCGGTGTATGAGGAAGCGCGGCGAAGGAATGTGCTGTGCAACGCGGTCGACGATCCGCCGAATTGCGATTTTTATTTCGGGTCGGTGGTGACGCGGGGCGACCTGCAGGTGGCGATCTCGACGGCGGGCGAGAGCCCGGCGCTGGCGCAGCGGCTGCGGCGGGAGATCGATGCGCAGTTGCCGCAGGACCTTGGCCCGTGGGTTGCGGAACTAGGCGCACTGCGGCGGGAGGTCCGCGCGGCGATGCCAGCGGGAGCGGCGAGGAATCTGCTGCTGCACGAGCTGGCGACGCGCCAGGTGTGCAACTCGGCGAATTGTCCGGCGCGGGAGCGCGTGGCAGCGGCGAGCGAAGCGGAGGTGCAGGCGTGACGGCGGCGGAGCGAGGAACCGTTTATCTGGTGGGTGCCGGACCCGGCGATCCGGAGTTGCTGACGCTGAAGGCGGCGCGATTGCTGGCCACGGCAGACGTGGTGCTGCACGACGACCTGGTTCCTGCGGCTGTGCTGGCGCTGGCGGAACGGGCGCTGACGATCAACGTGGGCAAGCGCTGCGGGCGGAAGAACATCACGCAGGAAGAGATTCACGCGATGATGATCGACCATGCGCGGCGCGGCATGGCCGTGGTGCGGCTGAAGTCAGGAGATCCGCTCGTGTTTGGGCGGGCGGGCGAGGAAATGGATGCGCTGCGCGCGGCGGAGCTGCCGTTTGAAGTGGTGCCGGGGATCACGGCGGCGTTTGCTGCCGCGGCGGCGCTGGGCAAGCCCCTGACGGACAGAAGGAGCGCATCGAGCATCAGCTTTTCGTCTGGCCATCATGCGCCAGGGTCGAAGCTGGAGCCTGCTTCCCTGCTGGGTGCGACGCGCGTGGTCTATATGCCGGGACGCGACCTGCGCGTGATCGCCGAGCAATTGCGGAGCGAGGGACTGCCGGCAGATCTGCCGTGCGTGGTGGTGTCGCGAGCGGCGCAGGCGGACCAGCAGGTGGTGCGGACGACGCTGGCGGAGCTGGACAGGATCGTGCCGGGTCCCGCGCCGGCTATTTTGCTCGCCGGGGCGGCGCTGGGCGAGAAGGAGGCGCAGTTGCCGGCCGGGATGAGGATGCTCGCTGGCATGGAGCATGAGCAGCAGCCGGTTCTGCAGCCGTAACCGCTGCGGTTACTGAGGCGGCGGCTCCAGAGTGTAGTCGAAGTCGTAGAAATGCTGACCGTTCTCGAGGCGGATATTCATGGTACCGGTGATACCGCTGAGTTCGCCGCTGCCGGAGTCGGGAACGACGGCAATGCTGAGCGAAGGTGCACCGCGCGTCATCGTGGCATGGTGCTGGAGCGCAAAGCTCCCGGAGCGGCCCTGCAGCGTCCCGGTAACCCGCTCCATGGCGACATATCCTCCGGACCCTATGTCGCGATTCAGCAGGCTGAGCATTTCGCCCTGGCTGACGGCTTCGAGATCGCCATGAAATTGCTTATCCATGGACATGCGGCCGAAGCCGGAGGCTTCCGCAGGAGGGTTGTCGGGCTTCTGCGGGACGATTTTCACGTCGAACGTTCCCGTAGCTTGAGTCACGAGGGTCTCCCTGAGAATGATACCGTCCGAGCATAGCAGAGACCTTTCGGCCCGACGGTTGGCGTAGACTGGGAACCCAGTCTAAGGAAAGGAACGCCGCCGCTGGGGAGCAGGAAGGTATTGACCTGCAGCGAAAATTCGGCATCCAAAGCACGCATGAGAACGATCGGCAGGCTCCTGACTCCCATCATCCTGGCGGCTTTTGCCGTAACGGGCTGCCACAGCAATCAGAATCAAAACCAGAACGCCAGCCAGGCGCAGCCGGCAGCGGACAATGGCGATCCGGCCGATGCGAACCTTGCGCCGGCCAGCTACGCCACGACGGACCAGAGCAGCGCGCAGAACCCGCCGGCTCCGCCAGCGGATCAGACGGCCTCGCCATCGGAGGAATCAGAGAATTACCAGCAGGCTCCGCCGCCGGCGGATTACGCCAGCGACGAAACGGACGAAGACGCGGCGCCTCAGCCCCCTCCGGCGCTGCCCGATTACGATCAGCCTCCATGCCCGGGCCCCGGCTACATGTGGACGCCGGGATACTGGGCGTATGCGCCGGCCGGATATTACTGGGTGCCGGGCGTGTGGGTAATGGCCCCGTGGGAAGGCGCACTGTGGACGCCGGGATACTGGGGCTTCTATTCGGGGCAGTACCGCTGGTATCCGGGATACTGGGGGCTGCACATCGGATTCTACGGCGGCGTGAATTACGGCTTTGGGTATTACGGGAACGGATACGAGGGCGGATACTGGCGCCAGAACAACTTCTACTACAACACCGAAGTGACGCATGTGAACGTCACAGTAATCCACAACGTCTACAACTACCGCGTGGTCAACCGGTACAACACCTCGCGGGTGGCGTATAGCGGCGGACACGGCGGGCTGAACTACCGCCCGACGGCAGCGCAATGGGCCGCGCGCAGCGAACCGCATACCGCTCCATTGCAGGCGCAGCGCACGATCATGCGCACCTCCATGCAAAACCACGCCCAGTTTGCCAGTGTGAACCACGGGCGTCCGCAAACGGTGGCGGACAACCGGCCGCTGAATGACGGGCGCACGGCTCCGGAAGCGCAGCCGGCAAATATACGAGCGGTTGCGGAGAGAACGGCAGCCATGAATCGGACGGAGGCGAGACCGGCTCCCACGGCGAGACCAGAAGAGCGGACCGCACCGGCAACGCGCCCTGAGGCGAGACCCGAGGCGAGACCAGCCCCTGCAACGCGTCCGGAAGCGAGACCTGAGGCGAGGTCCGAAGCAAGACCGGCGCCGCGTCCCGAGGCGAGACCGGAAACAAGACCGGCTCCCAGGCCTGAAGCACGGCCGGCGCCCCGACCCGAGGCACGGCCACAGGCACGTCCGGCTCCAAAACCGCAGCCGCATCCCCAGCAGAAGCCGGAAGACAATCACCCACACCGCTGAGCCCTTGGCGCGAGGCTGCTCACTCGGACCGGAGGATGGCCCGGGCGAGCAGCCAGCCCGGGTGGATGCCGCGCTCGAGCCAGGCGGCGAGCGATCAGCGGAGCAATTCGAGCAGAGCCGCGGAAACCAGGCAGACGGCCAGCAGCCACGCGAAGATTCCGCCGAAGCGAAGGTACGCCGGATACCAGGGCTTGAAGATCATGCGGTGAAAGGGCCAGTTCTGAATCCAGGCAGGGCTCGCGGGATGCCGGCGGCGAGCGTGGGCGACGATGGCCTGAGTTCGAAAGAGCAACAGCCAGCCGCCGCCGGCCAACGCTGCGACGATGAATATCAGGACGAGCCGCGCGGCAAGCTGCATGATCCCCGCCTTTCTATAGTTCCATCGATTTGCCTGCAACCAGATTCTGCGAGCGGGCGATGAACTGGTCCAGCGGCATCGATCCCTGGTCGCCTTTGCCGCGGGTGCGGACGCTGACGGCGTTACCGGCTTCTTCCTTGTCGCCCATCACCAGAACATAGGGGATCTTCTGCAGGGTGAAGTCGCGGATCTTGGCGTTCATCTTCTCGTTGCGGGCATCGATCTCGACGCGGAAGCCGGAATTTTGTAACTGTTCGCGCACTTTTTCGGCATAGGCGTGGTGACGCTCGCTGATGGGGACCAGCCCGGCCTGGATGGGCGCGAGCCAGAGCGGGAAGGCCCCGGCGTAGTGCTCGATGAGGACGCCGAAGAAGCGCTCGACGCTGCCGAAGAGGGCGCGGTGGACCATGACGGGCGTATCCCTGGCGCCCTCGCTGGTGACGTACTCCAGTTCGAAGCGGCGGGGAAGGTTGAAGTCGAACTGCACGGTGGAGAGTTGCCAGAGGCGGTCGAGGGCGTCGACGAGCTTGATGTCGATTTTCGGGCCGTAGAAAGCGGCTTCGCCGGGAAAGCTTTTGTAGGGCAGCCTGCGGCGGGCCAGGACCCGGCGCAGGGCAGTCTCCGCGTGATGCCATTCTTCTGCGCCGCCCGCGTAGTTGGCCGCATGCGCGGCATCCCAGGTAGAAAGCTCGATCTGATAATCGGAAAAGCCAAAGGCGCGGAGCACGGCCTCGGCGAAGTCGATGCAGGCCTCCACCTCATCCTCAACCTGATCGGGGCGGCAGAAGATGTGGGCGTCGTCCTGGGTAAAACCGCGGACGCGCAGCAGGCCGTGCATGGTGCCGGAGCGTTCGTAGCGGTAGACGTTGCCGAATTCGGCGAGGCGCACGGGGAGATCGCGGTAGCTCTTCGGGGAGTTCTTATAGATGAGGATGTGGCCGGGGCAGTTCATGGGCTTCAGGCGATACTCGGCGTCATCCAGTTCCATAGGCGTGAACATGTTCTGGGCGTAGAAGCCGGCGTGGCCGCTGACTTCCCAGAGATGCGAGCGCATGACGTGGGGGGTGTAGACGAGATCGTAACCGCGGCGGATACATTCTTCGCGCATCCAGTCTTCCATGAGCTTGCGGATCATGGCACCCTTCGGATGCCAGAAGATTAGACCGGCGCCGGCGAGATCCTGGATGGAGAAGAGGTCGAGCTGTTTGCCGAGGACGCGATGGTCGCGGCGAGCGGCTTCTTCTAGGCGGGCGAAGTGCTCGTCGAGGTCCTTCTTCGAGAAGAATGCGGTGCCGTAGATGCGCTGGAGCTGGGGATTCTTCTCGTCGCCGAGCCAGTAAGCACCAGCAAGATTCGTGACGCGGAATGCTTTGACGCGGCCGGTAGAGGGGAGGTGCGGGCCGCGGCAGAAATCGACGAAGTTGCCGTTGCGGTAGAGGGAGATGGCTTCTCCGGGATGGGTGAATTTTTCGATGAAGTGAACCTTCATGAAGTCGTTGCCGGCGCGGAATTGGGCGAGACCCTCGTCGCGGGGCTCGAATTCGCGGACGAATTTTTCGTCGCGGGCGACAACTTCAGCCATGCGGCCTTCAATCAGCTTCAGGTCCTCGGGCGTAAAAGGG
>DATJQW010000037.1:0-7198 GCA_035505395.1 Acidobacteriaceae bacterium
GCGTTTGCGTCCGGCACCAACGCGACGCCAGCCTGATGGAGATGCTGGCGGAAGCCTTCGTAATTGCCGAAGGCGAAGGTCCTGTCGGGCTGCAGAGGTCCGCCCAGCGAGCCGCCGAACTGGTTGCGCTGGAACGGCGGAACGGAGCCCTTGTTGAAATAGTTGCGCGCGTCGAAGGCGCTGTTGCGGAGGAACTCGTAGGCTGAGCCGTGCACCTGGTTGCCGCCGCTCTGGGTGACGATGAGCACTTGGGCGCCGGGGCGCTTGCCGTACTCCGCGCCGTAGCCGTCGGTGAGCACGTTGAACTCGCGCACCGCGTCCACGCCGAGGAGCTCCTGGCTGGTGCCGCCGGGCTGCATGTTGTTCTCGGCAGCGCCGGTGAACTCAATCCCGTTCAGCAGGTAAAGGTTCTGCTGCGGGCGATTGCCGGAGACGGCGAAGTTGTTGCCGACGGTCGAATTGGAAACGCCGATGCCCCCGGTTTTTTCGGCGGTGAAGTTCACGACGCCGGGATCGAGGGTCATCAGCTCGTCGAAGCTGCGGCCGTTCAGGGGCAGGTCTTTCACCTGCTCCTCGCCCACCAGGCCGGAGATGCTGGTGGTGGTGGTGTTCAGGATGGAGGCGTTGGCATGGACGGTCACCTGCTCCTGAAGGCCGGCGACCTGCAGACGGATGTTGGCGGTCGCGTCCTGGCCGACAGAGAGAAGGATGCCGGTGCGGAGTTCCGGCGCGAAGCCGGATTTGCGCACGGTGATGGAGTAGTCGCCGACCGGCAGGGCGAGCACCTGATAGCTGCCGCTGTCGCCGCTGGCGGTGGTGCGATCGACGCCGGTATTGACGTCGTGGACGGTGATCTCCGCGCCGGCCACGGCGGCGCCCGAGGGATCAGTGACGACTCCGAAGAGGCTGGATGACGCCTGAGCGCGGACGGCGGCGGGCGCGGCAAAGATGAGGACGGCGAGGAGGAGAGCGGAGAGAGGAATCTCCGTCAGCTTCCGGAGATGGCTCCAGAACACAGGGATCAAGGTAGCCTCCGACGAGTTCGGCTGCGGCTGGGGTCGGGATCGCCGCCCGGCTGGGCCGTTTCGGGGGAATCATGCGATTCAATACGAGTTAAATCGCGAATCGTGGAGCATTCTCATCGTATCACTCCGGCGGAGGGGCCGTTACCGGGCGGTGGTGGCCGGCGAGCCGCTGGCGCGCGGCGATTCCATCGGGGGATGCGTTCCGGCGTGTGGAGGTCGGCCGCTATTCCGAGCGGAGGGCCTCGAGCGGATCGAGGCGCGACGCCTGCCATGCGGGAACGAGGCAGGCGACAGCCGCGACCAGAAGCAAAGTGGCCGCGACGCCGAGATAGACGGTGGGATCGTCGGGCTTCGCTCCGTACAGCATGGACTGGAGGATGCGGCTGGTTGCGATGCTGAGCGCCAGGCCAGCCACAAGTCCATAGAGCGCCGGGTGCAGGCCGTCGACGAGCATCAGGCGCAGGACCTGCGATCGCTGCGCGCCCAGGGCGATGCGGAGGCCGATCTCGCGCGTGCGCTGCGCAGCGATGTACGAGAGGACGCCAAACAAGCCGGCGGCCGCCAGCAACAGCGAAAGAGCCGCAAAGGCGGCGAGCAGCGTGGCGTTGAAGCTGGCGGAGAGCGTGGACTTGCCGAGCAGCTGATCCATGGTGAGGATATCGGAGACGACGAGGCCGGGATCGATGCCGGCGACAATGCGCTGCACGGGCAGCCCCAGGCTTTCGAGGTTCTGGTGGGAGCGGATGACGATGGTTCCGAAGCTCGCGTTGCCGGCCTTGAGCGAGATGTACATGGTGGGCCGCGGATTCTCGCCGATGGCGAAGCGGGTTGGACCGGCGACTCCGACGATGAGGTATTTCGTGTTTCCGATCTCGATGTGGCGGCCGAGAGGATCTTCGCCGGGGAAAAATTTCCCGGCAAACGAGCGATCGACGATGATTTCGTCGGCCTTGTCGAGGCGGAGGGCGGGATTGAAGGCGCGTCCGCTGACGAGGGGGATGCCGATGGTCCGGAAGTAGTCAGGATCTGCGGTGCGCAGGATCGCGGCGGTGCCTTTGCCCTGGGGCAGAGCCGGATGCTCGACGACCTGGAAGCTTTGCTCCTGCGGACCGCCCTGGCCGGGGGCGGCATCGACAAAACTGGCGGCGGCGACTCCGGGCAGCGCGCGGATGCGGTCGAGCAGCGTATCGAAGAAGCGGACGCGCGGGGCGCCGGGGGCGTAGCGCGCATCGGGAATGCCGATGTGCAGGGTGAGCACACCGCTGGTGAAGCAGCCCATGTCGGAGGAGCGAAGGCGCTCGTAGCTCCTGAGCAGCAAGCCGGCGGCGACGAGAAGAACGACGGTGAGGCTGACTTCGACGGACAGGAGGATGCGGCGCAGGCGGGTCCTGGTGCGCTCGCCGCTGAGAGAGCGCGAAGCCTCGTGCAGAGCGCCGAGGATGGTCTTGCCGTTCGCGCTGCATGCGGAGATCAGCCCGGACACGAGTGCGCAGAAGGCGATGATGGCGACGGTGAACCCGGCGACCGCAGCGTCAATGTGAATACTGCAGATGCGGGCGATATCCTGCCGCTCGCGGACGAGCCATTGCAGGGCAGCTGCGGCGAGGCCGACGCCGAGGATTCCGCCGCCGATGGACAGCAGCAGGCTCTCGAGCAGGCGTTCGCGCATCAGGCGCAGCCACCCGCCGCCAAGGGCAGTGCGAATCGCCATGTCCTTCCGGCGCGCGGCGGCGCGCGCCACGAGCAGGTTGGCGACGTTGAGGCAAGCGATGAGCAGAACGCAGAGGGTTGCGCCGAGCAGAACGGCGAGCGGGCGCTCCATGTTGCCAACGAGGGAATCGAGCAGAGAACGGCTGCCGGCTGCCGGGTAGATGAAGGGATCGTTGCGATTCGCGTCGTGGATGTGGCGCGAGATGAGGCTAAGATCGGCGACGGCCTGCGACTGCGAGACGCCAGGCCGGAGACGCCCCACCACGCTGAAGGTGTGCAGGCTGAGCGACTGCCTGTCCTTTGCGACCATCTCGTGGTTGACGGGGAGCCATAGCTCGGTAGAGGAATCGGGGAAACTGAACCACGCGGGCAGCACGCCGATGACGGTGGCGGGCGTGGCGTCGATGTCGATGGTGCGATTCAGAATCTGAGGATCGCCGCCAAATCTGCGCTTCCACAGTTGCCAGCTGAGCAGGACGGTTCCTCCGGCCGAGGGGCTGTCATCCGATGCGCTGAAGTTGCGGCCCAGCGCGGGCTGGACGCCGAGAGTGGGCAGGAGGTCCGAGGAGATCTCGCCGCCGTAGAGCTTCTCGGCGAGCTGGCCGCCGGAGCCGGAGAGCTGGACGCGAATATCACGCAGAAGCGCGAGGCTCGAGAAGGTTTGGTTGTGCGCCTTCCATGCGTCGTAGATGCCTCCGGCGACGAGGTTGAAGCCGGGCGCGTCGCCGGACTCGTAGAGCATGACGAGGCGTTGCGGCTGAGGGAACGGAAGCGGCCGGAGGATGACGCCGCGCACGACGGTGAAGAGGGCGACGTTGGCGCCGATGCCGAGGGCTATGACGAGGACGGCGACCGCCGCGAATCCCGGCGTGCGCCGCAGCGCGCGCCACGCATAGCGGAGATCGCGGAGGAGGGTTTCGAGCCAGGTCCATGCCCAGACGGCGCGGGTGCGCTCGCGGATGAGCGTGGGATTGCCGAAGGCGCGGAGGGCGGCGTAGCGGGCGTCGTCAGCAGAGAGGCCGCGGTCGCGCTGCTCTTCTTCTTCGAGGTCGAGATCGGAGCGGAGCTCGCGCTCGAGGTCGGCGTTGCGTTTGCGGAATGGCGGCCAGCGCATCTCGATTCTCCTCCGCGCGGCTTTTCTTTCAGCTGCGGGTCACAGGAGGCGGGACGCGGCTTGCGTCCTCTGCTTCCGCGGCGAGTTGCCGCGCAGATGCGCCGCCATGGAAGACATCCGACCCCCGTGGAGCGTGATGGTAGACGCTCGACTGTCGCGGTGTCAAGGACGGCGAGGCAGCAGGTCAGCGAGTTGGCGGAAGCCGCGCCTGAGCAGGGCTTCCGCCGAGTTGCGAACGTACCTAGTCTTCGTCGCCCCCCTCGGGCATGTTCGTTGGAGCCTGAGAGACGTTGATGGCGGGCTTGCCTGCGTTGCGCAGAAGATCGTTCAACGCGGGGAGCCGGTGCTCGACAAAACCCTGCCAGGCGGAAGCGGCTTGCTTTGCGTCGGCCTCGACCTGGGTGGATCCTTCGAGAACGGCCGCGGTGGCCGGCTCGTCGGAGCCACTGAGAGCTCCGTAGAGCTGGCCGGCTTCGCCCGTGACTTCGTCGATGCCGGGCAGCGGCTTCTCATGCTCCCCGCCCGATGCCTCTCCGTTGCCGGGGTGTTCGGCGCCGTGCAGCAGGCGCTCGACCGCATCGCGATACGGCGCGAGCTGAGCAGCCAGAGATGCGTTATCCGGGGCGTTCAGCTGCTCTTCGACAGCGTGCGCGGCGAGGTCGGCTTTGGCGATGGAATCGAACGCGGCGGCCATGGCAACCTGCGCGTCGTGCAGGGTGGTCAGGTCTTCGATGGAGGTGTGGATGCGCGGATCCATTTTGATGGTGAGCGGCTCGGTGGTGCTTTGGCCGTCGACGGTGAGGCGGACCGTGTAAGTGCCGGGCAGAACCACGGGACCCTGCGGCTCGAGCGGCGTGCGATGCGGCACCGCGGAGATGGGATATTCGTAGCGCGGCGAGGTGGGTGTGGTGGCGTGCAGATCCCAGACCCAGCGATGCATGCCCGCGCTGGTAGGCAGCGGACCGTTCCGCTTCGGCCAGTAGGGCGGGATCAGCTCAGTGCGCAGCTCGTCGGGCGTGGGCGTGACGGGATCGGTGCTCGAATAGCGGCGGATGAGATTGCCCTGGGCGTCGAGGATTTCGAGCGTCACGCTGGAGGCAGCGGTGGGCAGGTTGTAGTCGAGAATCGCGCCGTCGGGAGGATTCGCGCCCATGGGCTCGTCGGGAGGCATGGGGGTGTCCGTGTAATTGTCCCGGCGAATGCGCCAGGCGTCAGCAGGCTTGAAGAGCATGGGCGGCTGCTGGCCGGCGGCGAGCTGGCGCAGGGGCTCGACGTCGTCGAGGACCCAGAAGCTGCGGCCGTGGGTGGCGACGACTAAGTCATCCTCGTGGACGAGCAGATCGCGCATGGAGGTGTGCGGGAGGTTGTACTGGAGCGGCTGCCACGCATCGCCATCGTTGAAGGAGACGTAGACGCCGAGCTCGGTGGCTGCATAGAGCAGGCCTTGCTGCACGGGATCGGCGCGAACGGCGTTGACCGGCGCATTGTCGGGCAGGCCGGAGACGATGGAGGTCCAGGTCTTGCCGCCGTCGTGGGTGCGGAAGGCGTAGGGTTTGAGATCGTCGATGCGCTCGCGGTTGACGGCGACGTAGGCGGTGTCGTCATCGAAGCGCGAGGCGTCGATCTGTGCGATCTTGCTCCACGGAGTGACGCCGGGCGGCGTGATGGTGGACCAGTTAGCGCCGCCGTCGCGGGTGATCCAGACCAGGCCGTCGTCGGTGCCGGCCCAGATGGTCTGCGTGGTCTTGTACGAAGCGGCGACCGCGTAGATGGCGCCGCGGCGCTGATCCTGCTGTGCAGGCGTGAGCGGCGGCAGGGAGGCGGGCTGGCCGGTCTTCGGCTGGGTGAGGTCAGGGCTGATGATCTGCCAGGTGTGGCCGTAGTCGGTGGTTTTGAAGAGGCGGTTGGCGGCGTAGTAGAGCGTGTGCGGATCGACGGGCGAGAAGAGGATGGGCTCGGTGCGGTCGGCGCGGATGGCGCGATTGCGCACGGGCACCGGGGTTACGTTCTGGACTTCGCCGGTGATGGCGTCGTAGCGGGAAACCTCGGTGCGGCCGGCTCCGTAGACGATGTTGGGGTGCAGTGGATCGGGCGCGGCGTAGCCGTACTCGATGATGCCCGCGGGGTGCCAGTCGCGGAAGGTGATTTCGCCGTCGTTGCCGCGGGTGGAGATGCAGACGGAGCCGCTCTCCTGCTGGCCGCCGCAGACCTGATACGGGAAGGTGTTGGTGGCGGCGACGTGGTAAATCTGCGCGGTGGGCTGGTTATACCAGGAGCCCCACGAATGGCCTCCGTTGACGCTGATGACCGCGCCCTGGTCGCTGACCAGCAGGATGATGTCGGGATTGCGCGGGTTGATCCACATGTTCTGGTAGTCGTCGCCGCCGGGCGCGCCGCGCAGGCTGATCCAGGTCTTGCCCCCGTCTTCTGAGCGGACAGTAACAATGCTGGTTACATAAACAACGTCGGGATTCTGCGGATCGACAACCGGGATGGACAGATCGCCGCCGCCGATTTTCATCGCCGGGCGAGGATCGTCGGTGATCTTCTGCCAGGAAGCGCCCGCGTCGTCGGAGCGATAGACAAACAGGCCAGTGGGGGTGGTGTAGCCGCCCTGATGCGACGTGGCGAGCGTGGCGTAGAGCCGGTTCGGATCGCTGGGCGCGACGGCGACGTTGATCTGAACGAGGTTTGCGGGAAGGCCGTTGGTGAGCTGCTTCCAGGTGGTGCCGCCGTCGGTGGACTTAAAGAGGCCGCCGTCGGTGCCGTCGTAGCTGTTGGCGTCTTCCCAGGGGCCGAGCGTCTCCTGCCAGAGCGAGGCGTAGACGATCTGCGGATCTTTGGGATCGATGACGACGTCGGAGCCGCCGGTGCGGTCGTTCTTGTAGAGAACTTTCTCCCAGGTCTGGCCGCCGTCGGTGGAGCGGAAGATGCCGCGCTCGGTGTTGGGGCCGTAAGG
The DNA here is from genome assembly GCA_035505395.1 of Acidobacteriaceae bacterium. Taxonomy (GTDB): domain Bacteria; phylum Acidobacteriota; class Terriglobia; order Terriglobales; family Acidobacteriaceae; genus Palsa-343. The sequence continues at coordinate 6,809 of DATJQW010000037.1, forward strand.
ATGGCCGAGCACCGCGGCGAAGAGACGGTTGGGATTGGTGGGATCGACGGCGAGGGCGGGAATCTGCTGGCCATCACCACCCCGTCGCGCCTGCGCGTCGGGGGCCCCGGTATCATGCAGGCCGAGGTGCGTCCAGGTTTTGCCGGCGTCATCGGAGCGGTAGATGCCGTCGCCGACGGAGAGGTCGGGGCGATGCAGGCCTTCGCCGCTGGCCACGTAGACGATGTTGTCGTCGGAGGGAGCGACGGCGATGGCGCCGATGGACTGGGTGTCCTCGTGGTCGAAGATGGGATGCCAGGTGCGGCCGTAGTCGTTGGACTTCCAGACGCCGCCATCGACCTGGCCGATGTAGAAGACGTTAGGCTGGTCGGCAACGCCGGCGCAGGCGCG
>DATJQW010000038.1:0-29395 GCA_035505395.1 Acidobacteriaceae bacterium
CGACAATCTCCGCATCGACTGGGGCTGGGCGGACCTGGCAGTTCCCACCCAGCCGGGCATGACTACCGAGATCGTCGGCGCCCGGGCCTTTCATCACGACGTGGATTCCGGCGCCTCGTCGCAGGAAGGTGACGACCTCGACATGCCGCGCGCGCCGCGTGTGAACCTGCCGACCATGGCGGTGAATTTCGATCTGGGCGACGTGTCGGCCTCGCCGGTGACCCGGCGGGCGATGCTGGCCTACAACGATCGCGAGGCGGTGGAATATCTGCACCGGCAGCTGCCGGATTACTGGCGCAGAAACGGCCAGACGTTCGCGCAGATGCTGCAGGCCGCCGAGCGCGAGCAGGACAGTCTGCTGACAAAGTCCGAGGCCTTCGACCGGGCGCTGGTAAGCGATCTCACCCAGGCAGGCGGCGAAAAGTATGCCGCCCTCGCCACTCTCGCCTATCGGCAGACGTATGGCGCCGGCAAGCTGGTGGTCGATATTGACGGCCAGCCCCGCTACTTCGCCAAGGAGAACTCGAGCAACGGCTGCACTGACACTGTGGACGTGATTTATCCGGCTTCGCCGTTCTTCCTGCTCCTCAATCCGAAGCTGCTGGAAGCCGAGCTGCGACCGGTGATGGACTATGCGCGCTTGCCCCGCTGGCCGTGGCCCTTCGCGCCTCATGACATCGGAACCTATCCGCTGGCCAACGGGCAGGTCTACGGGGGTGGCGAGAAAACCGAAGAGGATCAGATGCCGGTGGAAGAGAGCGGCAACATGCTGATCCTGTTTGACGCGCTGGCCAGGGCCGAGGGCAATGCGCAGTTTGCGTCGCGCTATTGGCCGCTGCTGTCGAAGTGGGCGGCGTACCTGCTGCAGTTCGGCATGGATCCGCAGAACCAGCTCAGCACCGACGATTTCACCGGCCATCTGGCGCACAACGCGAATTTGTCGATCAAGGCGATCCTCGCCCTGGGAGCGTACGCGCAACTGGCGGACGAGCTCAACAAGCCGGACGAGGCGGAAAGGTATCGGCAAAGCGCGCAGCAGATGGCGGTGCAGTGGATGAAGATGGCCGCCGACGGCGATCATACGCGCCTGGCGTTCGATTTACCGGGTACCTGGAGTCAGAAGTACAACCTGGTGTGGGACCGGATTCTGGGGCTCGACCTGTTTCCGGAGTCGCTGGCGCGCAGCGAGGTGAGTTACTATCTGCGGCATCAGAACGCGTTCGGGCTGCCACTGGACAATCGCCACACTTACACGAAACTTGACTGGAGCGTGTGGACGGCGACCATGGCGCCTGACCGGCAGGACTTTGACGCGTTGATCGACCCGCTTTACAAATTCATGACGGAGAGCCCGACGCGGGTGCCGCTGAGCGATTGGTTCGATACCGTAAGCGGCGCCCAGGTCGGGTTCCAGGCGCGTTCTGTCGTAGGTGGCGTGTATATAAAAATGCTCAGCGATGCTCAGATGTGGAAGAGATGGTCAGGCGCGCAAACGACCGAGAGGCACTGAGGCCGCCAGTTCCCTTCACCTTCGACGGATCCGCTTTTTCGCAGGCAATCGATCCCCCGCGAGCTTATACGGCCAGCTCGCCTGCGTGAACGCCGCGCCATCCACCCAGAGCGTTTGTCCGCTGATATAGGAAGCCTGGTCCGACGCGAGGAAGACTACGGCGTTGCCGACGTCTGCCGGCAGGCCCACCCGGCACAGCGGCGCCTCCCTTCCCCAGACGGATGCGTATTGCGGCTCCTCTTTGAGGGTGCGGTCGATCAAAATGGCGCCGGGTGCGATGCAATTCACGCGAATGCCGTAGGCGCCCAGTTCGACGGCGGCCGACTTCGTCAGCATCTCCACGCCGCCCTTGCTGGCGCTGTAAGAAACGAGACGCGGAAAGGGAACTTTGTTGCACCCGGAGCCGATATTCACGATGGATCCCCCTCCGGTTTCTTTCATCCAGGCGGCGGCAGCCTGTAAACACAGAAAGGTTCCCTTGAGATTCGTGTCGATGTCGCGATCCCAGTCCGCTTCCGAAAGCTGCAGCAGGGGGGCCCAGGTCTGCGTTCCGGCATTATTCACGAGGAGGTCGAGGCGCGGGTGCTTGCCGGCAAGGGCAGCGAACATCCGCCGCACCTGCACAGCGGAGCGCACATCGGCCCGGATGGAGAAGCCCTGAGCACCCGAAGCTCTGATCTCCGCAACAGTTTCTCTGGCGAGGTGGGGATCGCTCAGAAAATTAACGGCAACGGTGCAGCCGGCGCGCCCAAGCTCGAGTGCGATACCTTTGCCCACGCCCTGCGCCGCGCCAGTAACCAGCGCAAGCCGGCCGCGAAGCGGCTGAGCCGAGTTGCAGGCTGGAACAGTTTCCACGATGTTCATCCACCCTCACGATGACGCCCACGGCTGGCGGCAACATTCCCAGGAAACATCCCTGGTGACGGCTTCAGCAAGCGAGCAGCTTACTCAACCATACTGGAAGCGCCCGCGATGATCCGACGGCGACGTCACCGGCGCCGATGAAAGGGATTCCGGATGGGAAACTCCCTCCCTGCTCCTGCCGGGCTTCGAGGAACCCCGGCAAACAGGGAGGGAGTTGGAGGCAGGTCAAAACGTGATGCGAGCCGCGAGCTGAATCTGGCGATTTGTGTATTCCTCCACCCCGGTGATCTTGCCAAAGGTCTGCGGCGCATTCACTTCGCCGCCGGGATTGGTGAACTGGGGCGTGTTCAGGACGTTGAATGCGTCCACGTGGGTTTCCAGCGTGAGACGCTCGGTAAAGTGGAAGTCCTTTTGTGCACCGACGGCGACCGTCCGCCCACTGGGGCCGAAGATCTGATTCCGCCGCAGAGTGCCGAGCCGGCCATAGACAGGAGTACCGTAGGTGCCAGAGGTGGTGGGTATGTTATCGGAGAACGCTGAAGGATTGAACCAATAACCAGAGATGCTCTTAGGGTAGGTGATGGGGCCAACCTGGTCAGGCCGGTTCGTCGGATTGGCACCCGTGATGGACAGATCGACAGGGGTTCCCGTCTCCAGCAGTGCGATGACATTCGTCTGCCAGCCGCCAAGAGCCAGGTCGAGGGGACGCGACCAGCCGGAACCGAAGCGATGCCCACGCCCGAACGGCATCTTGTAGATGGTCGAGAAGCTGAAGTTCTGGCGCTGATCCTGATTGGAGTTTCCGTAATCGGAAAGCGGATCGTAATAGAGCTGGACGGTTGCGCCGGTAAAGGCACCGGGCGAATCGTCGAGCGTGTGCGACCAGGTGTAACTCGCCGTGGTCATGAGATTTTCATCATGGTGCTCGGCGTGGATCTGGAGACCGCTGTAGTTGGCGATTCCGTTGTAATCGATATCTGTAATACCGCCATACTGCGGGTAAGGCATAGATCCGGGGAAGGGACTGCCGGTGGCGAACTGGTAGTTGTTATATGGGTAGTAGGTGGAAAGGTTGCCGCTGTGGCTGCCCACATAGGCGATGTTGACAACGTTCTTCGTTCCGAACTGGCGGGACAACTGCAGGTTCCACTCCTGCACGCGGGCATGCTCGTTATCCTGATGCACCCCGTTAATGGTCATACCGGCGGGAGGGCTGTTGGGGTTGAAACTGGTAAATCCGGCAGCGGGCAGCGGGGTGCTCACAGCCGACGAGTTGGTGTTAACAGAACAGTTATAAGGTGCAGACTGACTTGAGGTCATGCCGCTGAGCGTAATGCAGTATCCCTGCTGAGCGAGATACACAGCGGTGCTCTGAAATGGCACCTGGTAATCCAGCTGATAGCCGATACCGCCATTGTCAACGAAATAGAAGACGCCGTAACCGCCGCGGACGACTGTGTCCCCATTTTGCGTGAGACTGTAAGCGAAACCAAGGCGAGGGGCAAAGTTGTCGTCCAGGTAGTCCTGATTCACGATGGAGCGCGGCACTCCATTGACGCCGGCGAGGAGCACATCGCCGGTATTGAAATCGAACGACGACATGCGGTTGTGCATTTCATAGGGCCAGGTCAGCAGGTCGTAGCGAAGGCCGAGATTCAGGGTCAGACGAGGGGTGACGCGCCAATCGTCCTGAGCAAAGACGCCATCCTCCTGGTCGATCTCCCCGTAGAATCCGCCCTGGTAACCGATGATGTAGTCGTTGACTCCACCGACCAGGAGCTCCGAGGACTCCCACCCGGTAAAGTCCTCGCCGAGGGGAGCGATATAGAAGAACCCCTTGGGAGCAACTGCGGTGAAGTAAGAGACCTGACGCCGAATGAGCGTGCCGCCAGCCGTGATGGTGTGCTGGCCGTGCACGATACTGACGCTGTCGTTCAGTTCGTAGGTATTCTGAGGCACGGTATAGGTGCCGTAATCCCCGGTGAAGTCGAGCTCGTAGCCGGTACCTCCGATCAGAGCGCCACCGCTGTACAGAAGATTGTTGCCATGATTGCAGTTCACAATGCCGATCTGGGTGCAGATGTCTTCTCCGTAATCGGCCGGAATGTAAGCATAGGTGATCCGGTTGTAGCCCAGATGCAGCTGATTGAGGACCGTCCTGCTGAAGGTATGAGTTTCACCCAGGTCGTAGCCGCGAACGTGCGTATAGTCGCCGCCACCGAGACCAGGCAGGTAGATAAGGCCGTTATTCTCAGAGCGCGTTGAGTTGTCGTAGCTGACACGGAAAAAGGCGCTGTCCTTCAGGGTTGCCGGCCAGTCGATGCGCGCGTCAAAGTTGTCATAGTTGATGGCCTGGTGCTGATAGTCGATGTAGTAGTTATTCAGAACCCGATTGCTGACGGTAGGGTTCGGGAAGGCATTGAGATATTTCAATCCGACCGCATTGCTTCGGCCCTGAGGGATGATATTGCCCTGAAATGGCTGGCACGTCATAGGGTCGTAGATCTGACCCTGACTGGCAGCGGGATGGTTGTTGCCCGTGCAGATGGGAAAGGTCGTGAGATATTGGTTGTAGGTGTAAGAGGGGTCAAGCAGTTCTGAGAAGTCACCGGTGCGCATCTTCATGCTCGGGACGGTCACAAAGTAAGCATTGACCGGCTGATTTTCGCGCCAGCCCTGATAATCACCGAAAGCGAAGAGCTTATCGCGGAGAATGCGCCCGCCGAGCGAGCCCCCGAACTGATTGCGCGTGAAGGACGGATTGGGTGTTGCCGGAGCACCCTCGAACCGATAGTTGGGATTCGCATCGAAGTGGGAATCGCGGTAAAAGTTGAAGAGCGAGCCGTGATACTGATTGGTGCCCGACTTGATGGAGCTGACGACGATGGCTCCTCCGCCACGGCCGAATTCTGCCGGCGCCACGCTGGTGATGATCTTGAATTCCTGGGTAGCGTCGATGGGCGGAAAGAATGCGATGGTATTGACCAGTCCATCGTTGTTATCAATTCCGTCGAGGATATAGTTATTCGCCTGAGGGCGAAGGCCGTTGATGGAAAGAGAGGCGCCGCCGCTGTCGCCGTAGCGGTAGGTCTCAGTATTTCCCCCGACGCCGCTGGCGTTGTCTCCGTATTGTCCGCGAGTTACACCGGGAGACAGCATCGCGAGGTTGGTGAAGTTGCGGCCGTTGAGCGGAAGCTCTGTCACCTGTTCTCCCTGAATGGTGTCACTCACGGTCGCGTTGGTAACGTCAAGCAGCGGAGCAGCATCGGTGACGTGAACGCTGGTGGTGATGGCACCGGGGCGCAGGTGAAAGAGCAGGGTCTGCGCCTGGAGGACATTCAGGGTGAAGCTCTGGGATTCCTGGGCGAATCCACTGGACGTGGCTGTGGCTGTATAGTTGCCGCGGGGCACAGCGGGAAAGGCGAAGTCGCCTTTGGCTCCGGTGGTGGCGGAGCGGCTAACTCCGGTGTCGGAGTTGGTGATGGTCACGGTGGCGCCCACGAGAACTGCGCCGGAGGCGTCCGAAACCGTTCCCACAACCTGGCCGGCATCCGACTGGGCGAGGAGCGGTAACGGAAGGAGGCACGCTGCAAACAGAATATAAATGCAGCACTGGACGGTTTGACGCAGAGATCTGGGGAAACTTTGAATGATCATGCCGGGGAATCTCTTCGACCCTGTTCCATGGCCATCGAACGGATCGTATTGGCACGCATCCTATGGAGCGGGCCGCACGTTTGTCCTCACTGGAGTTGACGAGTTTGTGTATTGCATTTGCCGTTCAGGCAGACCCCGCTGACGACAATAGATATCTCCCTTCGGCAGAATCCGAATGCGCTCCTGGGGGAATCAGGAAAGGAACCAGGTGCGGCCGCCGGCCTCTGCGGAGCTGCATCCAGAAGGCCGGGAGTGCGCCGGGACGAGCGTCGCAGCACCAGCGGGAGCTACTCACGGGGCCGCTCGGTACGAAACGCAGCATGGCCGGATTTGAGCCCCGGCGATGTGGCTGTAACCCGCACGGTTCCGGGCTGAAATGTTGAGCGAATAGCCACGCGCATCAGGCCGCCCTCGGCCTGGAGCTGATGGTCGCCGGGCGCGTGCCATGCCGCAGGCTTGCTCGGATCGACATAGAAGTTATAGGAGCCTCGGTAATCGCCGGCGCCGGTAAGAGAAAATTCGAGATTGTTGTCTGCGTCGACGCAGACGATACCATCGTGATCGACAATCTGCGCTGTCACCAGGGCCACGTCGGAGCCGTTGGCGCGTACGCTGAAGCTGGTTCCGTCGGGCCTGGTAAGCTGCGGTTCCGCATTCAGCAGAATGCGAGCCGGCTTTCCGGAGGTGCGCCGTTCGTCGGCACAAACGGGTTGGCCCGCATGGTCCAGTCCAACGGCTTTCAGGTTTCCTGGCTCCCAGGGAATCTTCTCCCAGGTGCAGCGCATTTCGGCATCCGGCGTGCGGCGCCCCTTACTGGATCCGTTGACAAATAACTCGACCTGGGGGCAGTTACTCCAGGCGTCGACACTCTGGATGCCGGAAAGATTCCAGCTGCCCTGCAGGGTAACTCCGGGTTTTCGCGAGTAAGGGAGCCAAAGCGCGTTCTGGAAGACGCGATAGGGCAGTTTGGGGAAACGATTGCCGTCCATGGCGCAGGAACCGAGAGACTTCTGGTGCGTCATGCCGTTTAGATAGGGCATGAACGGCGATTCCATGGTTTCCGCGAGCATCCAGAAGATCCATCCGCAGGCCTTGTCGCGAATGTTCGAGACGTACTGCTTCGTGAAGAAGTCCGCGGATTCCTTCTCATGTGCGTAATCGAAGCGCGCGTTGCCGCGGTAATAACACTCGAGGTTGATCGACGGCGAACTGGCAACTTTTTTATAGTGGGCCGTATATCCGATCATGATCTTCTTATCGGAGGGCCAGTAATCGGAAGTATCGCGGCTTTCGACGATGCGGTCTCCGTCGGGATCCCAGCTATCCACGATATCCTGGGTCACCCGCGGCGAGTAGATATCGGTATGGTGCTGTTGCGACGCGAGGCCGTTGTTGGATTCCCACACCGCGACCGAGGGATGATTGCGGAAATAGACGATCGTGTCGCGGTCGTACTCTTTCTTGTAGGTCAGCGCCGGTTCGCCGTAGAGCGCCCACTCGTTATCGCCGCTGTCCTGGATCACCAGCACGCCGTAGGCATCGCACGCGGCCACCGTTTCCGGGGTCGCGGGGATATGGCCAACGCGCAGGGCGCTCCCGCCACAGTCGGCAATCAGGCGCACGTCGTTCCATTGCAGCTCGGCGGGCACGGCCGAGCCGAGCGCAGGGTAGGTATTGCGCTGCCCAAAACCGTTCAGCAGATGTTTGTCGCCGTTCACGTAGCCGTAGTCGTCATCCCAGCTCAGAGTCCGGATTCCGAATGGAGTTTCCACGCGATCGATCTCCGATCCGTTGAGCAGCACCGTACTGACGGCACGATAGAGGTACGGGGCGCCGGAGCTGCTGTTGTTCGGATACCAGAGCTGTCGATGCGGGACTTCGCCGGACTGATCGAACAAAGCCATCGCTCCGGACTCGATGGCTTTCGTTGTTGTCATCGCCAGGGCGGTGTTGCCGTCAGCATCCAGAATCTTCGTCACCAGCGTCGCATCGCAGGCGGAATCGCTCTGATTCTCGACATTTGTCTGTGCGCGCAATTGTGCGCGATCCGCGTTCACCGCAAGCGTGGCGAGATATGTTCCCCACTTTTGCATCGGCGAGTAAGCGTTCAGCGGGATATGGACCGGATCGGTGATGTGCAGGTAAACCGGGCATACGATGCCGCCGAAGTCCATGCCCAGAGCGAAAGTGCTGCCAAATCCAGGCCAGGTGAAGAAGCTGTGATCGGCATTGGAGACGCGGACCGCGATCACGTTATCCGCTTCGTAGCGCAGATCGGCGGTGATATCGAGGGCGAAGGGAATGAAGCCTCCGACGTGCGTCACTTCCTGCGGCTGCGGAACCGCGGTATTGCCCGGATAGAAGCGGCCGTTCACGTAAACGGCGGCGGCAAGATCCACTCCCTGAAATTCGAGCAGGAACCGCTTGCCGCGATCGCGCCCGTCGACAAAGAGGTGTTTGCGATACCAGACGGTTCCCTGAAACGCTTTGTTCAGCGATAGGTTTTGGTAGGTGTCGGTGTCGTTGAAGCAGTGCGGGACGCCGACCCTGGTCCAGGCAGCGTCGTCGAATGCGGGGTCTTTCGGGGCCGGGGAGGGATCAGCTTTGAGAAACAGCCAAGGTGTGTTGCCCAGGTCGATCGTCCTCCGCGGAGTCGCACGCTCGGCCGCCCGAAGAGTTCGCGCTTCGCCCGACATCAGGGGCAGGGCGAGGCTGCAGGCGGTGAGGCCTTTCAGAAATTCGCGGCGATCCGGATTGCTCATAGTCCTCCGACTCTCTCAGGCATAACCCCGCTGCGGCTGTGGGACGATTCAAAGCACCGCCCGAGCCAGGCTATCTCAGTCTTCGATCCGTGTCGCCGCGCTGGTTGACGCGGTTCTGTATTCCATTGCCTTCCCGCAGTTGCAGCTATTCCTTTTCCGTAAGGACACGCTCGAAGAACAAGAGACTGTCGCGCACATGCTCCCGCCAGTAATTCCAGTTGTGATCGCCCGGGAAGACTTCGAAATTGTGCTGAATCCCTCTTCGCAGCAGCTCCTGATGCAGCGCTTCATTGCCGGCCAGCAATGCATCGTCCTGCCCGCAGTCGAAGTGGAGCGGGGGCAGTTGTGACTGGTGCCGATCGAGCCAGTAGAGAGGGTCCAGTTCGTGCTGATCGGCCGCCTGGAACGGGCTCATGTCACGCACAAATTCCCTGAACTGTGCCGGCATGGTGATGGCCGAATGCGCAGAGATGCCACAGAATCGTTCCGGATACTTCGCTCCCAGGCGGAGTGCGCCGTAGCCACCCATTGACAGGCCTGCCAGCAGGACGTCCGCTCCGGCAGGCGCGAATAACCCCTCGATGCACTGCGCCAGGTCTTCGCAGATCCACCGTTCGAAGTCCTGGTCCGGCCCTGGCAGGTACCCGGTGCCGTCGCCGCGAAGACCGTCGGACGGGGCGGCGATGAGCATGGGGCGGATGCGCTGGTCGCGGATCAGATCGAGCGCGGTGCGGTGCGCGGCGCCCTTGTAGAACCAGCACCAGTGGCTGCCGTAGACGCCGTGCAGCAGGAGAACGAGGGGAATTCTGCGGGATGGGTCCAGTCCGGGCGGAAGGAAGAGGCTGACGTCGCCGCGGCCTCGCAGCGCCGGGCTGTAGAGGGTGAGGTGGCGCAGATGCTCATGTTCGAGAGCAGGCTCGGAAATCTCGATGGGAGAAAAGCGGCTGGGCAGCGCGGAGGAGTCCATCAGGGAAGCAGCACTCCTTTGGCGTTCACGCCGCGGCGCATGTCTTCGAAGGCCTGAGCGAGGCCGGAGAGCGGGTAGGTGCACGTCACCATCTCATCGAGTTTGAGCCGATGCTGCCGGTAGAGCGAGAGCAGAACGGGAAAGTCGATGAAGGGCCGGCACTGCCCGTAGAGCGGGTTGATGTAGCGCTTGTCCCACTCGAAGAGCTCCATATCCACGGGGACAACTTCTTCGACTCCGCTCACGGCGACCGCGCATCCGCCGTTGCGGACCATGGACAGAGGCGAAGCGCCCAGGGCCGGCACCGCAGTACATTCGAAGGCGTAGTCCGCACCGCGTCCGGTGAGTTCGCGGACCTTCTGCGCCGCGCGCAGCAGCCCGTGGTCGTCCGGCTCGGCCTGGATGCTGTGCGTGGCGCCAAACTGGCGGGCCAGGTTCAGCCGGTTGGGGTTGAGATCGATGGCGATAATGATGCCCGCGCAGGCGTGAACCGCGCCCTGCACCACGCTCAGCCCCACACCACCGGCGCCCAGCACGACGACCGAGCTGCCCTTTTCGACATTGGCTGCGTTGACCACCGATCCGAATCCGGTCATGACGCCGCAACCGAGGATGGCAGCCGAGGGAAAAGGAATCTCGACATCGATCTTCACGACCGCCTGTTTGGGAACGAGCGCGTGCGTTGCCATGGTTCCCAGATGAAAGGAGGCCTCGATGGGCGCGCCCCGGTATTCGAATCTTTCGGGCGGCACGACGGGCTTTTGCTCGCAGATATTTTCCGCGCCGCGGCGGCACTGGAAGCACTCGCCGCAAGGGATCGCCCAGTTGAGCAAAACGCGGTCGCCGGGGTGCACGTGGTCGACGCCCGCACCGCACTGGAGCACGACACCGGCGCCTTCATGGCCCATGATGAGAGGCCGCCTCCAGGACATCGAATCGAAATCGGTATGGCAGACGCCGCTGGCTTTGATCTCCACCAGGACTTCATTCGCCTGGGGGCTGTCCATCCGCACTTCGTCCAAGGCGAAGTTGCCCTGGCCGTCGGAAACGATTGCGTTCGCCGTGATCATGACAAACCCTCCCTGTTGTCAGGAGCCCAGAACCACCGGAGTGACAGGCCTGCAGCTGCAGGGCAGGCAGGTTCCAGGATCCGGAGTCGCGCCGGTCGCGTGCAGATACTCGACTTCCCCGCTCACCAGGGATATCAGGCAGGTGGCGCAGTCGCCGTAGCGGCACCCATAGTCCATTTCGATCCCGTGGGCCTCAGCCAGCTCCAGAAGGGTGGCGGCGGAATCCGTCCACGGCACGGTGAGGCCGGCCCGCAGAAACGTGACGCTGATTTGCGATTCCCGCGGCTGCACGTCCCCGGAACCCGCGGAGGGCAGCGGCTTTTCTGAATCGCTCTCCGCATTCATCGCACCGGCGATAAGGTCGCGATGCAAAACCCAGTTTTCTTCCCGGCCTTTGGTCAATGTACAACGCATCCCAGGGTGTGGTGTTGGCTGCGGCGCCGCACAAGGGCATCAGAGGCGGCCGGCAAAGGTGCGCGTCATCCGGCTACCTGCTTGAGATCCGCGCGGGTGTTTTCATAAGTGGTGCTGTAGGCGAGCAGATTCGGATCCGGCTCGATTCCCCAGTGCCGGCAGGCCTCGCGATAGACCTCGGGCCACCAGTTGTGGTGCTCGGTGAGTCCCTGCTCGCGCCAGCGCGCCCAGTCACCCAGGACGCGCGACCACGCGCGATCCCCAAAGGCGAGCGCCTGCTTCTGGGTGCCCAGCTCCGGAACCAGCCAGTCGCGGCCGATGCGGGCGTGCAGGATTTCGTCGGCCCAGTCGTAATCCTGAATCAGCGATGTCAGGCGGTTCGCGGTGGCCAGGGCCACCTGCCACTCGTACTCCTTGCCGGTCTTCTTGGGCATCAGGCCCTGCTCGATGGTGTAGAGCACGCCATGGCGCTCCAGCGGCGTGAGCTGCGTGTTCAGGCCCAGCGACCAGGTGAAGTTGAGAGGGATTTTCGTCCAGTCGACGCCCATGGAAACGAAGCCGATCTCGCCCATCATGGCGTGCCGCGCTTCGTCCCACAACTGGCGGGTCATGTCGCGGTAATACTCCCAGGGCTTGCCCGGAGTCTCCACCAGGATGCTCGACATCATCTCCGGCACATCGATCTCGCGCAGGCGCTTGAAGTAGAGCATGATCGATTTGGGCAGAGGGGGGATTTCCGGGTCGAACAGGAACGCCTCGGCGTTGACGCCCATGTTGTAGGGATCGCGGAATCGCTCATCCCGTTTGGGCACGCCGTCGTATTTCCAGGGAACCGAGGAGAACATGCGCCGCAGCTCGACGCTCTCTTTCGGCTGTGTGCCGTCGAGGTCGCCCGCCGCGCCCAGCAGCTCATCCAGCAACGCCGTCCATTCAGCAAGTGCGGAGCGCGCCTTGTCATCCACGAGGCAAGTTACGGCCTGCCGGCCATATTCCAGAACGTCCTGCATCTCGACCAGCGCCAACCGGGCAACGCGCCAGGTGGGATGATCGAAGAGCTTATTGGTGTCCGCCATCAGGCGCTCCAGCGCCCGCACGACGGCGGGGATCGCATAACCGTAAAGCCCGAGGACCAGAGCCGGCGTTTCGGCAGCGCTGAGGATTTCGTCGAAGAATGCATCAAGGGCGGCATCGGGGCAGACTTCCAGGCCGTAAGGAGGCTGGCGCATCTCCCGAACGCGGTTGGCGAAGGGCTCGACGTGCTCGGCACAGTAGTGAGCGTGCAGGCTGAACGCCATCTTGAGCTCGTAGACCGGCGTGGCCGCAATGCGAGCCACAAAAATCATGTTTAGCCGCCGGAGCGACCAGTGCAGCCGCAGCTGCCGCGCGACCGACTCCGCGACGGTCAGGCCTCGCGTGGCGGCCTCGCTCATCGATTGCAGGCCAACCAGAGGCGGAAGGTGAGCGTGGCCGGTGTAACTGGCCATCCGCTGCCGTACCTGCTCATCGTCAACCGGCTGCTGGGTCATCTGGGGGATCTCCTTCTCGCTGTCTGCAGGTTTCGATGTTGCTGCGTGCGGCAACGCCCTGTTCTGAGGAGCATATCGCCGCTGCGCTTACGAAATCCTCTCAGAGATTGACGCGTTTCTGTATTCCATTGCGCTCACTTTAAAAATTCTGCCTGTAAATCAGCAAACGTGGTTAAAATTGGCCCTATGAGGGCGCATTTCGAGAAGGTAACGCCCGGGTCCGCCTCGTTGCTTGCATTTGAACGGGTCGATTTCGAGTTCCCCTTCTACTGGCACTACCATCCGGAGTACGAGCTCACCCTGATCGTCGACAGTCAGGGGCAGCGTCTCGTCGGCGATGGCATCGGCGATTACGGCCCCGGCGATCTGGTCCTTCTCGGTTCCAACCTTCCTCACAGCTACCGCTCCGGTCCGGTGAAGATGGCGGAGCAGAAGTGTCACCGCGCGGTCGTCATCCAGTTTCGGGAGGACTGCCTGGGGACGGAGTTCTTCAGGATTCCGGAGATGGAGCCGGTGATGCACCTGCTGCACCGCTCCGCCTGCGGGCTCTCTTTCAGTCACACCGCCGCAGGCCGCGTGGCGGGCGGCAAGGTGATCGAGTTCCTGTCGAGCTCGCCCGCGCAGCGCATCGTGCAGCTGCTGGAAATCCTGGTGATTCTGGCCGAGGAGCCAAATCCGGTCACCCTTTCGACCGACCGCGTGCGGCCCATCTGCCGCATCGAGGACCAGCAGCGCATTGAGGCCGTGTGCGCTCACCTGAGCGAGCACTTCGACGAGGAAGTCGACTACGTGAGGCTCGCCGACAAGCTGCACATGGACCAGGCGTCGCTGTGCCGATTTTTCAAGCGGGCCACCGGCCGCACGATGACCGCTTATGTGAACGAGCTGCGCGTGGGCGCGGCAGCGCAGCTGCTGACCACCACCGATCTGAGCGTGCTCGACATCGGCTTCCAGGTGGGCTTCGGCAACTATTCGAATTTCAATCGACAGTTCAAGCGCATCAAGGGATTCGGTCCGCGCACTCTGCGGCAGCAGTTCCGTTCCCACGCGGAACCGGAGTTTGCCCTCCCGCCGGAGCTGGACGCCGATCCCATCCCGTCGCGCATGCGTGCCTGAACGGGTTGATCGCTGATGTGCCGAAGAAGCGCCGGCCCCGCAAAACGATCGGCCAATCGAGTACACAAATCCCTCAATTCCGATGAGGAAAACCCTGTTCCCGGCGTATTACGCTGAGCGCGCCGAATCCACTCTGCACCCGGGTGCTCCGGCGTGTTCCCCAGCTGATCCATCGCGGAGATTTCGTTGTCCCCAGCCTGCCTGCGCTCCAGGAAGTTGTCTGTTCGTACTCTGTTTCTGCTCGCCCTGCTGACCGCAGGCGTGGCCATGCCCGCGCTGCATGCGCAGGACTTCAGGAAGCAGGTGATCTATCAGATCATCACCGACCGCTTCTTCGACGGCGACCCCACGAACAACAATCCGCCGCAAAGCCCGGGCATGTACGACCCGACGAAGACCAACTGGCAGGCCTACTGGGGCGGGGACTTCGCGGGTATCGAGGACAAGCTGCCGTATCTGAAGAAACTGGGCATCACCGCAATCTGGATCTCTCCGTCGGTGGACAACATCAACGTGCCGATGACCGGACCGGATGGCAAGCCCGTCCCTTATCTTTTCGCTCCCTATCACGGCTACATCAACCGCGATTTCATGCGCGTGGAGGAGCACTTCGGCAGCAGCCGGAATGACTGGAAGGCGTTCGACGCGATGACGGCGGCCGCCCACGCTGACAGGATCAAGGTCGTCCTCGACTTCTCGCCCAACGACTCGAACCTGACGTTCACCGCCGAGCACGGCAACCTCTACGACAACGGCAAGCTGCTGGCGACCTACGATCATGATCCGCAGGGCATGTTTCATCACAACGGCATGCTGACGGACATCAACAACGCTTACCAGCTGCAGTACTACAACGTCTTCGGTCTCGCCGATCTGAACCAGGACAATCCCACGATCGACCGCTATATCAAGGATTCGATCCACCAGTTTCAGGACCATGGGGTCGATGCGGTCCGTCTGGACGCCGTTCGCCACATCACCTGGGGGTGGTCGTACAGCTTCGCCAATTCCGTCTACAGCTACAAACCCAGCTTCATGTTTGGCGAATGGTTCATGGGCGGACCGCGGGATCCGTTCTATTCCGACGCCTGCAAGTTCGCGAATCACAGCGGCATGTCTCTGCTCGACTACCCTTTCGCGATCGCCATCCGCGAAGTGTTCGCCTATAACAAGGGCTTTCCCGAAATCCAGCAGATGCTCGAACGGGAGGATCGGGACTTCGACCATCCTCTCGATCTGGTAATCTTCGTCGACAATCACGACATTCCCCGGCTGCTCTCGGTGAACAATAACCGGCATCGCCTCGATGAAGCGGAGGCCCTGGTGCTCACGGCGCGGGGGATCCCGGTCATCTATTACGGCGACGAACAGTATCTGCACAATGACACGGATGGGGGACGCGATCCTTACACGCGGGTCTGGATGTCAGCCTATGACACGCACACGGTCGGGTTCCGGCTGGTGCAGCGGCTGGCGGCGCTGCGGCAATCGAACGACGCGCTGGCTTATGGAAGCATGCAGATCCTGCGCGCGGATCCCGATGTGCTGGTCTTCGAGCGGCATTTTGCCAACGATGTGGTGCTGGTGGCCATCAACAAGAGCGAAACCGACACTGCGAACCTGTCAGCGCTGGAGACCAACCTGCCTCCCGGAAGGTATCGTGATGTTCTCGGGGGCCTGATGGGCGGTGCGCGGCTGCGCGTGCTGGCTGGAGCGGCTGGCCGATCGGAATCGGCGCCTCTGGTGCTCGCGCCGCACAGCGTTGCGGTCTGGCAGTCTGCGCGGCCTGCCAGCGGCCCGGAGGTGGGCTCGATGGGGCCGACCATCGGACAACCTGGCATGCAGATTACCATCGCCGGCGAGCGATTCGGCGCGTCTCAGGGATCGCTTCTGGTGGGCAACGTGGCCGCGGCGGTGCGCTCCTGGTCCGGCGAGACGGTCACCTTCACGATTCCCGCAATGCCGCCGGGAAACTATTCGGTGCGGCTGCGGACTGCCGATGGAGCTGAGTCCAACCCGACGCCGATTACTGTGATCCAGAACCGGCTGATTCCGGTCACTTTCACCGTGAACAATGTCCCTCTGGCATCCGGCGCCTCGATTTACTTGACAGGCAACACCGTCGGGACCGGACAATGGCAAACGGACCCCGGCAACGCTGCTGGTCCCTTTCTCTGTCCTCATGCGCCTGCCTGCTTCCTCGATATTTCCGTTCCCGCCGGGAAGGCTCTGCAATTCAGGCTTTTTCAGATTGCCCGCGACTCCGTGCAGCGCGAGGCCGGCAGCAATCACACCTACACGGTCCCGGACAGCGGAACCGGCAGCGTAACCGTGGACTGGCAGAGATGAGGGCCCGGAGACTCGAAGGTATATGAATCGCCGCGAATCGCTGAAACTGCTGACGACTGCCGCTGGCTCCGCATTGCTGAGTCCCTGGACGGTTCTGGCGCTGTCGGTTCCAGGCAGTCCCGGGGGGTTATCGACCGCAACGGCCGCTGCTGCGACGGAGCCGGTCTTCTCATGGCTGCCCGCGGGGGCGGTCAGGCCTGCCGGCTGGATTCGCGCACAGATGCTGCGCGATCTGAACGAAGGATTCGCGGGCTGCCTGGGACAACTCTGCCACGAAGCCTCATCCGACATTTTCGTGACGAACCGCAACTCGCGGCACTCGCAGAACGTCGCCAATCGCGACGGCGTCGCCTGGTGGAACGGCGAAACTGAGGGCAACTGGCGCGCAGGCTTCATCATGATGGCGTATCTCACGGGAGATTCGCGCGCCATGCGCGAAGCCGACGAGTACGTGCGCCACATCCTCTCCTCGCAGGACAGCGACGGTTATCTGGGAATCTTCGCTGCGGATTCGCGTTTCGTGCATCCCGGCGAGCTGTGGACGCAGGCCTGTTTATTGCGGGGCCTGCTCGACTACGCGGACCTGGCCGGTAATCCCGCGGTGCAGACGGCAGTCGAGCGCTGCGCTGGCCTCATCATTTCGGTGTACGGCTCGGGCAAGACTCCGGTCCCGTGGGGCGAGAATCACGACCTGATGATCATCGACGTGATGGAGCGGCTTTTCGAGCGCACCGGCGAAGCCCGATACCGAGATTTTTCTGTGTGGCTCTACGACGACTGGAGCAGGAACGTCAGCGGCGCCGACACCAGCCTTCCCTCGCTGCTGAATCGGAAGGCGCCCTTTGTGCAGCACGGCGTGCACACGTACGAATCGATTCGGGTTCCCCTGTGGCTCGCCTCGGCCACTGGCCGGCCGGACCTCGGCGAGGCTGCGCGCAACGCCATGGACAAGCTGAGCCGCTACGCCGAACCGGGAGGCTCCGGCGTCAGTGAAGAACTGATCAGCAATCTCGCGCCCGATCCCACCTCAACGGAGTACGAGTACTGCGCCTCGAAAGAGATCCAGCTCACGCTCGAGTCCGCGCTGCAGAAGACGGGGCTCGCCGCCTACGGCGACAAGGCGGAGAGAGTGTGGTTCAACGACGCGCAGGGTGCGCGCACGGCGGACGGGCGGGCCATTGCTTACCTTTCCTCCGATAATCGCCTGCGCTGCAACGGCCTCACTCCGGACGGCACGCGCGCCGAGCCGCGCAACAAGTTTTCGCCCACCCACGCGGATGTCGCGGTATGCTGCAATCCCAATGCAACGAATGTCGCGGCACTGTACGTGCGCGGCATGTGGATGCGGCGCGGCAGCGACACGCTGGCGGCGCTCCTCTACGGCCCATGCCGCGTATCCACTCAGGCCGCCGGAGTGAATCTCGTCCTCGAAGAGACAACAGCCTATCCGTTTGAGGACCACGTGACCATCACCGTGCATCCGGAGAAGCCGGCGAGCTTTTCCCTGCTGCTCCGCGATCCGGGCTGGTCCGCGGGCACGCAGGTGAGCTGCGCCGGCGCCCGCATCGCCCGCGAGGGCAGCTACTGGCGCGTGACGAAAGAATGGGGGGATGGAGATGCGGTCCACGTGAGATTTAGCCGCGAGGTTCGGACGCTGACTGCTGTGAACGGCGAAGCCGCGCTGCAGTACGGAGCATTGGTATTCGCGCGACCCATCGCCCCCACCGAAACCGTGCTGCGGACCTATCCGCTCCCGGGCTTTGCGGACACGTACGACGAGCCCACGCCAGGGACGGAGGAAGCGCTGGTTTTCCCTGCGGAATCGCAATGGCAGGCCTTCGGGTTCAAGCCGCGGCAAATGGCAGCCGCCGCGGAGGTCCAGTATCCGTTCGATACCCCTGCTCTCGTCCTGCACGGCTCCATGATCCGCACCGGGGATCGGCAGCCGGTCGACGTCGATCTCGTTCCCCTGGGGAACGCTCCCCTTCTGCGGAGGATGACGCATGCGATCTCATCCTGAATTCCTCTTCGATCGGGCTCCGAGGCACAACTGATGGCATCCACGCAACGCATCAAACCCGTCAGCATGCCCGCATCGGCAGATCAGCCGCGCATCACCGCCGTGCTGGTGATCAGCAGCGCCGTGGCTGCGCTTGGCGGTCTGCTCTTTGGCCTGGACACCGCGGTGATCGCCGGGGCCACGCACGCCCTCTCCGAGCTGTTCCATCTCTCGCCGGGCATGCTCGGCGTCACGGTTTCGAGCGCCCTGTGGGGGACCATCGCGGGGGCCGCGCTCGCGCCGCTGATTGGTGAAAGACTCGGACGCCGCGACAGCCTGCGCATCGCGGCCATCCTCTACCTGGTCTCAGCGCTGGGATGCGCCTTTGTCTGGAACTGGCCCGCGCTGCTGGCCTTCCGCATCGTAGGCGGACTGGGCATCGGCGCCTCCTCGGTGCTCGGCCCCATGTACATCGCGGAGATCGCGCCCGCAGCCTGGCGCGGGCGGCTGGTCTGCTGCTTCCAGATCAACATCGTCATCGGCATCCTGCTTGCCTATCTCTCCAACTACGTCATCGTTCTGAACAATCTCGGCCTGACGGAATGGCGCTGGGAGCTGGGGGTTCCGGGCCTTCCCGCCGCGATTTTCCTGGCCGCGCTCTTCTTCATCCCGCGCAGCCCGCGCTGGCTCCTCGCAAAGCATCACCTGCAGGAGGCCGAGTCCGCCCTGTTTGCCGTGGGCGATCCGGCTCCGCAGGCGGAGGTCGCGCGCATCCGCGCCTCGCTGGCCGCCGAGCGCGCGCTCAGCGGCGAACGCGTTCTCTCATCGCGCTATCGCCTGCCTTTGTTTCTTGCCGTGAGCCTCGGCCTTTTCTGCCAGCTTTCCGGCATCAACGCGATCCTCTATTACCTGAACGACATTTTCCGGGCGGCCGGCTTCGCGAAGGTCTCCGGAGATCTCCAGGCGGTCGCGGTCGGCGCGACGAACCTCATCTTCACGCTGCTGGCCATGATGGTGATTGACCGGATCGGCCGCAAGGCGCTGCTCCTGATCGGATCGGTGAGCATGGCCGCCGCTCTGGTCGGCGTCTCCGTGCTCTTCTCGAGCCAGCATCATCAGGGCTGGCTGCTGTGGCTGCTGATCGGATACGCCGCGTCCTTCTCCTTCTCTGAAGGCGCGGTGATGTGGGTTTACATCGGGGAAGTCTTTCCCAACTCGGTGCGCGCCCGCGGCCTCGGCGCGGGAAGCCTCGCGCACTGGATCATGAATGCCATCATCTCCGCGGCTTTTCCGGTGCTCGCTGCGTGGTCGAAAGCTATTCCCTTTGAATTCTTCGCGGCCATGATGGTGCTGCAGTTCTTCGTCGTGTGGTTTGTCTTCCCGGAAACGAAAGGGATCGCCCTCGAAGACATGCAGGCGCGGCTGACGCGCGCGGCTTAGGGCCAGAGTGCCGGAGCCGGGCAAGCGCACAGGAAAGGATTCCGGAGCGGCCATCATACTCCCGCAGTCTTTGCTTGCAAGGCCGCAAAAGCTGCACTATGATTCCTCAAAATTCCAGACACAACCTGCTGTTTCACTGATTCCGGGAATGGGTGAGGAAAAGCGATGGGTCCCTTGGTGCATCGTGTGGGGGAAGTGGGTCCGGTCCGGAAGGTGCGGTTGCAAAGGCGGGTCGCCGTGGTTGCCGCCTGTGCGTTGCTGGCGGCGGCCTGCGGATGTGGACCGAAGCGGATGCAGGTGGACTTCCGCGGGTATGAGAGCGCGTACGCCAATACGTCGAACCGCCAGCTTCTCCTGAATCTGGCACGGCTCGAGAACAGCGATCCGGCGTACTTCTTCAAGCTTGGGCAGATCACCAGCAGTTACCGGGCGCAGGCGAACCTGACGACGAGTGGGCAGCTCTCGTCGAGCAGCGGCGCCGTCCAGATTCCGACGGGCGGCGGCAGCCCGGGCATCATCTACGAAAACGACCCAACCTTCCAGTTCATCCCGGTGAACGACGATACGAACGCGCGTCTGCTGCTGGAGCCGATCCAGCCGGAAACCTTCTACGCGCTGTACCAGCAGGGGTGGAGGCTCGACCAGCTGTTCCGGCTGCTGGTGGACCGGATCGAGATCACGCGGCCGATCGACATCAAGGACGCAAACGGGAATGTAATCCGGCACGATTGCGGGGTCCAGGTGATCCGCAATGCGCCGCCGGTGAGCCTGGAGGGGCTCGAGGACAGCCCGGAACGGAGCGACGCGCTGAGCGAGTATGTGACGTTCCTGCGGGTGAGCGCGCTGGTTTACGAGCTGCAGCGCCAAGGTCATCTGATTCTGGGAGGAAGCGAGACACTGGAGCCCTACGCCAACAACTCGGCTATTTCCCAGCCGGGCGACGCGGGGAAAGCCCTGCAGGCGAAGGATCAAAACGATGCGGTAGCGAAGGACAATGTGTGGGTGCAGAGCGGGACCGGATGGGTGCTGGAGCACAAGGTCTTCCGGCCTGAGTTCTTTCTGACGCCGAAGAAGACGGCGGTGGATCCGGCGACGCACGCAACGGTGCTGGTGCCGGACCTGGAGGCGATCAGGAAGGACGTGAGCCGGCTGACGGAACTGAGCTCGGGGGTCGCTCTGGATCACGCGCTGCAGGTGCTGTCGTTCGGTTTCTCGATCGAGAGCGGTCAATCGCAGGAGCAGACGGAGCAGACTGTCTGCTCGGCCGTCACCGGAGGGGCGGCCGGTGCGGGACCGCCAAAGATGTCGGCGCGGCTGGTGATGCGGTCGATGATCGGGCTGATGGCCGCCGCGGCGCAGGAACAGAAGATGTTCGATCAGCTCATGAAGTATCCGGAGCCGATTCCGCAAAGCCACTACGATGAGGACAAAAAGGCTGTGCCGGCGCCATTTAAGCAGGAGGTGCCGCCGATTGAGCAGGAGCCGCTGCTGCGGCTGACCTGGACGGAAGATTACAAGCCGACGGATATGCTGATCCGGGTCTCCTATCGTGGCGCGGACTACGAAATCGCCGATTTGGCGGCGTCCGGGGAGTCAGCGCCGCAGCCCGAGAACATTCACTGGAACCGGGATGTCTTCCGCCTGATCAATTCGCTGACGTCGCAGGTGACGGTGGACATTTCGAAATTCCCGCTGCCGGAGATCCTGCAGCTTCACTCGGATTGAGGCGGGCTGCTCCGCCGGCTTGCTCATGACTGACCCAACCATCCGGCTGCCCGCAGTGCTGGGGATTGGTTTTACCGGCCACCGCACGCTTCGCGAGGAGGCGCCGTGCCGGCAGGCGATCCTGGACTTTCTCCGCGAGCAGCAGGCGAAGAGCAGTGGGCACGTGTACGGTATCTCCTCGGCGGCGGCGGGCGGCGATCTGCTGTTTGCGGAAAGCTGCATGGAGCTGGGGATTCCGCTGCGCGTATTGCTGCCGATGGCGCGGGAAGAATTCCGCAGGGATTTCGACGCAGCGTCGTGGACGAGGGCCGAGGAGGTGCTGGGGCGGGCAGCGTCGGTGGAAGTGACCGCCGGGAGCGAAGACCGGCGCGAGCAGTTCTACGACTGCGGCGTGCTGACGGTGCAGCAGAGCCAGGTTCTGCTGGCGTTGTGGGATGGGCAGCCGTCGCGGGGAATGGGCGGCACGGCGGAGATTGTGGCGTTTGCGGAAACAATTGGGCGGCCGGTGGTGTGGCTGCACAGCGAGACGTGCGAACCCCAGGTGCGCAACGGGGGAGCCATCGGGAAAACGCTCGACGATCCGGAACTGAATTTTCTGAACGGCCTGAGTGACCGGGGAATACGGGGTAACAGCGACGATCCGGCGAGCCTGGCATGCGCGTGGTTTTCGAAGGTGGATGCGAATGCCTCGCGTCTGGCGCCGGTAGCGCGGCGGCTGGCGTCGGTTCCTGTTCTGTATACCGCGGCGGCGGCGCTGTTCAGCGCGTTTGCTGCGCACGCGCGGAATGCGGCGGCGTGGCTGGGCGTGAGTATGGTGCTGGGCGTGTTCGCGGTGGTGCTGCCGCAGGTGCTGGGGCTGGACAGCCGGCAGAGGAAGTGGGCGCGGACGCGCACCGCCGCCGAAGTGTGCCGCTCGTATCTGGCGCTGTGGAACGCGCCGCTGGCCTACGACGCGATCGGACCGGAGATGCTGCCGGAGCTGGCCGGCGTGCTGACGTCGCTCGGCTATCTGCGGCTCAGGGATGAGAAGCGGAAAGCGGTGTCGCTGGAAGAGTTCCGAAAGGAGTATGGCGAGAGGCGGCTCGAGGACCAGATCGGGTACTTTGCCGAGAAGGCCGCCGGGGCCACGCGCGAGGCGCGGATTTATCGGGGTCTGACATGGAGCAGCGGCGTGCTGGCGGTGCTGACCGCGGGGTGGCTGTTTGCAGGCAGGGGACATTTGCCGTTCAGCAGGCGATGGATGGAGCTGCTGATTTCGACGCTCTTCCAGTTGGCAACAGTGGCCGGGGCGCTGGTGGTGATCAACGACTGCGACCGGAGGCGAGAGCGGTATCGCGAGCTGGAGCAGTGGCTGAGGAACTGGGTATCGCAGTTTGGTGCGCTGCAAACATGGAGCTCACTGCAGCGAGTGACGGCGCGCGTGGAGCGCGCGCTGGTGGTGGAGCTGCTGGAATGGCGTTCGCTGACGCGGCACGCCAAACTGCCCAGGAAATAGGATGAAACGCATTCTGGCTGTCGACGGAGGCGGGATTCGCGGGGTGTTCGCGCTGCAGATCCTGCTGCGCATGGAGAGAATGCTGCAGGAGGAGTACGGGCGCAAGGATCTGGTGCTTGCGGATCATTTCGACTTCTTCGCGGGAGCCAGCACGGGAGCGATTATCGCCGCGTGCCTTTGCTGGGGCCGAGGGGTCCAGGAAATTCTGCGCATGTATGTAAAACACGGCAAGAAGATGTTCGAGCCGGTGCCGTGGTATCGGCCGCTGAAGCGCTACGGAGTGTCAAAGTACAACGCCAGGCCGCTCTCGGAGATGCTGAAGCGGCTGTTTTCAGAGGACGGCGAGGGCCAGGTGCCGGCACTGTTGGGCACCGAGCGGCTGAGAAAGCTGCTGATGGTGGTGGTGCGTAACCATTCAACGGGGTCGCCCTGGCCGTTGACCAACAATCCAAAGGCGAAATTTGCCGACCGCTCGCACCCGCAGTGCAATCTGAATATCCCGCTGTATCAGCTGGTACGGGCGAGCACGGCGGCGCCGGTATATTTCGATCCGGAGCCGATCCGCATGGGCGATCAGGAATACATCTTCGTGGACGGATCGATTACGCCGTACAACAACCCGGCTCTGATTGCGGCACTGACAGTGATACTGCCCTGCTACAACCTGAACTGGGAGACGGGGCCGGACAAGATTCGGTTGATCTCGATCGGGACAATGCGATTTCCGTCGGGGCTGCCGGAGCGGGCACGCAGCCTGTGGGTGGGCTATAACGCATCGCACATCCCCGCAGCACTGATCCAGGCAGCGGCGACGGAGCAGGATTATCTGTGCCGGTGCCTCGGAGAGTGCGTGTTTGGGGAGCCGCTGGACCGGGAGATCGGCACCATGATCGACATGCCGATGCCGGGACAGAGGCTGTTCAGCTACGTGCGCTACAACCAGTCGTACTCGAAGGACGAACGAGACCAGTTGCTGGCGCGGTATCCGGGACTGGCGCGGCTGGATGCCATTCACACGATCCCGGTGCTGCGCCGCATGGGGCGAGCGTATGCCGAGGCAAACGTGAAGCGCGAACATTTGCTGGATTAAGGCAGCCGCGGAGCGGGCGCGACGCGCTGAATCTGAGAGGCGGTAAGCGGATGGCGGCTGAGCCCCGAGGAGTCGCGGAAGGGCCGATTCGCGCCGGCGCGGCAGTATCATTCGAACTGTGAAGCCCTTCGAGATTCAGAAACAGTCGGCGCTGTGGCGCGCGGTTTTTCTCGCAGCCGGGGCGCTGATTCCGGCCGCGCTGTTCGGCCAGGCGCCTGCGCCTTTACAGGGATGGATCGCGGCGAAAACGCCGGCTCTTCACATTTCTCAGGAAACCGATCCGTGGCGCCCGTTCTCCGTGGTGGGGCCGCGCGGCGCGTTGCTGGGCGAGCAAAATGGCGTCTGCGAAGCGTGGATCTTCCCGTGGAAAATCTTCAGCGATCTGCGCATCCGCGCGCAGATGCAGGATCTTCCGGAGCAGGTGGACGTGAACGCGCACGCCTCGTGGATCGATGTGACGCCCGAGGCGACGGCCATCACCTACTCGCATGCGTACTTTACGGTTCGCCAGATCATGTTCGCTCCGAAAGACGGGCCGGAGGGCGTGGGCGCCGTGATGCTGTTTCAGATTGAGGCGGTTCGCCCGATCACGCTGACGATCAGCCTGCTTCCGGTGATGCAGCGCATGTGGCCGGCTGCATCCGATCCGCAGCCTTACGCGGACTGGGTAAAGAACCAGGACGGGTCGGCGTTTTATCTGCTCAGCGAGGATCTTCCTGGCGAGGCTGCGGCGCTGGCGATGCCGACGGCCCAACCAGGCATTTTGCCCGCGGTGCAGGACCGCGCGCAGACGGAGCCGCTCGAGTTCGTACTGCATTACGATCCCGCGCGCGATGGCAATAATGTGTATCCGCTGCTGATGACCATGGGGCATGCGCCCCAGGCGACGACGCAGCAGGCGCTGGCGCGCAGCCTGACCACGCTGAATGCGGCGATTCCGGCGCTCTACGCGAGCAACGCGGCATATTACGAGAAACTGCTGGCGACGCATACCAGCATTGCGACTCCGGACGAGAAACTGGACCAGGCGTTCTCGTGGGCGATTGCGGCGATCGATCAGCTTCGCGTGGCGACGCCGGAGGGCCAGGGACAGGCATTCACCGCTGGAATGCACGACTCGGGAAGCACGGTGCGCCCCGGCTTCGGGTGGTTTTTCGGGCGCGACTCACTATGGACGCTCTACGCGGTGGACAGCTACGGCGACTGGCGGAGCGCGCGCGATGAGTTCGAATTTCTGATCCGGCACCAGCGGCCCGACGGCAAAATCATGCACGAGTACTCACAGACGGCAAACCTGGTCGACTGGCAGTCGCTGCCCTACGAGTACGCAGCGGCCGATTCAACGCCGCTGTTTCTGATGGCAGCGGAGGACTACCTGAAGACAAGCGGAGACGCTGATTTTATCCGCGCGCACTGGGATGCTCTGGCACTGGCCTGGAGTTTCGAGACGTCGCATGTATCGGACGACGGCATTTACAACAATTCGCAGGGCACAGGCTGGGTGGAGTCGTGGGTGCCGTCGATGCCGCATCAGGAGATTTACCTGGCGGCGCTCGATCAGCAGGCGAGCACGGCGTTCGCCGAGCTGGCGCGAGCAACGGGACACGCGGAGCTGAGCGAGCAGGCTGCTGCCCGAGCGGCCCGCATCGGAGCGACGATCGAGAAGGAATATTACCTGCCGGATGCCGATTTTTATGCGTTCAGCCGCAATTCCAACGGGAGCACCGACAATACGCCGACGATTTTTCCGGCGGTGGCGTGGTGGGACGGAAGCTACAGCCTCGGGCACGCAGAGCCGATGATGCAGCGGTGGGCTTCGAGCGAGTTCTCGACCGACTGGGGAACGCGCCTGCTGAGCGACAAAGTGAGCTTCTACGATCCGATCAGCTACCACCAGGGATCGGTGTGGCCGCTGTTTACAGGCTGGGTCTCGCTGGCCGAGTATCGCGCGGGCCATCCGCTGGCCGGGTATGCGCACCTGATGCAGAACGCCGACCTGACCTGGGCGGAAGATCCGGGCTCGGTGACGGAACTGCTTTCCGGGCAGTTCTTCCAGACCTTCTCCTTCAGCACGCCGCACCAACTGTGGTCGTCCGCGATGGTGATCTCGCCGGTGCTGCGCGGGATGTTCGGCCTGGGATGGAACGCGGCCAGCGAGACGCTGACGGTCAATCCGCGGCTGCCTGCCGACTGGAGCAGCGCCCAGGTGCTGCGGGTGCCGCTGGGATCCTCCACTGTCGATCTGACGTTCACGCGCCGCGGACGAGACCTCGTGGTAAGGGCGACGGGCGCGCCCGCTCCGCATCTGGCCACCGAGATGGCCGGGGCGAGAGTCGAAGCGCAGACAATCACGATTCCATTGCCGGCGGTGGAAGCGTGGGCGCCGCAGCATCTGCCGGCGTTCGGCGCGGAGACCGCGCAGATGAAGGTTCTGGACGAGGAACGCGAAGGCCGCTCGCTGACCCTGACGCTCTCCGCCGAAGGATCGTCGACGCAGACTGTCTATCTGCGGGAGAACGCTCCCGGGCTGCACCTGCGAGCGTCGCAGGGCGCGCTGGGCGCGCCAGATGCACAGCAGAACGGGCTGATCCCATGGACCCTCGCGTTTCCGGCGGGAATCGGGGAGGTGACGCAGAAGGTCACCGTGACCTGGTAGCCGACAAGAGAGCCCGGTGCGAGGCGCAGGCAGATATACTGCGATGCAGGCGAGAGCTCGGCTGAGCCGGACCGCCATTCTTCCCACGAGGCTGCGAGGATCCATACCGGCTTTGCTTCTCTCTCGCCGCAGACAGCTTGCTGCGCTGACACTGGCGCTGGCGCTGCCCTTCTCCGGATCGGCGCAGGAAGGCCATAACCTTCCGCCTCCGCCGCCGCCTGGCGCGAAGTCGGCGCGTTGCGTGGACCGCAGGATTCCCGATCTGGAGGATGTGACGGCGAAGGCCGGCATCACCTTCACCCACGCCTCCGACCCGAATAAGAAGTACATCGCGGAGTCGATGAGCGGCGGGGTGATCCTGATCGATTACGACCGCGATGGATGGCCGGACATTTATTTCACGAATGCCCCGACGGTGGACATGGCTCTGAAAGGCGAAAAGGTCTATGGAGCCCTGTATCACAACAATCATGACGGCACCTTTACCGATGTCACAGCGAAGTCGGGTCTGACGCACGCCTGCATGGCCATGGGCGGCGCGGTCGGCGACTATGACAACGACGGATGGCCCGACCTGTACATCACTTGCCTGGGCGGCAACATTCTGTATCACAACAACGGCGACGGAACCTTCACCGACGTGACAGCGAAAGCGGGCGTCGCCGACCGGGGCTTCTCGACGGGGGCGGCGTTCGGCGATTACGACGGGGACGGTTACGTCGATCTGATGGTCACGAACTATGTGGACTTCAGCCTGAAAGACCTGCCCGTCTTCGGCAGCGCGCCGAACTGCAAATACCGCGGGCTGGATGTGCAGTGTGGGCCGCGCGGACTGCGCGGATCGGAGGATGCGCTGTTCCATAACAACGGCGACGGCACCTTCACCAATGTCGCGGTGCAGGCGGGTGTGAACGGTCCCAGCCAGTATTATGGTCTGGGCGTGGTGTGGGTGGACTTTAACAACACCGGGCGGCCGGATCTGTACGTGGCCAACGACTCGACGCCGAATTATCTCTACAGGAATTTGGGCAACGGGAAATTCGAAGAGATCGGTCTGGAGTCGGGTACGGCGCTGAGCGACGACGGCTCCGAGCAGGCGTCGATGGGCATTGCGGTGGGCGACTACAACCACACGGGCAGGCCGTCGCTCTACGTGACGGACTTCGCCGACGAGAACGACGATTTGTATCGCAACGACGGCAACTGGAACTTCACGGAGGTGTCGTACTCGTCAGGCCTGGCCTTCGCTTCCCTGCCCTGGGTGAAATGGGGAACAGCGTTCGCAGATCTGGATAACGACGGCTGGCTCGATCTGCTGACCGTGGATGGGCACGTTTATCCGCAAGTCGACAAGCTGGATTCCGGCGGCGGATATCGCGAGCCGATGCTGCTCGAGATGAACGAGGGCAACGGGAAATTTTGCGATGCGAGCGCCGAAGCGGGTCCGGCGATCCAGGTACGCCGCGTTTCGCGCGGGCTGGCCGTGGGCGACTTGTTTAACGACGGGAACATGGACGCGGTGGTGGAAGATCTGGACGGCAGGCCGGTGATTCTGCGGAATCATGGCATCCCGGGGCGTCACTGGGTGAGCTTTGAGCTGGCCGGAACCAAAAGCAATCGCCTGGCGCTGAATGCGCGCGTGAAGATCGAGGCCGGCGGCATGACCCAGACCGGATATGTGCTCAGCGGTGGGAGCTATCTCTCACAGAACGATCTGCGCGTGCACTTCGGCCTTGGCAGCGCGACGAAAATCGACACGGTGGAGATTCGCTGGCCATCCGGGCATATCGACACGATGCACAACCTCGAGGCAGACCACTTCTACTCGGTGCTGGAGGGCACGGGCATCGTTCCCTTCTCGCGCATCCGGCCTGGGCCAGCGAAGCGGCCGTGACGCCTTTCTCCGCAAAGTTTGATGGTATGGTTTTGGAGCCGGGGGAGCTCAGCGCGCCAGGCTGGTTCTGAATTCACGCAACGCGGCCAGGGTGCTGCGCGCTGCGCCGCCCTCGATGGCCCCGGCGGCGCGAGCGACACCCTCCTTCAGATCGGACGCAATACCGGCGGCTTCGAGGGCCGCCGCGGCATTCAGCAGAACGACATCGCGTTTTGGACCGCGCAGATCGCCGTGAAGAATGGCTTCGAGGATTGCGGCGTTCTCCTCGGCGGTCTCGCCGGCACGGAGGTCTTCGAGGCCACTCTCCGAGAGACCGTGGTCTCCGGGGTGGACGACCGTGCGCAGCGTGTGCGGCGCGTTGTGGCTGGATGCAGCGCGCACCAGGATGGTGTCGGTGGCGGAAAGCGCGATTTCGTCGATGCCGCTGCGCGCGTGAACGACGCGGCCGAAGCGAACGCCCAGCTGGGCCATGGCGCCGGCGACGACGTCGAGCTTGCCGGGGGCGAAGACGCCCATTACCTGCGCCGGCGCTCCGGCGGGATTGGTGAGCGGGCCGGCAAGATTGAAGATGGTGCGAAAGCCCAGGGCACGGCGGATGGGCTGCACGCGCTTCATGGCCGGATGCAGCGCGGGCGCGAAGAGAAACGCGAAACCGGTGACGCGAAGGCACTCCGCGGACTGGGCCGCGGTGAGCTCGACGGGCACACCCATCGCCTCCAGCACGTCGGCCGAGCCGCATTTCGAAGTGACGGCTCGGTTGCCGTGCTTGGCAACTTTGGCGCCTGCGGCCGTGGCGAGCAGCGCAGCTCCGGTGGAAATGTTGAAGGTGCCATGGCCATCGCCGCCGGTGCCGCAGGTGTC
>DATJQW010000039.1:0-6805 GCA_035505395.1 Acidobacteriaceae bacterium
GAGCATGACGTCGTCGGCGCCGGGAACACCCATGATGAAGTTGACGCCGGCGACGCCGAGGAGGAGCAGGAGAGAATCCATGTCGTTCTGGTCGGCTTCGGCGTGGTTGGTGTAGCAGACGTCGCAGCCCATGGGCAGGCCGAGCAGCTTGCCGCAGAAGTGATCTTCGAGGCCGGCGCGGAGAATCTGCTTGCCGTCGTAGAGATATTCAGGGCCGATGAAGCCGACGACAGTGTTGACGAGGAGCGGCTGGAAGTGCCGGGCCACGGCGTAGGCGCGGGCTTCGCAGGTCTGCTGATCGACGCCCTCGTGCGCGCCCGCGGAGAGCGCGCTTCCCTGCCCGGTTTCGAAGTACATGACGTTGTCGCCAACGGTTCCGCGATGCAGGGCGAGTCCGGCGGAACGGGCTTCTTCCAGCAGCGAGAGCGATACTCCGAAGCTGCGATTCGTTTTTTCCGTGCCACCGATGGACTGAAAGACGAGATCGACGGGGGCGCCGCGCTCGATGGCAAGCAGGGTGCTGGTGACGTGGGCGAGGACGCAAGTCTGGGTGGGAACCTCGCAGCGCTCGCGGAAGGCGTTCATCATCTCGAGCAGGCGCACGATGGAGTGGAGGCTGTCGGAGGCGGGATTGACGCCGATGACGGCGTCGCCGCAGCCGTAGAGCAGGCCCTCGAGCATGGAGGCGGCGATGCCGCGGACGTCGTCGGTGGGGTGGTTGGGCTGGAGGCGGACGGAGAGCGTGCCAGGCAGGCCGAGGGTGTTGCGAAAGCGGGTGACGACGCGGCATTTTTGCGCGGCGAGGATGAGATCCTGGTTGCGCATCAGCTTCGAGACGGCGGCGGCCATCTCCGGGGTGATGCCGGGAGCGGCTTGCGCGAGGGCGGCGGTATCGGTGCGGGGATCGAGGAGCCACTCGCGGAATTCGCCGACGGTGAGGGCGGCGATGGGCGCGAAGGCGGAGCGGTCGTGGGTGTCGAGGATGAGGCGGGTGACCTCGTCGCACTCGTACGGGATGAGTGGCTCTTCAAGGAAGCGCGCCAAGGGGACGTCAGCCAGAGCCATGCGGGCGAGGGCGCGCTCTTCTTCGCTCTGGGCGGCGATGCCGGCCAGCACATCTCCGGAGCGGGCGGGCGAAGCGCGGGCCAGCAGCGTCCTGAGGTCGGCAAAGGTGCGGGTGCGGCCGGCGGCAGTGACGGAGTAAGGCATGGTCGCCTGAGGGAGACGATAGCATCGATCGCCGGGGCGGCTCGATGTTTGCGTGAAATGTTTGCGCGGTTACGGAAAAATCTGCCGCAGTCTGCGATGCGGAGTTGCACGATGGCGGCACAAGGCCGATGAAAACTGAAAAATTCGCTGCCGCGGGGGCAACCAGGCAAATTCGCGAGGCAACTGTGTAAGGTCCGGGCCCCGCACGACCATCCCGACACCTGAGGAGACCCACCTCCATGCAACTCCGCAGAAACCTCGCGGCTGCGCTTGTCGCCGCCGCTGCCGCCTCCTTTTGCGCCGTTTCGTCCAGCGCCCAGACGGTCTGGGCGGGAACGGCGACGCAGGGCATTTCCCTTTCGCAGCTCGCGTCCGCTTCCGATTACGGGCCTGCGCCCGCCAGTCAGGCGATTACGGTGCGGGTGATTCTGAAGCTGCAAAACCAGGCAGCGCTGAACGCGTACATCGAGAACATCAACAATCCGAACAACGCACTTTACGGGCAGAGCCTGACGCCGGCGCAGTTCGCGGCGACCTACGCGCCGAGCGCGGCACAGGTGCAGCAGGTGGTCAGTTATCTGGAAGGGGCGGGATTCACCAACGTGGCCGCGGAGCCGAACGACCTGATGGTGAGCGGAGACGGAACGGCGGCGCAGGCCGAGGCGGCCTTCAACACGCCGATCGAACAGTACGCGCAGTTCGGGAACATTGTGTACGGGAACACGGCAACGGCGCAGGTGCCGGCATCGCTGAGCGGCACGGTCGCAGCGGTGCTGGGGCTGAACAACATCGGGCAGATTAAGCCGACGCTGGTGACGCGCTCGCAGGTGAGCGTGCCGCAGTACGACGTGAGCTACACGCCGCAGCAATTCTGGACGGCGTACGGCGCGACGGGCGTGGCGGAAGCGACGAACGCGACGATCGCGATCATGGCGGAGGGCGACGTTTCGGGGGTGATCACGGATCTGCGCGCGGAGGAGAAAGCCAACGGATTATCCCAGGTTCCGCTGACGGTGGTGCCGGTGGGGATCGCCAGCACGGACACCTCGGGGTGGGACGAGTGGGACCTCGACACGCAGTATTCGACGGGGATGGCCGGCACGGTGAAGCGGCTCTACATCTACGACACGACGTCGCTGACGGATTCGGACCTGGCGCTGGAGATCAGCCGCTGGGCCACGGACGACAAGGCGAAGGCGGGCAGCGCGTCGCTGGGCGAGTGCGAGGCGTTCCCGTATCTGGATGGGTCGATGCTGGCCGACGACGAGTCGTTTGCCGAGGGCGCGGCGCAGGGGCAGAGCTTCTTCGCGTCGACGGGCGACACCGGTTCGTTCTGCCCGGCGGAAGTGGGCGAGAACGGCGTGCCGGCGGGCGCACCGATGGTGAATTATCCGGCGGCGTCGCAGTATGTGACGGCGGTGGGCGGGACGACGCTGCTGACGAACTCCGATGGGACGTACGACACGGAGATCGCGTGGTACGCGGGCGGCGGCGGCATCAGCCAGTTCGAATATTCGCCGTACTGGCAGACGGCGGCAGCGGTGCCGAGCTCGGAACTGGGCGACAAGGGCATCCCCGATATCGCGATGGACGCGGATCCGTACTCGGGCGCGAATATCTACTACGACGGATCGTGGGAGGGAGTGGGCGGCACCAGCCTGTCGTCGCCGCTGGCGCTGGGGGTGTGGGCGCGGCTGATCTCAGCGAATGCGAAGCTGGGCTTTGCGCCGGTGCGGTATTACGGGCTGTACGACGGCGCGACGACGCCGGGAACGTATCCGGAGGGCGGCTTCCACGACATCACCGTAGGCGCGAACGGGTTTTATACGGCGCTGCCGGGCTGGGACTACACGACGGGGCTGGGCAGCCTGTGGGTGAGCGAGCTGGCGGCGGATTTGAAGAAGTAATCCGCCGAGGCAGAATTCCGGACCTCAAACCAGAGGTCCGGAATTTTTTTGAAGCTTGCCTGCGCGGGGCGGTGTCGCGCAGACTGGACGACGATGCGCACTCCGCTGCTTCTGTTCGCTGCTCTGATTTTCTCCGCCACCGGCCGTGCGCAGGATGTGCACGTGCGGGTGTCGCCGGAGGTGACGACGGGGATACACGGGACGAATGCGTTCCCGACGATCCAGATGGCGATCGACCACCATCCGTGGCCGGGGCCGGGCGGACGGGTGGTGATCGAGATTGCGCCGGGGGTTTATCACGAGCGGCTGAACATCACGCAGAACCATCCGGAGATCACGCTGCTGGGGATGGGCAAGTCGCCGGCGGAGGTGACGATCACGAACAGCCTGAATGCGAAGGATGCGGGCGGGACGTTTTTTACCGAGACGGTGGAGGTGGACGGGGAGGGTTTCGAGGCGGACAACGTGACCTTTGAGAACGCGGCGGGAAACACGGGGCAGGCGGTGGCGATTGCGGTGCGTGCGGATCGGGCGGTCTTCAAGCACTGCCGATTTCTCGGCCATCAGGACACGCTGTTTGCCGACTGGGGGCGGCAGTATTACGTGGACTCCTATATCGAGGGCGGAGTGGATTTCATCTTCGGGAACGCGGCGGCGGTGTTCGACCACGATGAGCTGCACGCGAACGGGCCGGGGTACCTGACGGCGCAGTCGCGGACGTCTCCGGCTGAGGCGACGGGGTATGCGATCGTGAACAGCCGGGTGACGGCGGACCCGGGAGCGAGCAAAATCTGGCTGGGGCGGCCGTGGCGACCGTATTCACGGGTGGTGTATATCGACACAGAACTGCCTGCGGACGTGGTTCCGGAGGGCTGGAACAACTGGGGAAGCGCGGCCAACGAGCATACTGCATGGTATGGAGAATACGGCAGCTCCGGGCCGGGAAACCGGCCATTGGCGCGGGTTTCGTGGGCGCACAAGCTGACAGCAGACCAAGCGGTATGGTTTCGGCCGGATACGTTCCTGGCCGGGAGCGACCATTGGGACCCCGTCGCCGCGGCGGCCAAGCTGCCGTAACGCGATGAAATTTCAGGAACTTATCCGGGAGCGGACGGCGAGCACAGGGGAAAACTGCTGAGAAAAGGTCCTTTTCGGTATGCCGGGGCGGGATCAGGCCGATGGCGGAGGCGGGAAGGTACCCAGGGGCGGCTCGTCCGGGAGGCGATTCGGCTTCCATACCGCGGGAGGTTCCCGTTTTGCTATTGCATCGGGCCGGAAACCTCTTTAATATGCGGCAATTGCGGGTATGAAGGCAGGATCCATAGCAGAACCGGCTGCGGCGACGCGCCCCCTGGGCACCCGAGGCATTTCGGGCCGGGATGGAGGCTCCGGCGGCGAGCGGGTTGGCCCGGCGGTGACGTCAACGCACTTCATCCGATCGCGAATCGGCAAAATCTGTGTGGCGATCACGGGCAGCTCGCCGGCGGAGATGCTGCGCAACGCCGAAGAGATTGTGCGGGAGAATCACTTCGTCGAGTTCCGCCTGGATTATCTGGCGAATGCGGCCGCGGCTCTGCCCAAGCTGAAGCAATTCCTGTACGAGCGCAGCGAAGTGACGGCGATCGCAACCTGCCGCCGCTCGGCGACGGGCGGGAAATTCAAGGGAACGATTTCGGCCGAGCTGGAGATCCTGGGCAAGGCTGCGCAGGCGGGCTGCCATCTGGTGGACGTGGAACTGCAGACGGCCGAGCATCTGAAGCCGGCGCAGCTGCGGAAGCTGCGGGAACAGGGCGCGGCGCTGATCATCAGCTGGCACGACTTCGAAGCCACGCGCAATCTCGATGCGATCTTCGAGCGCATCCGGCCGTTTCAGCCGGAGTTCGTGAAGGTGGTTTCGACGGCGAAGACGCTGACCGACAACGTGACCATGATGCGCTTCCTCGACCGGCGCCGCGACGAAGCGAACCTGATCGGAATCTCGATGGGCGATCAGGGAACGATCAGCCGGGTGCTGGGATTGCGCGCGGGCAGCGTGTTCACTTTTGCCAGCGCGCACGCGGGCGAGGAGACGGGCGCGGGGCAGATCGATGCGCGGACGCTGCGCGAGACGTGGCGGATCGATCAGATCGACGCGTCGACCAGGGTATACGGCGTGGCCGGGAACCCGGTGCGGCACTCGCTGTCGCCGCTGATGCAGAACATGGCGTTCCGGCGGGAGACGGTGAACGCGGTCTTCCTTCCGCTGCAGACGACGCGGATGAACGATCTGCTGACGCTGACGCGGGAGGTTCCGCTGCACGGGCTGGCGATCACCATGCCGTTCAAGAGCGAGATCCTCTCGCATCTGGAGAAGACGGACGCGCTGTCGGAGAAGATCGGGGCGTGCAACACGGTGGTGCGGGCGCAGGATGGCAAGCTGTACGGGTTCAACACCGACGTGGCAGCGATTGTGCGGCCGCTGGAGCGGCGGCTGCCGCTGAACGGGGCGCGGGTTCTGGTGCTGGGCGCAGGCGGCGCGGGCCGGGCGGCGGTGTTCGGGCTGGTGGAAAAGGGCGCGGACGTCGCCATCTGGAACCGCACGGCGGAGACGGCGAAGAAGCTGGCGCGGCAGGCGAAGGCGAAGACGATCCGTCGCGAGCAGCTGGCGAAGACGAGCTTCGACGTGATCATTAACGCGACGCCGATCGGGATGCGGGGCAACAAGGTCACGAGCCTGCTGGAAGCGAAGGAGCTGAACACGCGGCTGGTCTTCGATCTGGTCTACAACCCGATCGATACGCCGCTGATCCGGATGGCGCGGGAGAAGGGACTGCCGGTGGTGACGGGCGTGGAGATGTTCGTGCACCAGGGAGCGCGGCAATTCGAGATCTGGACGGGCAAGCCGGCACCGGAAGAAGAGATGCTGCGGGTGGTGGTGCATGCGCTGCGGCAGGAGAAAGACAAAGCGTAACCTGGAATGCGAGGCGGTGGATGGGGCTTTTCCGGGAGCGGATGCGCGGCGGCAGAGGTGCGCGATGGACGCGGCTGCCATCGGCGGGATTCCGGCATCCAGCAGAACTGAGGCACTGCGTTCGCCGAGGAAAAGAACTGGTGAGACGAGGCGGCGTTTGACTATGATTGAGGAACGCTCCCCATGAATCGGAACCTCAGCGCATCCACTGTGGAACGGCTCATTGCCCTGGCTTCCGACGAGAAGCCGGCGGCGGCGCCGAAGACGGCGGGGGCGTTGCCCCAGGAGACGCATGGGCTGGAGGCGACGATGCCGCTGCTGGCGGAGCCGACGCCGGGGATTGACGACAATCCCATGCTCAAGGCGCTGCTGCAGTTCCGCATGCTGATGCCGTACATGTCGCGGCTGATGGAACCGCAGGGGCAGGCAGAGCCGACGCTGACGGCGCTGGCCACGGAACTGAAACAGAGCGTGGGCGACCTGCAGCTGGCGCAGCGGGATCTGCGCCTGACGGTGCAGGAACAGCTGGTGCAGATGAAGCGCGTGGAAGAAGAGATGAACCGCACGCGCGAGGCGACGGAGCGGAACGCGGCCGAATCCGCGGAGCTGGTGGAAGATATGAAGTCGATGCGGGCGCTGGTGCGGAGGACGGCGGCGATCCTCGGCACGATGACGGCGGTGCTGACGGTGCTGGTGATCTGGCTGCTGGTCAGGAGCCCTCACGGGCATTAGGGAGTCC
>DATJQW010000040.1:0-22666 GCA_035505395.1 Acidobacteriaceae bacterium
TCTGCGAAGAATCCGGCGTCTCGGCCCTCCTCGACGAAGCCGCGCTGCCCATCCACCCCCTCGCGCTCGCGGCGGCTCCGCGGCACGATCCGCTGGCTCTGGCTCTGCACGGCGGCGAAGACTATGAGCTTCTTTTCACAGCATCTCCGCGCGCAAAAATCGGGCGCTCGATGCTGGGCGTGCCCATCCATCGCATCGGCGTGCTGCGCAGGCGCGTCCGCAATGGACCGCTGATTCTTCTCAACATGCGCGACGGGCGTCAGCTTCCCATTGCTCCCTCAGGCTGGCAGCATTTCCCGCAAGGCCGCTGATCCGTTTGCCAAAATATGACATTTTTTGGTGGCAACGTACCACCGGCTCCGGCCGCATCCAAAGAAATACCGAAACGGGCCGGCATGCTGTGTTCCTCGACCGGCGAATCGAGCGTCCCCCATGCCCTACTTCTCAGGATCTGAACAGCTATCCGCTGGCCCACCCACTGTGCAGTATTCGGAAGAGATGCGCCTTCGCCGGGTCGGCGGCGGCCGCCGCATCCTCATCGTCGACGACGAGCCGGCCATCACCGAAACCCTCGGCACCATCTTCAGCCAGAGCGGCTACGCGGTGTGCACGGCGGTTTCCGCGGAAGAAGCCATCGATGCCATCGCCGCGTGGGAGCCCGATCTCGCCATTCTCGATGTCATGCTGCCCTGCATGAACGGCATCGAGCTGGCCATCGTGCTCCGCCAGAACCATGCCCGCTGCCGCCTTGTGCTGTTCTCAGGGCACGCCGCCACCCAGACGCTCGCCGAAGAGGCCGCGAAGAACGGCAACATCTTCGAGATTCTTTCCAAGCCCGTGCATCCGCTGTTTATGCTCGACTTCGTATCCAGCCTGCTGGGCGATCCCAAGACCCCGATCGAGACGTAAAAGGGAAAGGCCCCGGTCTCCTGGCGGAGAACCGGGGCCATCGACTTGCAGACAGACCTGTAAGCCGGATTCTGTCGAGGACGGCCATTCCTCTGCGCGCCGCATTGCTGCGAGCGCTGTAGCGACCTACCCGAAACTACCACCCCAGCGAGCAAGCTCGCCGGGGGCCCCCTCACTGGGGCTGGCGCGCCGGGCCAGCACGCGCCGCCATCGCTGGCGGCTCGTTCCCTATTTGGTCTTGCTCCGCGTGGGGTTTACCCTGCCTCCGCCGTTGCCGCCGGAGCGGTGCGCTCTTACCGCACCTTTTCACCCTTACCCGGATCCCTTGCGGAAGCCAGGCGGTTTGTTTTCTGTGGCACTTGCCGTCCCTGAGCCTTGACGCCCAGGTCCCGGATGTTATCCGGCACACTGCCCTGCGGAGTCCGGACTTTCCTCCACCGGAACTACTTCCGGCAGCGGCCGTCCAGCCTGTCTGCTGGTACGATCATACCCTTTCGCCGCAGGATCCAATGGGTGCCACCGGCAACCCGGCCATTACGACACCCACTTCAGCAGCCGGATCACTCCCATCGGCGCCGCCTTCGAGTGCGCCGAGACGTTCGTGCGCGTGCCGATCTCCTCGCGCCGGCCCTCGTGGTAGCGATAGGCCTGCACCAGCATTTCTTCATTGGTCAGCGTCGGGCGCCAGCCCAGCCGCGCCTGGATCTTCCGCGTGTCGAACAGGAAATTCTCCGCGATCATTCGGTAGTGGTACGGCCCCAGCGGCGACACGCCGAAGTGATGCGCCAGCCGCATGGCCGCCAGCGTCGTCTTCTGCGGCAGCGATCGCACCCGCGATGTGCTGCCCGCCGCCGCGATCACCGCTTCATAGACCTCGCGCAGCGGCTTCACATTGGCCGAACCGACATGAAAGATGTCGGAGACTCCCGGCTTCATGGCCGCAAGGCACGCCTGGACGAGGTCTTCCGCGCAAATGAACTGATAGCGGTTCCCTCCGCCGCCCACCATCCACAAGGTCTTCCCGTCCTGGATGAACTCGAAGAGGATGGCCAGCAGTCCCAGACGTCCCCGGCCGATGATCGTCGGACAGCGGAGGATGACCACCTCGAAGTGCTTCGCGTAGCCGCACAGCAGGTGCTCAGCCTCCAGCTTCGACCATCCGTAGATTTCGGCCGGCGCCGGCGGCTCGTCTTCGCGGATCGCGTGGCCGGGATTGCCGGCCCAAAGACAATCGGTCGAGGTGAAGACCAGCTTCGGCACGCCCCACACGCGGCACGCCTCAGCCAGCATGCGGGTGGCGTTCACATTGGAGGTCCACAGGTCATCCTCATCCTGATCCGTGCCCTGCGCCAGCATCGCCGCGCAGTGGAACACGGCATCGTACGGACCCCGCCGGAAGGCTGAATTCAGCAGCCACGGGTCGCGCAGGTCGCCTGTGATTTTGGTCAGCCGCGGGTGCCAGCTCAGATCGGGAACGCGGTCGATACTGGTGACCTCGTACCCCTGTCGCAGCAGGCGCCGCTGCAGGATTCCGCCGAAAAATCCGGCGCCGCCGGTCACGAATACTCGGGACATCCCTGGTGTCATCCTGGAAAAGACTGGACTTGCCTCGGATGTGCCCCCGCCCGTCAGCCGCCCCTCAACGGTAAACCCTGGCTCAGGAACATCTCTCAGTGAGGAGATGAAGCCTTTGCACGGATCGGATGCCTGCCCCGCCTTGCCGTGGATTCCGAAGGAGCGGTCAGGGACCGGATCGCTGCCCGGCATTGCTGACCTGATCTGACCTGCTAACCCGCTGACTCGCTACGCCCGCCGCCACTCCCCGCTCTTGCCGCCCGTCTTCCGTTCCAGCCGCACTTCGCGGATGGTGATCCCCTTGTCCGCCGCCTTGCACATGTCGTAAACGGTCAGCGCGGCCACCGACGCGGCTGTCAGCGCTTCCATCTCCACACCCGTCTGCGCTGTCGTCGCCACCGTCGCACGGATCGCAATCCCTTCCGCGGTCGCCTCCGCGCGCACCTCCACGTGGCTCAGCGGCAGCGGATGGCACATCGGGATCAGTTCCGCCGTCCGCTTGGCCGCCTGAATGCCCGCAATCCGCGCCACTTCCAGCGGATTTCCCTTGGGGTTTTGCGGCAACGCCGCGAGCGTCTCCGGCGCCATGGCCACAAACGCCGACGCCTCGGCCTCACGCCGCGTCGGCGGCTTCCCGCTCACATCGACCATGCGCGCCTCGCCTGCCTCATCGAAATGCGACAGCCTGCTCATGTCGTACAGCGTACAACTTCAAAGGCTCCGAGGATGGCGCGAGGTGAGCGCATAGCGTTTAGCGTGTAGGGTGTAGGTTGGTACAAGCGCTCAACGCTCAACGCCGAACCCTGAACCCTAAGCGCTAAACCCTATACGCTGTCCCTGGGAATCCCACCATGCACCCAGCCGTTCGCCGCCTTTCGTGTCTTTTCCTGCCGCTGCTCGTCGCCGCCGGCCTCCGCGCGCAGTCTGCGCCTGCGCCCGCAGCGCAGCACAATCCCAACTGGTGGAAGAACGCTGTCATCTACGAAATCTATCCGCGCAGCTTCCAGGATTCCAACGGCGACGGCATCGGCGACCTCAACGGCATCACCTCGCGTCTGGACTATCTCCAGCGCCTCGGCATCAACGCCATCTGGCTCACGCCCATCTATCCTTCGCCGCAGGTCGACTTCGGCTACGACATCTCCGACTATTACTCCATCGACCCGCAGTACGGCACCCTCGCCGACTTCGACCGCCTCGTCGCCCAGGCCCGCAAGCGCAACATCGGCATCATCATGGACCTGGTTCTCAACCACACCTCCGATCAGCACCCGTGGTTCAGGGAGTCGGCCAGCTCCCGCATCAATCCCAAAGCCGACTGGTACATGTGGCACGATGCCAAATACGTCAACGGCCATCGCGAGCCGCCGAATAACTGGCTCTCGGTCTTCGGCCGATCCGCCTGGCAGTGGGATCCCGCCCGCCGGCAGTACTACTACCACCGCTTCTACATCCAGCAGCCCGACCTGAACTGGAACAATCCCCAGGTCCGCAAGGCGATGTACGACGTGGAGCGCTTCTGGATCCGCCACGGCGTCGCCGGCTTCCGCCTCGACGCCATCACCGCGCTCTTCGAGGATCCTCAGGATCGCGACGAGCCCTACATCCTCGGCCCCGACGGCAAGCCCCTGCTCGACGCCTGGGGCGACAAGGAAGTCGAGTCCACGCTCACCGACAATCTCCCCGAGGTCCACGACGTGCTTCGTCAGCTTCGCCAGGTCGCCGACGAGACCACCAGCCGCAAGGTCATCCTGATCGGGGAGACCTACCTCGACTCGGTCAACGACCTGCGCCGCATGTACGGCGTCCACAACGATGAGCTCGAGCTGCCCATGGATATGGAAGTCGGCTTCATCAAAAATCTCGACGTCGCCCGGTTCCGCGCCCGCATCAACGAGGCGGAAACCGAGCTCAACGGCGATCAGCCGCTCTTCGTCTTCGACAACCACGACAACCATCGCTGGGATCGCTTCGTCACCGACGATCACCGCATCGATCTCGGCCGCATGCTGGCCGCCGTGCTCTTCGCCTCGCGCGACACCGCCATGATGTACTACGGCGACGAAATCGGCATGGTCACCACCGTCCCCACGCGCAAAGAAGACGTCCGCGACCCCATCGGCATCACCGGCTGGCCGAAGGAAAAAGGACGCGACGGCGAGCGCACCCCCATGCAGTGGGACTCCGGCCTCGACGCCGGCTTCTCTACCGCCGCCAAAACCTGGCTGCCCATCCCGCCCAGCTACTCGACCGTCAACGTCGCCGCCGAAGAGCGCGATCCCGATTCCATCCTGCACTGGTACCAGCACCTTATCGCGCTGAAGAAGTCCGACCCCGCGCTCCGCTCCGGCCAGGAGATCATGCTGAACACGTCCGACAACAGCGTCCTCTCCTGGCTGCGCAAATCACCCGACGGGGAGGCCGTCGTCGTCGCCTGCAACTTCACCGCTCAGCCGCAAACCGTCAGCTTCGACCTCAGCGCCCAGGGCGTTCACGGCCAGCGCGTGAAGACGCTGATGAGATCCCCCGGCGACACCAGTCCCGCCTCGCTGCGCCGCATCGACCTTGGGCCCTACGGCGTCTACATCGGCAGAGTCGAGTAACTCGCTCATCCCAACTGTTTTCCGGTGCCGCCTGATGCGAAGCCGGGCGCCCAGGCGGGGGATTTTCGCTCTGCGGGGTTACCAGGCGTCAACCTGCGCGCGAATTCGGCAAATGAGGTACCGCTTAGCCTCGGGTACCTGTTTTCCCCGAAGATTCCATTACTAAAGTTATTCCGTATTTGAGTGACGAAGAGGAACCCTATACGTTACGCTCGTACTG
The DNA here is from genome assembly GCA_035505395.1 of Acidobacteriaceae bacterium. Taxonomy (GTDB): domain Bacteria; phylum Acidobacteriota; class Terriglobia; order Terriglobales; family Acidobacteriaceae; genus Palsa-343. The sequence continues at coordinate 5,308 of DATJQW010000040.1, forward strand.
TTTACTTTCTGTACTCGGTCCCCTGCTGTTCCTTCTGCCTGGTAACAAATGAAGATCGCGACCCTGTTCGAGACACTGCTGAGGTCCGAAAGCGCCTTGGCGCCCGATGACCAGAGGGAATCGGAAAGCCCTGTTCCTTCCTTGTCGCACCGCCTTTCGCTCCTGCGGAAAACCCGCGAGATTGAAGCGGCCCTGCGCGATACCCTGGCTGCCGGCGGATTCTCGCTCAGCTATCAGCCGATCTTCGACCAGCGCGGCGCGGTGGTCGAAGTAGAGGCGCTGTTGCGGGCCCAGCATCGGCTCCTCTCTCGCATCGGTCCGGCGGAATTTATCCCCGTCGCCGAAGAGACGGGCATGATTCTGCCCATTGGAGAGCACGTGCTGCGCATGGCCTGCGCCCGGCTTTCGCAATGGCGATCCTGCGGCCTCGACCAGGTCCACCTCGCGGTCAATGTCTCCTGCATCCAGATGGTGAACCCGGGTTTCGCCGAGCGGGTACTCGACATCTTTTCCGAGCACGGAATTCCGCCTCACGTCCTGCACCTCGAGCTGACGGAGACCACGCTGCTGCGCGATACGCCGCCGCTGGTGGCCCAGATGCAGCTGCTCGCCCAGGCCGGTGTGGCCTTTTCCATCGACGATTTCGGAACCGGCTACTCCACCCTGGAGCGGCTGGCCACGCTGCCCATCTCCACCATGAAGATCGACCAGAGCTTCGTGCGCGAGCTCGAGCACAACCACCGCGCTCTGGGCATTGTGCAGGCCATGGCGGACCTGGCGCGGCACCTGAAACTCGACCTGATTGCCGAGGGCGTGGAAGACGCCGAACAGGTCAGGATCCTCTCGCAGATCGGATGCCACAAGTTCCAGGGATACTTCTTCAGCCCGCCGGTTTCGGCCGATGCGATTCTTGCCCTGATGCTGGAAAGCAAAAAAAAAGCGCATGATTCGGACTGCGATATCCTGCCCGTCTATACGCCGCCCCCCGGTTTGTCCGAAGTGGCATAAGCGCCTGGGTTCGCAGTCTCCGTGCTCAGCGCCCGGAATCAGCGCGGCGGTTCCACCCGGCCGGCCTGCGGCACCGCCTCATGATCCCACGGACAATGCCGGCAGCCTGAACCGCAGCAATACCCCCGCCGCCGGTGATACGCCTCGGTAAAGACCACATACGGCCCTTCGCGATAGAAATCCTCGCCTTCGACGAGCTGGGTCACCGGCCTTCGCTCCGGCGCGTCGTTCGGATCGGGCAGCGGCTCAGGCAAGCGCGCCACCTTCCGCGGCCTGCCACGCAAAGGTCTGCGGCGCCGGCAGCTCCACCACGCTCGCCTCGGCCGCCGTCTGCGCCAGGGGATAGGTCACCGTATTCCCCGCGATGCACGCCGGCCTCTCGCCCGGAATCACCACCCCCACCAGATTCATCGGATCGGCCGCGGCAATCGTCAGCGGCGCCATCTCCTGGAGCGTCCGCGTCCGCCCCGCGCGCAGCGCATCCGCAGCCTCGGGCAGCGCAAACTGCTCGCCTCCGAATCCCGACACGAACCGCCCGCCCCGCACCACACCCCGCGCCTCCATCCGGCGGAACATCCCCACCAGCTCGCGCCACGGCGGAACCGTCGTTTCCCGCGTCAGCGCATCGCGGAAGACCACCCCATAGCGGCGCAGCAGCATCCGGCACGCCGACTCCACCTGCGCATCCCGCAGCGCCGCAGCCTCGGGATCCCCGGGTGGCCCACTTAGGCCGGGTGGCCCACTCAAGCCTTCCTTTGGCTTGAGTGGGGTGGAAGAACCCCATCCCAGCCCGCCTTTGCCCTGAGCAGGCAGATCGAACAGACTCCACCGCCCCGCCGCGTTCCTCGCCGTTCCTTTCACTCCCCGGGGCGCAGCGAAAGCCCGCTTTTTCCTGGGATCGACGAGGCCCCGCAGGCTGTCGAATCCATCCGCCGTGGCCAGGCCTGCCGCCACCAGCTCCCACAGGGCCCGATGCGCCTCCTCGGCCGGCACGCCCAGCATCCGGGTCAGATCCCCGGCAAACATCGCTCCGCGCTCTCCCAGGCACGAACGCACCCGGTTTCCCAGCTCGCTCAGGCACGCCGTCAGCGTGGTCTCCGGAATTTGTCGCCGCGACAGGCACAAATCCATCCACAGCGCCTCTTCGCGCACGAAGAAGGTCACCGGCGCCATGCTGGTCGGCACCACCCGCCGCGGGCCGCCGCTCCCGGCATCGGCAAAGGCCGGATGCGGCGAGATTCGCCCCCACCCCACGGCGCCCGTCAGGCACAGCGCGTCGAGCCAGCGCGGATCGTACCCTGCCACACGCTGCGGCAAGATCGACCGCTCCCACTCCACCGCCGGCGCTTCGAAACCCTCGAGGCCTCGCAGCGCCTCCAGCAATCCCTGCTCGCCGGTCAGCTGCCGCCTCTCGCCTAAATGTTGCCAGTCGAGCAGGAAGCGCAGATACGCCGCGGGAGTCACCGGCTCAATCTGCCTCCGCAGCGCATGCAGCGTCCGCTTGTGGATTCGCTGCAGGATCCGCCGCTCGCACCACTCCACCTCGCCGTCCGCAATCTGCGCCTGCCCGGCAAGACCTTCCAGCGGGGGCCCCGGCGAGGCCGGTTTTGCCTCGATGGGGCGTTCAAAAACGCCGCGCAGCACCGTTCCCGCCGACTCCAGGCGCAGCATCTGCTGCCAGATTTCCTGCGTTTCCAGCCCCAGCAGCGCTGCGAATGCACCCGACGTGGTCGGACCAATAATTTGTAACCACCCCTGGCACGTTTTGGCCAATATGTCGCTGATTTGAGGCGAATTACTCCCGTCTTTCCACATTTCCACAGAGAAATCCACTTCCGGCCAGAGCGTTTGGCACCACCGGGCGCGTTCTGCCGCCACCCAATAGCCTCGTCCCTGCCCCTGGGTGCCCCCCTCAACCCGGTTGTTGGCTTGAGTGGGAGAGCAATCTGCTCGCCTCACGTGCTGCGCACGCCCCGTTTGCACCAGCCGCTCCAGAAAAAGATCCCAGTTCTGCGCATTTTCCTGCGCAAGCAGCTCCTCGGGCACCACCACCAGCGCGCACAGCAGATCGTGCAGCTCGTGCTCGTCGCGAATATCCGGCCAGATCTCCTCCCGCACCTCCGCAATCGCCCCCGGAGACAGCCGTCCCGCCTCGCCCAGCAGCGCATCCGGCACCACGCCCCGCATCTGCACCGCGCGCGCCCGCCGCTCTTCGAGCCCCGCATCGTCCAGGAACGCAAACGGATTCGCGTTCACCAGTTCATGGGCAAACGCCGAAGGGGTCGTCGTGTCCACCGCCACGCACCGGATGCTCCCCTCGTGCATCGCGCGCAGCACATTCCGCAATCCCTCCAGATCCATCGCCTCCTGGAGCACGTCGCGCATCACTTCCTCGACCAGCGGGTGATCCGGAATCTGAATATCCCCCTCGATGTTCTCGAAGCACGCCGCTGCCTGCGGAAAGACGCTGGCCAGCAGATCGTCGCTGCGAATGCGCTGCACCTGCGGCGCGACTTTCTTTCCTTTCTGGAACCGCAGCAGTTGCAAACTCCGCGACGCATCCCACCGCCAGCGCGTTTTGAAAACCGGCGCCGCCAGCGATGCCTGCTCCAGCAGCTCGGTCACCGTCTCCGCGGTCAGAAAATGGAAGACGTCACTCAGCGGAAAGCTGTGCTGCTCCGCGAGGCAGATGTTCAGACCGTTATCCGTCGCCGCCGCCTGCAGCTCGAAGTTGAATCCCCGGCAGAACCGTTTGCGCAGCGCCAGCCCCCACGCCTTGTTGATCCGCCCGCCGAAGGGAGCATGCAGGATCAGCTGCATTCCGCCGCCTTCGTCAAAGAACCGTTCTGCAACCACGGTTGTTACAGATGGCACCGTTCCCAGCACCGCGCGTCCCGCGGCTACGTACGCGACGAGTTGCTCCGCTCCCGCATCGCAGACGCCGCATTCCTCCTTCAGAAATGCAGCCGCCGCTGCGACTTCTTCATTCGCCTGGCTGATGTATCCCGGCAGCACGTTCCGCGTGCGCCGGTCGATCTCCAGCCGCAGCTCCGAGACGAACTCGCTCAGCTCCCGCGTCCGCAGCGGCGCTTCGCCGAACCAGAAGGGCAGCGTCGGCGGCGCTCCGTGCGCATCTTCCACCAGCACGCGCCCCGCGTTCTCGATGCGCTGGATCCGCCAGCTGGCGTTTCCCAGCTGCACCACATCGCCCGGCGACGAATCCACCGCGAAGTGCTCGTCGAGCGTGGCAATTTGTACGCCTTCCGGTTGCAAAATCACCGGAAAGACGGCCGTATCCGGAATCGCGCCGCCGTTGGTGATCGCCGTCGTCCGCGCACCGCGCCGCGCCTGCACGCGCCCCTGCACCCGGTCGCGCAGCAGGTACGCCCCGTACCGCCCGCGGCTCGATTCGATCCCCTCGGTGAGCAGCCGCAACGCCTCGTCGAATTCCTCCCACGCGAGCTCCCGGTACGGCCACGCCCGCCGGAACATCTCGTAGAGAGCCCGCTCCTCCCACGGCTCCGCGGCGCACGCCGCCACAATCTGCTGCATCAGCACATCGAAGGGCTTCGCCGGAATCTCCAGCCGATCCAGCACGCCCGCGCGCATCGCCCGCACCAACGCAGCCTGCTCCACCAGGTCGTCGCGCGTCACGGCAAAAAATCTTCCCTTCGGAATCGCGCCGCGCCAGTGCCCCGCGCGCCCCACCCGCTGCACGCCCACCGCAATCGACCGCGGCGACTGGATCTGGCAGACCAGATCCACCGTCCCAATGTCGATGCCCAGCTCCAGCGACGCCGTGGCCACCAGCAGCCGGATCTCTCCCGCCTTTAGCCGCTGCTCCGCATGCAGCCGCAGCTTGCGCGACAGGCTGCCGTGGTGGCAGGCGACGTTTTCCGTGCCCAGCCGCTCGCCCAGCTGAAACGCCAGCCGCTCGGCCATCGACCGCGTATTGACGAACACCAGCGTCGACCGGTGCTCCATCGCCAGCTGCGCCAGCCGATCGTAGATCGACTCCCAGATGGCCATCGTCCCCACCGAACCCAGCTCGTCCGCCGGTACCTCGATGCCCAGATCGAGTGTGCGCCGCTGCCCCGCCTGCACAATCGCAACATCGCCGCGCGATTCGCCCACGCCCGGCGCCCCCGGCGCGCCGGCTCGCCGGGGTTGGAGAAACTGCGCGACCAGCTCGATCGGATTCTGGGTCGCCGACAATCCAATTCGTAACGGCCGCGAGTGCAAAAGCAGGCTCGCCCCGGCCATCAACGCGTTCTCGCCTGCCACCAGCGCGTCGAGGCGTTCCAGAGAGAGCGCCAGATGCGATCCACGCTTGTCGTCGGCCACCGCGTGGATCTCGTCCACGATCACCGTATGCACCCGTCGCAGATGCTCGCGGCTCTTCTGCGCGGTCAGCAGAATGTACAGCGACTCCGGCGTCGTCACCAGAATGTGCGGTGGCGTCTTCAGCATCGCCCGCCGCTCCGCCGCCGGGGTGTCGCCGGTCCGCACCCCCGCCCGCACCGGCGCGCACAGGTACCCGCGCTCCAGCGCCAGCTGCTGAATCTCCCTCAGCGGCACTTCCAGATTTTTGTGAACGTCGTTCGACAGCGCCTTCAGCGGCGAGACGTACACCACTTCCGTTTCACAACCCAGCCGCCCCTCGAGCGCTTTGCGAATCAGCCCATCGATACAGATGAGGAACGCCGCCAGCGTCTTGCCCGACCCCGTCGGCGCCGCAATCAGCACCGGCCGCCCGGCGTGAATGACGGGCCAGCCCAGCTCCTGCGGCTCGGTCGGCGTCCCAAACCGCCGCACAAACCACTCCTGGACGAGCGGGTGCGCCCACGCGAGCGATGCAGGGATGGAGAAGTCCGGCACCGAGTCCGGGAGTGGGGTCACCGGGGACAGCATCCTCCGATTCTACCCCGATTTTCGTTTTGTCTTCGCCCCAGCAGCGCACATGCGCTATAGTGGCCAGCAATCTTCCTGCACGCTCCAAAAGGAGAACTCACGTGATGCACCTGCTTCGAATCCTCGGTCGTCTGATCCTGCTCGCCTCCATCCCCACGTCTCTTGCGCTGGCGCAAAACGCGCCCACCGTCACCGTCGTGCACTGCCCCGCACTCTTCGACAGCCTGAGCGGCACGATGCTCGGGCCGACCTCGGTTTTTATTGAGGGCGACAAGTTCCAGAGGATCGAGCCCGGCATCGCATCCGCCGACGGCGCTACCGTCATCGACCTCACCGGCGTCACCTGTCTGCCCGGCCTCATCGACGATCACGTCCACCTCGACATGCAGTTCGGCAAAAACACCTATATCGAGGCTGCACACCTGAACTTCGCCAACGTGGTGCTGCGCTCCACTCTCTACGCGCGCCGCACCCTCCTTGCCGGATTCACCACCGTCCGCAACGTCGGCGACCACGACTACGACACCGTCGCCCTGCGCGACGAGATCGCAGCCGGCACCGTCGTCGGCCCGCGCATCTTCACCGCCGGACCGGCCATCAGCACCACCGGCGGCCACGCCGACTTCACCAACGGCCTCAGCATGGATCTGCAGGGCGATCCCGGACCGCTGCAGTCCATCTTCAACGGCCCCGACGAAGCCCGCAAAGTTGTCCGCCTCCACTACAAGGAGGGCGCCGACCTCATCAAGGCCATGCCTTCCGGCGGCGTCATGGATCTCGGCACCAACGGCTCAGGGCCGCAGATGTCTCAGGATGAAATCGATGCGCTGGTCCAGACCGCGCACGACTACGGCATGAAGGTCGCGGTCCACGCTCACGGCGCGGAGGCCATCCGCCGCTCGGTCATCGCCGGCGTCGATTCCGTCGAGCACGGCACCTTCATGGACGACGAGGACATCCGCCTCATGGTCCAGCACCACACCTTCTATTGCCCCACCGTTTACACCGCCGTCTACGTCACCGAGCAGGCGAAGCTGGGCGTCTATCCGCCCGCGGTCACCGCCAAGGCCCTCACCGTCGGCCCGCACATCATGGCCACGGTCGCCCGCGCCTACAAAGGCGGCGTCAAATTCGCTTACGGCACCGATGCCGGCGTCTATCCGCACGGGCAGAACTGGCACGACTTCATCTATCTCGTCCAGGCCGGCCTGCCGCCTGCCTACACGCTGCAGATGGCCACCATCAACGCCGCGCAGCTGCTCGGCCACGACGATGAGCTGGGCAGCGTCACCGCCGGCAAATTCGCCGACCTCGTCGCCGTCCCCGGCAATCCCCTCGACGACATCTCGGTGATGGGCAAGGTGAACTTCGTGATGAAGGCCGGCGTGGTCTATAAGCGGGATGGCCGTGAAGTACTCACCCTCGAATAGCTCTTCAGTAACTCCGGTCCGCGCCGGGTTCCAGTCCGGCGCGGGAATAACACAATAGTGTTAACGCCAGCGCGTCTCCGGCGCCGTTTTTCATTGCTCCTGCATCCGGGCGCGGTTACACTCAGCCCGTCCCCTGTATTTGGAGGAGCAATGGCAAAAATCAATCTACGACGTGTACTCCTCGGAGGCATCCTGGGTGGTCTCGTCATGGACCTCCTCGGTTATGCCGTCGACGGCCGCATGCTCGCAGCGGAGTGGACCGCCGAAATGCACGCCCTCGGCCGTCCCACGGCTTCGAACTACGAGGTCGCGTGGATGAACATCCTGGGCGTCATCTGCGGCGTCATCGCAGTTTACCTTTACGCCGCCATGCGTCCGCGTTTCGGCGGCGGAACGCTTACCGCCCTGCGCGCCGCACTCATCGTCTGGGTGGTTGGCTCGCTGATCCCCAACGCCAGCTTCATGTATCTGAGCGGACTCTTCTCGCAGCACCTCGCCGTCCTCACCACCGCCGGCTCGCTGGCCGGGACGATCGTTGGTACCATCGTCGGCGCTGCCCTCTACTCAGAGGCCAAAGCTTCTGTACCGGCTCCAGCTCCCCGGTCCGAACAGACCACCTCCGCGTAGTTCCGCATTGACGGCCCGGCCTCGGTTGCTGCCGAGGCAAGCTTGTTGCGTTTGCCCGCTACTTGTCCTGTCCCTGAAGCGCTTGAATGAACGGCGGATGTCATTCCGAGCGCACGGGGCCCCAAACGTTGTTCCGTTTGGGGGTGGTAAGCGAGGAATCTGCGTTTGCTTTTCTGCCCTCAGCACACGAACTCCCTGCACACCACCGACCCGTAAATAACTGGGACCTGCGGACTGAGGACTTGCAACTGGCAACTAATTACTGGCAACTGGGGACTTGGGACTTGGGACTGGCAACCGGGGACTGAGGCCCGGGGTGGTAAGCGCAGGATCTGCGGTTGCCTTCTCACCCTCGATCGCACACGAACTTCGGGGGACCCCGCTAGCGAGCCGCGCTCCAGGCCTTTCCCACCGGCGTTGGATCCCCGTTGTCCTCATTCGTTGAGAAGTACGGCTGGTCGGTCACCGCGCCGTACCACGCATACCGTTCGACAAACGGCAGCTTGTCCATCGCTGCGGTCGAATCGCGCACGAATTCCGCCTCCGTCGCTGCATCCGGAGTGACCGGCTTGCCCTCCCAGTTGGCGATCGCGTATTCGGTCACCCAGATCGGCAGATGATAGCGGTTGTGCATCTCCGTCAGCTCGCGCACCAGGTCGCGCGTCGCCACTTCCGGATCGAAGCTCGACTGGTACGGATGCAGGCACAGGAAATCCACGCGGTACCCGCGCTCTTTCGCGCCCGCCATAAACCGCGCCAGCCATCCGTCCGGCTTCACGTCGTCGCCCGTGCCCACCGCCGGACTGCCCAGCCGCATGCCCAGCGCCTCCAGCTTCGGCCACGCAGCCAGCGCCTGCTCCACCGTCATGTTCGACTGCGACGATTCGTTGGGCTCGTTGAAGCCCAGCACGATCCCCGCCCCGCTGGCCTTCGCCGCTGCAAGGTCCGCCGCATTCAGGTACTGCGGGCCCCAGATCATGGGAATGAACGCGACGCTGGCGGGCGCAGCGGAAATGTCGGGCCGCGGCCTCCAGTCGTAATACCAGGAGACCTTCAGCCCGGCGAGAACGCTGGCGCCGTGAGGCTGCGAATACTCGCCGATGCCCTTTTGCGGCGAGGCGGCGTGCAGAGACGTGGACGCGAGACCCAGACTGAGGAACAGGACTGCAGGCAGAACTGCGAACTTCATGATTATCCTTTTTAGATTTCCCGATGGCTTGGATGGGCCGCGGCTCGAACCGCCCCGGGGCCCATCCCTGCATCGCTGGTTGACTCGCGGAACCTCAGAAGAGAAGCTTCAGCGAGAGCTGCAGCTCGCGCGGACCGCCGGACTGATACTGCGCCGAGCTGGCGCCGGGTGTCAGCGCGGCGGCGAGGCTGTCGGTGGCCTGCCCGAACGTCAGGTCGGGCAGATAATCGTCGACTGCTCCGAAATTCGCGCGATTCACCAGATTGAACGCCTCGGCGCGGAACTGCAGATTCAGGTTCTCGTAAACCCGGAAGTTCCTGCGAATGGCCGTGTTCCACTGGCTCATGCCGTAGCCGCGGAAATAATTCTGCGGGACCGTGCCGTTCACACCCAGCGGAGCCGAGGTGAACGCCGCCGGATTCAGCTGCGTGCCGCTCGGGATCTGCGCGCCGTTGTAAGTGCCGTGCAGATAGAGCGGCTGGCCGGGAACGAAATCCACTCCAGGCGAGACAGTCTGCCCGTCGCTGGCCGCGCCGGAGCTCTTCGCGCCATAAAGCGTGATGGGGAATCCGGTTCTGGCCATGAATCGCACATCCACGCCCCAGTGCGCGAGGAAGGCATCGGCGGCGCGATTGCCGGAGGTGTAAGGAATGTCCCACGTGAGCACGGCGTTGAAGTTACTCCTCACGTCGCCGCCTGAGTCGCCCTTCTGGTAGGGGGTGAACGAGTTGATCTGGTTCTGCGTGATGTCGTGCGACCAGGTATAGGCAGCGTAAGCGTACAGCCCCTTGTTCACGCGATGCTGGAAGGTAAATTCGCCGGCGTTGTAGGCCGAACGGAGCGCGTTGGTCTCGAAGTCGACAAACTGGAAATTGGGGTTATACGGGTATACGTAAATCTCGTTGAATTCAATTCCCTTCCGGTAGAACGCGCCGACATAGTTAAGCGTAAGAGCGTTGTTCGCTCCGAAATCCTGCTGCACGGCGAAATTCCCCTGCACTGTATACGGATTCGCGAAATGCGGCGCGATCGCGTAGTACAGCGAGCTGAAGGGCGCCACCGGCGGGTACTGAATGGGCGTGTACAGGTATTGCGGCGGCAGCGGGAAGGAGTAAGTCCCCACCACGTTGCAGTAAGAGTAGGGGCAGAAGGAGTTGCCGTCAGAGAACCCCGGCGAATAGAACCCGATCTGAGCGTTCCCCTCATTGGCCGCCGCGTTGTAGAAGATGCCCGCGCCCCCGCGTACCTGGGTCTCGTAACCCGGCGTCGTCCGGGCGAGATAGGTTATTCCCAGACGCGGCGCAAAATCGAAGTTGTAGGTGTCATAGGGCGCGCTCGGCGAGCCCAGGGCCAGCGCGGACAGATTGTCCTGATTGACGAGCGTATAAGGAACATTGCCTCGCCTCACCGTCGGCGGCGGCATCAGATCCCAGCGAACGCCATAGGAAAGGCTGAGCCTGTGGTTCACCTGCCACTGGTCCTGGGCATACGCCCCAAAATCCCAGATGCCCGGGAAAAAGCTCCCGTACGAGTAGTTGTAAATGTAATCCGAGGTGTTGGCCAGCAGCGTCCCCTCGCTGTAGTACTCGTAGCCCACCAGCGGGCTTTCCGGCAGTTGCGTCGAGTTGAGAAGGCGATAGTCGACGCCGAACTTCATCTGATGGCGCCCCACCACCCACGTCACGTTGTCGGGGATATCGACCTGCCGCGTTTCGTTCACGCCCAGATAGGCCTGGGAATAGAGACTGCCCACCGCCGGATAGTAGAAAACTCCAATGTAGATATTGGGAATGTTCGCCGGATAGCCCCCGGCGGTGATCATGTTGTAAGCATCGGCTCCCGGCTGGACGTAGTCGCCGCCGGACTGCGGGCCTGCGCTCAGCGAGAAGTTGGCGCGGAACTGGTTGGTCACGTGCGGGCCGAAGGAGCTGGTGAGCCCCGCGGTGTACATCCGCGTGTTCTGCTTCAGGTGCTCGATCTGGGCCAGGAAGTACGAGGTGGCCGTCGAGTTGGTGTTGCTGGCCCGCGCAAAAAGCTCTTCGTTCCGTGTGAGCACCTGATCGATGCGCAGGTCGTAGGTGTTCAGGTTGTTGAGCGTGGGGTAGCCGGCGACGAAGGTAGTCAGGCCGTCGCCCAGATCGGGAGCATTCGCAACGTTCGTGGTGGGGAATGAGTTCAGAAACGCCGCCATGGTCCCGCTGGCCGAGGCCCGGGCCGTGGCCGTGGGTACGTACTGCAGATACGAAGCGCCAGGCAGGTTGGAACGCAGCCCTTCGTAATTGAGAAAGAAGAACGTCTTGTCTTTGCCGTTGTAGACGTGCGGGATCAGGACGGGACCGCCGAAGGTGCCGGCGAAATCGTTCTGCAGCATCGGCTGCCGCGGCGTTCCATAGTAGTTGTTGAAGTAATCGTTGGCGTCGAAAATCGTGTCGCGATAATAGTCTGAAGCGCTGCCGTGGAATTTGTTGGTGCCCGACCGCGTCACAAACACAAACTGGCCGCCGGAGTAGCCCCCGTATTCGGCCGCGTAGCTGTTCGTCTCCACCCGAAATTCCTGCAGATCGTCCACCGGCACAAGCGCCTGCGTCGTCCCCAGGATGGTGGACGCCGCCAGGCCGCCGGCCCCGCCGATCCCGGCAAATCCTCCGTTGTTGTCGGAGCCGAAGTTCGCGCTGACCCCGTCGACGGTGAAAGCATTCGAGTAGCCGTCATCGCCGTTCACCTGCAGCAGCGACACGCCATTGTGGTCGGAGATCGAGCTGGCGGTCTGCGGGTTCATGGTCGTCACCCCAGGCACCATCAGCATCAGGTCCTGAAAGCTGCGCCCGTTCAGCGGCATGTTCGCCACTTCCTGCTGGTTCACCACCGTGGACACCGCGGGCGACGTCGTCAACAGCGGAACAGCGCTCCCGTTCACCGTCACCGTCTGCGTCGCGGTTCCGACCGTCAGCTGAATGGGAAGCTCTTCGCGGCCGCCCACGCTCAGCACGATGCCGCTCACCTCAGAGGACTTGAATCCCTCGTGTTCGACGCGGACGGAGTATCTGCCGGGGTTAAGGCCGACGGCGGCGAACTCGCCGGCGCTGTTCGTGGTCAGGGTGCGCGCCACGCCGGTCTCAGCGTTGGTGATGGTCACCTGCGCCTGAGGGATCACGGCGCCGGAGGGGTCGGTAACACTGCCCTGCAGGGTGGCGTTTTCGGTTTGGGCCCATCCGGTGGTGGTGAAAAACAGGATGGACAGCGCGATCAGGGGAACGGAAAGCCAATCTGGTAAATGTTTTCTCATTTTACACTTCTCTTTTTCAACGTCTGGCCTTGCATACAACGCATTTTTCCGGGACTCCCGACCTTAATTCCGCGGTCAAAGGCCTGTCAAGACGAAAAGGCGCAGCGGTTGCCCCAACAGATTCCTCCTCGCTTCCCGCTGCCCGCGTCTCCACTCGCTGCACGGTAAGCCTTCTCTTGATTCCCTCGAATCCGGTAGCTGCGCAATCTGCGCCGTACCACCCGCGGCGCTCCGCCTCTACACTCGTATCAGCCCATGCCCGAGCTCCCTGAAGTCGAAACCATCGCCAACGGTGTTCATCGCCGCATCCACGGCGACGTCATCCGCTCCGCCTGGTTCTCGTCTTTCACACAGCCCTTCAAGACCCCTGCCGACGAAATGGCTTCCGCCCTCGCCGGCCGCCGCATCGACCGCGTCCGCCGCGTCGGCAAACACATCGTCTTCGACCTCGCCGATCCGCGCTCGCGCCAAGCCCATCCCGGGCAGTGGCTCGTCCATCTCGGCATGACCGGCCGCCTGCTCGTCTCGGCCCCGGAAGTCCCCCTTCCGCCGCACACCCACGCGGTCCTTGACCTCGCCTCCGGCCGCCAGCTTCGCTTTGTCGACCCACGCCGCTTCGGCCGCCTCGCCCTGGTCCACGATTTCAGCGGCCCCGGTCACGAGCCGCTCACCATCGCACCCGACGATTTCGCCGCGCTCTTCCGGGGACGCAAGCTGGCCATCAAGGCCGCGCTGCTCAACCAGTCGCTGCTCCACGGCGTGGGCAACATCTACGCCGACGAGAGCCTTTTCCGGGCCGGCATCCGGCCCACCCGCCCTGCCGGCCGCCTCACCCGTCCTCGCCTCGACCGCCTCCGGCTGGCCCTGCGCTCCGTTCTTCGCGCCGCCATCCGCGCCGGCGGATCCTCCGTCTCCGATTACGTGGACGCCGACGGCTCCGAGGGCTTTTTCCAGATCCAGCATTGCGTTTATGCCCGCGAGGGCGAACCGTGCCGTGTCTGCGGAACCCCCATCCGCCGCATCGTGCTCGGGGGCCGCGGGACCCACTTCTGTCCCCACTGCCAGCGCTGACCGCGGGCGCTCTTTATGGATTTACGGAATCCCCCCCTCGACGGTCTACGGGAAACCGGATCAACCCCACCCCATCCGACCAGCTAAGTCGCTGATTTCACTGTGAAATTCAAACGGCATGCGAATTGCCTTTATGCGTAGTGCCAGCGACGCACAGGCTCTCGACAGAAGAGCCACTGCGACAGAGAATTCCGGCCGCCGAGAGCATCCTTAAATAAGGTCTTGCCCCGGCCGGAATGCAAGATCCCGGACACCGCGAGGAGGAAGGGAATTTTAGGGAGGCCAGTGACTGGCCATCGAAAAGCCATCCGTCCATCGGATGGCTTTTTGCTTTCCCGGCCGTCCCGCCCCGGGAGCGGCAACCCCTTCCGTCCGGCGGCCTGCATCACCTCACCCCGGCCCTGCATCAAAATACTTGTCAGTGTTCCGCTCTCGGAGTAGTATTGGACTTACCCATCGAGCGGCTGAAGCCATGCTGTGTACCGGCGAGGCTCGCCGCATTCTCGAGAGTCTGGAATTGGCCCCGAAACCCGCCATCGGCTTTTGCTGGCTGCGGAGATTCGGTGGCGAATGGTGAATCAGGATCGGACGGCGATTTCGATTGCGTTCCGTTGATCGACGTAGCATTTCGTGGCGCTCGCTCGGCTCACCCGCTTTCCCGGGAGCCAGACCGGCGCTGCCTTGCTGCAACTTTAACTTTCCGGCCCTATCCGTCTGCCTGGATCGAGGACGTTAACGCCGGAGCTTGACTATATAGCGTTTCAGGAAATGCTGGATTCGAAAACCGCAGAGATGACGTCACCGCGACCGGCAGGCAGCGGTGGCCCTGCACGATCTGGACAGGACACATTATTTCCCGAGACGCCGCAGACCTAATACGCGTTCCTGAATTCCTTTTTCGTGGTCCCGCCGCTCCGGCGTTCGCCGATTGCGGCGGGGGAAGACCAGGGACCTATCAATCGCACCAGGAAGTGCAAGCATGACATCAGAGCAGAATCAGTCTCAGCCTCCGGCAGAAGTTCCGCCCCAGGTTCAGGCCTCCAACGACGCGCAAGCGCAAAATCAGGGACAGTTCCCAGGCGGCCGCCGCCGCCGCCGCCGCCGCAAGCGCAACAAGGGCGGCGCCCATGCCGGCGGCCAGCAGCAGCCTCAGGCGCAGGGCCAGCAGCCCGCGCCGGCGCAGCCCCACCAGCACAAGCAGAAGCCGCCCAAACCGCAGCCCTCCAGCCAGCAGCGCTTCTTCAGGAGCAACGGCCAGCCCCAGGGCGGCCAGGGCGGAGGCGGCCGCCGCCGCAACAAGCAGCGCCGCGAGCGCGTCTTTGTCGGTCCCATGGACCACAGCTACCGCGCCGTCAACGGCAACATCGCCGATGCGCCTCCTTCCACCATCGAGTTCCGCAACGGCAACGTGAACGGCAACGGCTACTATGCCGAGGCCGCGTCGTGGGACTCGGCGCCGCCGCCCGTCCGCGAGGATGCGCCCACCCGCATCTTCTTCTTCATCGAGGATCTCTTCTTCTTCGCGAAGATCAACGAGACCGCGCGCAAGGTCGGCGTCAAAGTGGCCTTCGTCAAGAACGAGCCGGAGACGCTCGCAAAAATCGTCGCGGCGCCCGAAGACGAGCGCCCCTCGCTGATCGTCTTCGACCTGAACAACACCGCCGCCAAGCCGCTCACCCTCATTCCCAAACTCAAGGCGAAGCTCAAGCGCGGCACCTCGGTCATCGGATTCCTCTCGCACCTGCAGGGCGATCTGAAAGCCAAGGCCATCGAAGCCGGCTGCGACATGGTGATGCCGCGCAGCGCCTTCTCGCAGAACCTGCCCACGCTGCTGCGCCGCCACGGCCTCGACGAAAAGCAGGAGATGGAATTCGCTGAAGCCTGATCTGCAGCCAGCCCCTCCGCACAAAAAGCCCCGGTTTCGGCCGGGGCTTTTTGCGCTTCGGAGGGTTTGGCACCGCTGGCTTGAGACTGAACCTTCCTCGAAGGTCATCCCGGTTGCCAGCGCCTTCGTCTTGAGCGATATTCCCCCTACACCCCGGTCAGCCGCTTGCTCGGCGCAGCTGCATGCGCCGCGCTTTTCTTCCCCATCCGCAGCGTCTTCCCCTTCGCCAGCCACGCCACTCCAAACGCTTCCAGCGCTACCAGCTCGCAGCAGAAGATCGATCCCACCGGGCCCCACATCGGGATGGGCCGCATGCGGTGGCAGACGAAATCCACCACGCCGGCGAGCGCCATCACCGTTCCGCATACCGTGTACACGAGGTTGCGCCGCCGCTTGTTGCGGGTCACGGTGCGGTTGCGCGCGGTGCTGCGGAAGAGGAACAGGCACATGAGCGCCAGGGTGATGAAGAAAACCTCGGCGAAGTAGTTGTGCAGAGTGCCCAGCCGATGCTGCAGGCGGGTCGCAGGACCGGGCGGAAACGTCGGGCAGAATGCCGCTCCGAATGCGCAAACCGCCGAGACGAATCCCGCCACCTCGTCACGCCACTCGTAGCCCCGCGCGCACAGGTTGAAGAACCCGATGGCGCACAGGCACCCCACCAGCAGATTGCGCATCGGCGTGTAGTAGTAGCCGCTGATCGACATGGGCAGCGCATGCTGCCCCGATGCCAGCGCCGACCATAGCAACAACGCGATCGGCAGCCCCACCGCGATCAGCCCCACGGCGCTCCGCAGCTCGAGATAGGAGAGCACCAGCGGATTCTTCGCAACCGGAACGACGCGCATCGCAGACCCGGCAAGAAAACAGTGATCAGCTATCAGTTATCAGAGAACAGGACTGAAGGCCAGTCAATGACAATCGCGGTCCCGATCCCCAAACGCTAAACGCTACCCGCTAGCCGCTGAACCCTGATCGCTGCTCGCTGACCGCTGACCGCTGATCGCTGATCGCTAGCCGCTAAACGCTACCCGCTAGCCTTTCTTCCTCTGCGCCTCGATAAACCGCCGCATCCGGTCCAGCGTCCGCGCCTTCCCGAAGACGATCACGCTCTCGATCAGCGGCGGGCTCATCGTGCTCCCGGTCACGATCGCGCGCAGCAGCATGAAGTTCTCCTTCACGCTCCAGCCCTTCGCCTCGCCCAGTTGTTTCAGCGCCGGCTCCAGCGCCGCATGCGTCCAGTCCGTCGCTTCCAGCACCGTCAATTGCTCGCCCGCAAACTCCAGCGTCTCCTCCGGCGTCCGCTTCTTCGGCAGAAACACGTCCGGCGCCGGCATCACGTCGTCGGCGAAGAAGAAGTGCGTCAGGTTCCCGAACTCCGCCAGCGTCTCCACGCGCGTCTGCACCAGCGCCGCAATCTGGCTCAGGTGTGCATCGCTCAGCACCGTCGAGCGCAGCGCCGCGTAGAACTCGTCCGGCGTCATCGCCCGCAGATACTCGCCGTTCAGCCAGCGCAGCTTGGTCAGGTCGAAGACCGGCCCTCCCAGCCGGATGTTTTTGATGTCGAAGTGCTCCAGCATTTCCGCCAGCGTGAACTTCTCCGTCGCGTTGTTGATATCCGCCGGCATCCCGCCGCCCATCAGCCCCAGAAAATTCAGCATCGCCTCGGGCAGAAATCCCGCCTGCCGGTAATACACCAGCGACACCGGATTCTTTCGCTTCGAAATCTTGCTCTTATCTGTGTTGCGCAGCAGCGGCATGTGCCAGAAGCGCGGCGCCTCCCATCCGAAAAACTTGTAGAGCAGCACGTGTTTCGGCGTCGACGAAATCCACTCCTCCGCCCGAATCACATCGCTGATCTGCATCAGGTGATCGTCCACCACGTTCGCCAGGTGGTAGGTCGGGAAGCCATCGGACTTCATCAGCACCTGATCGTCGACGTTGCGATGCTCGAA
>DATJQW010000041.1:0-26855 GCA_035505395.1 Acidobacteriaceae bacterium
TCCCGCGCGCCCGCGCAGCTGGTTGTCGATGCGCCGTGACTCGTGCCGCTCCGTGCCCAGGATGAACAGCCCGCCGGCGTCGATCACCTGATCGTGCTCCCCGCCCGCAACCGCCGCGTGGCCCTGGAACACGCGATCCCAGTTCTCCTGGGAGGTCTCGTACTCCTGTCCCCCGTAGTAAAAGCGCAGCATCCCCGGCGGCGCCGTCGGATTGATCGCCCCTTCACCCGGCGAAATGGCCCGCGCCATCCCCTTCTTCACCAGCTCCTGGCGCGCCACAAATTCCGGGTTCCCGCCCAGCAAAATATCGGTGCCGCGGCCCGCCATGTTGGTCGCGATCGTCACCATCCCCAGCCGTCCCGCCTGGGCCACGATCTCCGCCTCGCGCTCGTGATACTTCGCGTTCAGCACCACGTGCCGCACGCCCTTGCGCGCCAGGATCTGCGACAACAGCTCCGATTTTTCAATCGAGGTGGTGCCCACCAGCACCGGCTGCTGTTTCTCGTGCAGCGTCGCAATCTCGTCTGCTACGGCGTGATACTTCTCCTTCGCCGTGCGGAACACCACATCCGCATTCTCAATGCGCAGCAGCGGCCGGTTCGTGGGGATCACTACAATGTCGAGCTTGTAGATCTCTCCGAACTCCGATGCCTCGGTCTCGGCGGTGCCCGTCATGCCCGCCAGCTTCTTGTAGAGGCGGAAATAGTTCTGGAACGTGATCGTCGCCAGGGTCTGATCCTCGCGCCGGATGTTCACGCCCTCCTTGGCCTCGACCGCCTGGTGCAGCCCATCCGACCACCGCCGCCCCGGCATCAGCCGCCCCGTGAACTCGTCGACGATGATCACCTCGCCGTCTTTTACCACATACTGCACATCCCGCTTGTACAGCGTGTGCGCCTTGATGGCTGTCTCGACGTGATGCTTCAGGTCCCAATTCTCCGGGTCCGCAATGTTCCCGATCCCGAGAAGCTTCTCGATCTTTTCCCACCCCTCGTCCGTCACGCTGATGGTCTTGTGCTTCTCATCCACCACGTAATCGCCGGTCAGGATCTTTTCTTCGATGCTCTTCTCGATCTCCTCGCCCTGCTCCAGCGACGGAATGATCCGGTTCACCCGCGCGTACTTGTCCGTCGTCTGGTCGGTCGGACCGGAGATGATCAGCGGCGTTCGCGCTTCGTCGATCAGGATCGAGTCCACCTCGTCCACAATCGAGAAATAGTGCCCGCGCTGCACGCAGTCCGCCAGCTCGAACTTCATGTTGTCGCGCAGGTAGTCGAACCCAAACTCGTTGTTCGTTCCATAGGTGATGTCCGCGCCATACGCCTTGCGCCTCTGGTTGTCGTCCAGATCGTGCACGATTACGCCGACCGTCAAACCCAGGAACTCGTAGATCTTGCCCATCCACTCGGCATCGCGTTTGGCCAGATAGTCGTTCACCGTGACCACGTGAACGCCGTGCCCGGCCAGCGCGTTCAGGTACACGGGCAGCGTGGCCACCAGCGTTTTGCCTTCGCCGGTCTTCATTTCGGCAATCTTGCCCTGGTGCAGCACCATGCCGCCCACCAGCTGCACGTCGAAGTGCCGCATGTTGACAGCCCGCCACCCCGCTTCGCGGACGACCGCAAACGCCTCCGGCAGCAGGTCGTCCAGCGCCTGCTTCTCCGCCGCCACGCGAGCTTCCTCTTCCGTGATCCCTTCGAGCTCTGCGGCGACCCGCGCCCTGAATTCCACTGTCTTGGCCCGCAGCTGTTCGTCCGTCAGCGCCTGAACCTGCGGCTCCAGCGCATTGATTGTGTGCACGTTCGGGAGCAGGCGCTTCACCACCCGTTCGTTGCTGGTCCCAAATATCCTGGTAAGAAAGTTCGCGCTCAAGATGATCCTTTGGCGGCCGTCGCGACGGATCGCCGCAACCCCTTCCGCTTTGAAAAGAAACGCTCCTTCATCATTTTAGTCGAGCCGCGCCGATTGCGCGCCTTCGCTGTCCGGGCGTATCCCTCACCCTGCTTGTCCTCGCGTTGCTGATTTTTATCAAAGGTGCAGGCGCGCTCTCCATCGATGGCGTGATCGCGGCCTACTGATTGCCCCGCCTGCTCCGTCTGCATTGACCTGTTTTCACCGGGCCGATATACTCAGGTGGAACCGTGCGGGAGTAGCTCAGTGGTAGAGCATCGCCTTGCCAAGGCGAGGGTCGCGGGTTCAAGTCCCGTCTCCCGCTCCAGCCTGCTGCCCCCGGTTCCCCTTCTGGATTATCATTTCCTGTTCAGGGCGCGGTACCCAAGTGGTAAGGGAGAGGTCTGCAAAACCTTTATGCGTCGGTTCGATTCCGACCCGCGCCTCCACGAGTTTCCTCTGATTCACCGGCTCCCCATTCCAGCTGTGTTGATTGATTTGTGGCGGAGTTTCCATGAACCTGACATTCCGCGGCGTGCGCGGCTCGCTGCCGACTCCGCAGGCCAATCGTCTGCGTTACGGCGGCAACACCACCTGCCTCGAAATCGGCACGCCTGATCCCGAACAGGCCCTCCTGATCGATTGCGGCAGCGGCGCCCGTGAGCTGGGCGATCAGCTCCTCGCCGGTGCGGCGGACAAAATCAATATTCTTTTCACCCATTTCCACTGGGACCACATCCAGGGCCTGCCCTATTTCGCCCCGCTCTTCAATCCCCGTTTTGAGGTGGTCTTCTGGGCCCGCCGTCCTGAAGATGAGCTGCGCCGTTGCCTCCGAATCCAGATGGACCATCCCTTCTTTCCGCTGCCGCTCGATGAGGTCCCTGCTCGGGTTCAATTCCGCTCCGTCCGCAGTGGCGAACCATTCGAGGCCGCCGGCCTGCGCATCGAATGCTTCCCGCTCTGCCATCCCCAGGGAGCTGCCGGGTATCGTCTGGAAGGTGGCGCCGGCGCCATCGTTCATGCCTCCGACCATGAATGTGGCCTGCAGCAGGACGTCGACGATGGAATCCGGCGCGCTGCCCAGGGGGCACGCCTTCTCGTCATGGACGCGCAGTACACCCCCGAGGAACACGCGGGCAAAATCGGCTGGGGCCACAGCAGCTTTGCCCACGCCGCCCAGATCGCTCGCGACGCGGGTGTCGAACGCCTTGCCCTCTTCCATCACGACCCCGCGCACGACGACGACTTCCTCGATGCGATGCTCGCCCGCGCTCAGGAGATCTTTCCGTTCAGCATCATGGCGCGAGAACGCGAAACGCTATAGTCGCGAAGCAACGAGCACCGGTGACGCTGCTTATGAACCGGCAATCGGCAGAGAAGCCGCGGCGTCCGAGGCGGAATGAAAGTGCGCGTGGATCGCCTCCGCTGTCTTCGGGGGCACCACCGCCGCCAGCGCCTCCAGAGTTGCATCCGACACCGACCGCATGCTCCCGAAGTGCTCGAGCAGCCGCTGCCGTGTCCTCGCTCCCACTCCCGGAATCTCCAGCAGTTCTGAATTCCGGTCTCTCATCTCGCGCCGCTTGCGGTGATACGCAATGGCGAACCGGTGCGACTCGTCCCGAATCCGCTGGACCAGGTGCAGCACCGGCGACCGCCGGTCCAGCACAATCGGCTCGTCTTCCTGCCCGTAGAGGTAGATGACCTCTTCGCGCTTCGCAATCGACGCCAGCGGTTGCGCGACAATGCCCAGGCTCTCCAGCGCCTGCGCTGCGGCGTGCAATTGCCCCAGTCCTCCGTCGATCAGGATCAGGCTGGGGAGCGATTCGCTGGTTCCTTCCGGGTCCTCGCCGGGCGCGCACCGCCGATACCGCCGCGTGATCACCTCCCGCATCGCTGCAAAATCGTCGACGCCTTCGACAGTCTTGATCCGGAACTTACGATACGCGGACTTGTTCATCTCGCCGTCCTGCCACACGACCATCGATGCCACCGTCTCCGCGCCCTGAATGTGCGAGATGTCGAAGCATTCAATTCGCTGCGGAGGCTCTTCCAGCGTCAGCGCGTCCTGCAAAGCCTCCTGCACTGCCTTGCGGCTCGGCTGCAGTACGCGGAAGCGCTGATCGTACGACTGCTTCGCATTTTGCCCGGCCAGATCCACCAGCGATCGCTTCTCCCCGCGTTGCGGCGCCGCCAGTTCCACCCTGTGATGTGTCTGTTGCGCCAGCAGCGCGGCCAGCGTGCCCCGATCCGCGAAGTCCACCGGCAGATAGATCGCCGCCGGCACGTACGGTTGGTCGATGTACAGCTGCTTCAGAAGGGCAGAGAAGAACGCGCCCGGCTCGAACGCCGCGACCGTCTCCTCGGTGGCCGCGCTTGCCTCATCTACCTCGCCGATCTCGCCCACAAAGTCCGGCAGGTCCTCCCAGAAAAACTCCCGCCGGTCGACGATCTTGCCCGCCCGCATGTGGAACAGATTGACGGCGATCATTCCGTTCTCGTAGTGGAAGCCGAAAACGTCGGCATCATCCGACTCCGCCGATGCGATTCGCTGCTTCTCCTGAAGCTGATCGATCGTCACCAGCAGATCCCGATACCGTGCCGCCAATTCGTACTGCTCCGCCGCCGCCGCCTGCGCCATGCGCTCATGCAGCGACCGGTTCAGATCCGCCGTCCGCCCCTCCAGGAACATCTGTGCGTCGCGTACCGCCTCAGCGTAGGCCTCAGGTGTCGTCAATCCGCGCACGCACGGCCCCAGGCAGCGGTGGATGTAGTACTGCAGGCACGGCCGCGGGTGGTCCCGCGACAAATCAACTTTGCAGCTTGGCAGCAGGAACCCCCTGTGGATCAGCTCAGCCACGCGATAGGCCAAATTTCCAGGGAAATATGGCCCGTAGTACGCACTCCCGTCGCGCCGCAGCCGCCGCGTCACAAATACTTTCGGATAGCGATCCGCCAGCGTCAGCTTCACGTACGGGTAGGTCTTGTCATCTCGCAGCAGAATGTTGAAGCGCGGCTTCCGCTGCTTGATGAGGTTGTTCTCGAGCGCCAGCGCCTCATGTTCGTTGTCGACCAGGATGTATTCGACATCGACCGCGTCGCGCATCAGCGAGCCGGTCTTGGCGTTGGCCTGATTTGCCTCCAGCAGGTACGACCGCACCCGGGACCGGAGATTCTTGGCCTTCCCGACGTAAATCACCTCGCCGTCGGCATTGCGGTAGAGATACACACCGGGCCGAGTCGGCAAAGTACGTATCTTCTCCTGCAAATCCATGGCTTTTCCTATTTTAGAGGTTCGTTGAAAGACGGATTTTTGGCTGGAAACCGGCTCCTGGCCAGGTAAAAAGTACTCGTTTCACGCCAAGCAGAGCCAATATACCTGCGGCAACCTGTTTTTGATCAGCTAGTTACAGGAATCAGGCGGTTTGGTCCTGCGGGTGCATCGTATTGGCTGAACAAGGGGAAGCACGTTCTCCCCACAAAAGAAGAACTAACAATAAACGGAGCTACACCATGACCCGCATATCCGGCTACGCGGCAGCCTCGGCCGCGGCGGCTCTTGCATTGTTGATGACCACGGGCTGCACGACCAAGAATTACGCCCGCAGCCAGACCACCCCAGTGATTCAGCAGACGAACGAGCTGGACGAAGCCACCGCGAACACGCAGCGCGACATCCGCGACACCGACGCCCGTGCGCAGCAGGGAATTCAGAACGCGCAGAACTCTGCCAATCAGGCCCAACAGTCGGCACAGAACGCTCAGCAGGCCGCCAACGGTGCTCAGCAGTCCGCCCAGGATGCCGTCAATCGCGCCGATTCACTCGAAGGCGTGATCTCCAATCTTGAGAATTATCAGCAGGTTGCGGTTGTCTCTGTGAACTTTGGCTTTAACAGAAGCAACCTCACCCGCGCCGATAAGCAGGACCTCGACCAGTTTGGCACCCAGCTCTCCGGCACGAAGAGCTACATTCTTGAGGTCACCGGCGGCACCGATTCCGTCGGCTCAAAGCAGTACAACTATGCCCTCAGCGATCGCCGTGCCATGACAGTGGTTCAGTACCTCGCCTCGAAGTACAACATTCCTGCGCACAAGTTCTATCTCGTGGGGCTGGGCAAGGATGAAGAAGTGGCGAGCAACAACACTGCTGCTGGCCGCGCCAAAAACCGCCGCGTGGAAATTCAGCTGCTCAGCAATCAGGCTGGCGCCAACGCTCCCCAGCAGACCGGGCAGCTGACCGCTCCGGCAAACGGAACTCCTTCGGCACAGTAAGCTTTCTCCCAGGGTCGTAGCGAGGGCGCATGCGAACCGGCATGCGCCCTTTCCCTTTGGAGTTATGACTCAATCTGGCGCACATGCGCCGCGCGCACATCGTTCGCCGTGTAGAGGCTCAGGAACGGCGCGCCCTCGCACGCAGCCTCCAGCGCCGCGCGTCCTCGAGCTTCCTCACGCTCCACCAGACAAACTGCTGCGATCACCCGCATGCCGGCTTCCCGTGCCGCTTCGATGGCGGTGATGGTCGAAGCACCCGTCGTGCACACGTCGTCGACAATCAGCACCGGCGTGCCCGCCTCGCAAAAGCCCTCGATGCGCCGCCCTGTCCCGTGGGCCTTCTCCGCTTTGCGAACCAGGAATCCGTGGATCAGCCCCGCGGCGCGATCCTGCTGCGCCCGCGCAGCGCTCGCGATGGCCACGGCTGAGACCACTGGATCGGCCCCCATCGTCAGCCCGCCGACCGCGCCAGGATGAAGATCGTGCTCCCGCAGCAGATCGAGGATTGCCAGCCCCGTCAGCCGTGCGCCTTCCGCGTGGAGCGTCGTCGTGCGGCAATCGATGTAGTAATCGCTCTTCGCGCCCGAAGACAATGTGAAGTTGCCGAGGCGAAACGACATGAGGGCGAGCAGATCGAGCAGTGCGGAGCGAGGGTCGGTCGTGGTCATTTTGCCTTCCGGTGCGAGGATGAAGCTCCAGTGTACGGAATTCGGGTATCGCCCACTCGCCGCCATTATCGAGGAACTTTCGCTCGCGCTGTCAACCAAATCGCCTCCCACGCGTTATAGAGGGTGAAGCGGCATGAATTCAGCCCTGGGGGAAACGCAATGAGATTTTGGGACATAGCACAGGATGCCATTGTTGCCTTTACTTTCTGCTGGATCATTTGGGTCATCTTCACGACGGTCCGGCGCTATCTGATCGCCAGAGCGCGGGCCGGCCTCCAGGAAAAGATTCTGCAACGCATCGATTCCTCCGAGTCGCTGGTGACGCTGGCCAGCAGCGATACCGGACGCCGCTTTCTCGAGTCGATCACCGTGGAGGAAACTCACGTCGAAGCGCCTTTTAACCGCATCCTCTTCGGACTCCAGGCGGGCATCGTCCTTCTCTGTTTCGGGATCTCCATGCTCGTCCTGCACCACCACGTGGACGACATGAACGAAGGATTTATCATCTTTGGCACAGGAGCGATTGGCCTTGGACTCGGGTTTCTCTTTGCCGCGGCCGCCAGCCTGTTTGTCTCCCGGCGGCTTGGTCTCATGGACCATGCAAACCGCGGCTGAAACGGGTGGCGCAGCACTCGCGGGTGCGCTTGACGGCGCGCCCGCGGATTCGTCTGCCATGGCTTTCAGCGAGGCTGAGTTTCAGCGCATCTACGACGCCAACGCCGGCCCGATCCTGGGATACCTGACCGCCTCTACGGCGCTCCGCGACATCGCCGACGACCTGCTGCAGGAGACCTTCTGCCGGCTTCTCGTGCAGGGAAAATCGGGTATGGATGCAGACGCCTTACGCCGCTATCTCTTCCGGATCGCAACCAATCTGCTCCGCGACCGCTGGCGTTCCGGCGAAGGCCGCGCGTTCGATGAGCCGGCCGAAGCGGGAGCCATCACTGATCTGGACGCCTCGATAGATGTGCGGGCGATGCTGGAGCATCTCAATCCCAGAGAGCGCCAGTTGCTGTGGCTGGCCTACGTGGAGGGCATGGATCACGCCGAGATTGCTGCGGCTACCGGACTCGGCCGCCTGAGCGTGCGCACGCTGCTCTTTCGCGCACGGAGCCGGGCAAAGCAGTTTCTGAGCGCACGAGGAGAGCTGCGATGAATCGTTCCGATGAGACCCTGCGCGAGGCCCTGCGCGGCTACTCCGCAAAGATCACCGAGAGCCACCCGGTTCCGCCGTCCTCGGTGATCTGGCTGCGAGCCGAGCGCCGCAAACGCCGGCTGGCGGTCGAACGCGCCGAGCGCCCGTTGCGCATCATGCAGGCGCTCGGACTGGTCTGTGCTGTAATCGCCGCCGGCTGGCTGTTATTCCAGGCCGGCTCGTTGCATCCGCTGCCGGCTTTCCGAACCGCGGTGCTGGTCTCGGCCTTTGCTTCGCTTCTGCTCGTCGTTGCCGGTTGCTGGACGATGGTGCTCGCGAGCCGTCGATCCTTGTAAACTCGCCTATTTCTTCACAGGCGTGGCGGCTTTTGCCGGTTTCACGCCGCTGATGGCGCCCTCGAGCATGCTCATGGTGTCCGCGTCAATCGCGTACAGCGTCGGCCCGTCTGCACGCCTGGCAATTCCGCCATCCTTCGTTTTCTGGATCTCCACCGTCTCCACCTGCTTGCCACCGCCCGAGGTCACCGTGACGCGAATATCGGGCGCGGTGAATCCGGAATCGACAAATTTCGTCGCCGCCAGCGAGCGCAGCGCAGAGGCCAGGTCCTCAATGCTGTCGCTGTCCATCTTCGTGCCGACGGACCACCAGTCGCTGCCCGCCCGGTTCAGAAACAGCGCCGTCGTCCCGGAGTGAACCTCCAGCTTATTCGGCTCCGCGTAGGCAAAGTCGAAGAGCTGCTTGTTGCGGAAGCTGTCCACGGTGCGGCCCAGCGCTTCGCCCAGTGCAACCTGCACCTTCCAGGTCCCCGGTGCAGCGCTGGACTTCGCGTAGTAGTCATCGTGATCCTGCCGCACTTCGAGCGTCTGTTCGCCGGTGCTGCCCATCAGCTTCACCGACGCGTACGGCTTGGCATGCGCGAATGCCTGCTCCGCCTGGGCGGGATCGATGCCGGGATCCCACTGTGCCCCTGTCACCTGATCCAGCAGATCGTCGACTTGGAACGTGTCCGTGCGATAGGTCTGCGGCTTCTGGATCTGCCAGCCGTTGCCAACGCGCGCAAATTCGATGGTTTGTCCGTTCCGTATCAGATCGAAGCGCACTACCGTCGCCGCGGGGACAGGCATCACCCGCTTGTCTCGCAGAGCGTCGAGCGATTTGTTCAGATCGCCCCTTACCCAACTGGGCGTCATATACACCCGCGGATCGCCGGCCACCGTTACGTACACACCTCCGCCGGTGGGGCTGTTGTCGCCAAACGACACCTCGCGGGTCTGATGATTCTCTGTGAAGTCGAGCTGAAAGGAGGGCTGGCTGAGCCCGTAACGAGAAAGGTCGGTCGGCTTTTCTTCGATCACTCGCTCCGACCGCATCTCGCCGAGCGTCGAGATCATGCCGGTAACCGCCGTAGCGTTTGCGGGATACTGCCCCGGCGCCTGAATCTGCCAGGTATGCGGGCCGGACTTCGCGAGCACGATCGTTTGCCCGCCATTCGGCTTCAGAGTGAGCCCCGTCACCGCTGCTGCCTGAACCTTCAAAATGGGCGGCCTAGCGGAGTTTGCCGGGTTCGCCGGCTTCCGGTGATTGGACCAGTAAAGCACCCCGCCCAGCGCCAGCAGGACAACCACGGCTGCAAGAAGACCGCGAAACTTCATAGCAAAGCTTCCATCCGGGCTCGACCGAAATCGCGCATTATCTCCGCTTCCACCACACCAGAATTCCGGCAATGATCACGATCAGCGGCAGCACGAACTGGCTGATGATTCGCACTGTCACCATCTGTCCGCCGGTCATCGTAATCGGACGGTTCTCCGGCGGCTTCGGGCGGATCGAAATGAGGTCCTCATCCGAGCACAGCCAGTTGATCGCGTTGGCCGCCAGATCGCCATTGCCGTTGAAGCTCAGGAAGCGGTTTGAGGCCCAGATCGAACTGCCCACCACCACGAACCGCCCCTGCGCATTCGGCTTCCCGGTGTCGTAAGTCCCGGCCGCAGCCAGGGTCAGCGGTCCCTTGATGTTGTTCGGATCGCTTACGCTCACCTTCGGCGAACTCAGATTCATCGTCGCCAGGCTTGAATCCGAAGAGTTGAAAAGTGGCTGCACCGTCGTGTGATCGGCGTTCTTTGCCGTGAGCGAGCGCGACATGGGGAAGCCGGTCGTCGAGCCCTTCATCTCCGCGACGATTGGCTGCGAGGTGTAGCGCGTTACCAGGGACACCTGCGGACCAAGTCCGAGGATCTGACCAATGGGGTTCAGGTCGAGCACCAGATCCTTGTCCATCGTCACACCCCAGCTCGCCAGCAGGGAAGTCAGCGCGTCGTTGCCCGCGATGGCGTTCGGCCCCATCTGCAGCGGCGGATCCAGCAGGAACATTGCCCGCCCGCCGTTCTCCACATAGGTCCTGATGGCGTTGACTTCCGGTTGCTCATAGTTGCCAACAGGTCCCGCAACTACCGTGGCCGTGCAATCGGAGGGAATCTGGTCGCTCTCAACCAGGTTAATGGTCTTCGTCTCGTAGCTGTCTCGGCCCAGCAGCGTCTTCAGATCGGTCAGGCCGCTCGGAGTGCTGTCGTCAAGCTGGTGCTCGCCGCTGCCGGTCACGAAACACACCGTGCGCGTGTTGCCCTTGATGTCGCGGATGAACGCGCCAGTAACGCCTTCCTCGCTGATGTCGCTGGCCTTCTCGGTGCGGCCGTCCAGAGTCACGGTCACTGCTGGCATCGTCTCGATGCCGTATTCGCGCGCAGATTCCGGGTCCTTTTCCGGGTCGACGTAGTCCACTTTCACTTTCGGCGAGAGGCTCGCATACTCGTCCAGCAGATCCTTGCCCTGCGCGAAGCGCGTGCTCACGTTGAAGTACGTGATAGTCGCGTCCTGGGTCAGCCCGCCGACAATCTTATGCGTTTCCTCCGAGAGGCTGTACCGCTTGTTCGAGGTCGCATCGTATTGCTTGCTGTATCGGTTGGCGAGAACGTTGGCCACCACCACTACCGCCAGCACTACTACGATGTAGGTAGTCGCAAACGCCGCATATTTGGTCTGTCTCGCCTTCAGCCACTGACTTGCCATTCCCGGTTATGACCTCCAGCGCAGGGATTCCATCGAGCGCGCGGTGAAAAAGAGCCCGAGAAAGATCACGCTCACGTAATAGACCGCGTCTTTCGACTCCAGCACTCCCCGGCCGAAGGATTCGAAGTGAGTGATGATCGAGAGATAAGAGAGCACTGCGGCCCACGTTGCCGAGTTATAACTGCTCACCCAGGAGAAGACCCACAGCATCAGGCACGCTGCAAACGTGCCCGCGGCTGCGACAATCTGGTTGCGCGTCAGCGAGGAGATAAAGGTCCCGATCGCCAGCAGCGCCGCGCCCTGCAGGAACAGCCCGAGAAATCCAATCGCCATCGGCTTCCAGTCGGGATGGCCGTACATGAAAAGAAAGATGAAGCTGAGAAATCCATAGAGCAGAAGCCAGCAGTACAGAATCGTTGCCGCCGCCCACTTGCCCACGATGATCTCGCCATCGCGCACCGGCGACGTGGCCAGCAGTTCAATCGTCCCGTTGCGCTTCTCTTCCGCGAACAGGCGCATCGAGATCAGCGGAATAAAGAAGATTCCCAGGAAGCTCGCGTTCGCGATCAGCGGACGAATGATCTCCTCATTCACGTTCACCGGGCCCGCCTGGCCCAGCATCTGCATCTCCAGGGCTTCCATGGCGAAGTGCCCGAGGTAATTCCAGAAGAAAAACCCGAAGATCAGGCTGTACATGGTAACCAACAGCCAGGCGATCGGGGAGGCGAAATAACTGTTCAGTTCGCGGCGACAGATAATCCAGGCGTTCTTCATGCGGCGCTCTCCGGAGGCGCAGGGGTTGCGGGTGCGGCATTGCTGCCCGTGAGCTGCAGGAAAATCTCCTCCAGGCTCAGGGCTGCGGGCCGCATCTCGTTCAGGTCCCACCCGGCCTCGACCACGGCGCGAGCCAGATCGCCGCGGACCAGCCGTCCCTTGTCGCTCTCCACTTCAAACACCGTGCTCGTGCCGCGGCCTTCTTTCTCCAGCACCCGGCTTACGCCAGGCAGCTTCTCCAGCCGCTCCAGCACCAGCGAAGCGTTCAGTTCGCCCACGCGTGCCGCTACCTCCAGCAGCATCGTCTCTGCACCGCGGGCCCGCGCCTGGAGATTATGCACTGAGTCAGTCGCAGCCAGCTTGCCTTTGTTGATGATGATCACCTGCTCGCAGGTCTGCTCCACTTCCGGCAGGATGTGCGTGCTCAGAATGATCGTGTGGTCGCCGGCCAGGCTTTTGATCAGGTCGCGGGTCTCGTTGATCTGCCTTGGATCCAGCCCGGACGTGGGCTCGTCCAGGATCAGCACATCGGGATTGTGAATGATCGCCTGCGCCAGCCCGACCCTCTGCCGATAACCCTTGGAGAGCTTGCCCAACAGCTTCTTTTTCACGTCGCCAATGGCGCACCGATCGCACACGAAGGCCAAGCGCTTCTCCAGTTCCGCCCCGGCCAGACCCTTCAGCCTGCCCACAAAGCGCAGATACTCGATCGTCTCCATCTCCAGATACAGCGGCGGAGACTCGGGCAGATAGCCGATGTGCTTTCTCACCTCCAGCGGCTGCGTGAAGATATCGAAGCCCGCAACCGTGGCGGTGCCCGCCGACGGCGGAAAAAAGCACGTCAGCATGCGCATGGTGGTGGTTTTGCCGGCGCCGTTTGGGCCGAGAAATCCGACGATCTGGCCTTTGGTTACTTCAAAGGAGATGTGGTCGACGGCGGTGGTGCGTGCGTACCTCTTGGTCAGGTCCTGAACAGTAATCATGTCTGACTGAAGACTTGGACTTTGATTTGAAGAAGTCGTTACCAGCGTTGGTCCGTTGCATCATCCGCAATTGCGCAGAAATCACAACTGCGACCGCGCGCTGCGCAACGCACAGAAAACCAGTCCTCATGCTAGAACAAGCGCGCCTCGCTGTGTCAATGCGACCAACGCGCAAAGAAAAAAAGGTACCCTGTCGATTACGGAGCTCCGCCGCGACTTACTCTTCAGTGTCGATCTGCGCCCTCTGCAGCTTGTCGGAGTAATCCACGTACACGGATTTCCACGTCGTGAAAAATTCCAGCGCGCCGATCCCGCCTTCGCGATGGCCGTTGCCCGTCTGCTTCACCCCGCCGAAAGGCAAATGCACTTCCGCGCCGATGGTCGGAGCGTTGATGTATGTGATGCCCGCTTCCAAATCCCGCATGGCGCGGAAAGCCCGGTTGACGTCGCGCGAGTAGAGCGCCGTCGACAAGCCGAACTGGATTCCGTTGGCGATCTCGATGGCTTCGTCAAAGCTCGCGCATTCCAGCATGCTGACCACCGGCCCAAAAACCTCTTCCTGGGCAATCCGCATGCCAGGCTTCACGCCGCCCACCACGGTGGCCTCGAAAAAGTGTCCCTGGGCGAAAGCTCCTTCGGTGAGCGCGTGTCCGCCGGTCAGAATTTTCGCCCCCTCATTCTTCGCGATCTCGCAATACCGCGCTGAGGTCTCGATTTGCGAGTGATTCACCTGCGGTCCCATCTGTACCGATTCATCCAGTCCGTCTCCGACCTTCACCGCCCTGGCGCGCTCCACCAGCTTCTCCGTGAATTCCTTCGCCACCGCGCGGTGCACGATGATGCGGCTGGTCGCCGTGCAGCGTTGCCCGGT
This sequence comes from Acidobacteriaceae bacterium, assembly GCA_035505395.1. Lineage (GTDB taxonomy): Bacteria > Acidobacteriota > Terriglobia > Terriglobales > Acidobacteriaceae > Palsa-343. Next base: position 13,678 of record DATJQW010000041.1, read on the forward strand.
CGTCCCAAACGCGCCCCACAGCGCCCCATCCAGCGCGAGTTCGAGATTGGCGTCATCCATCACAATCATCGCGTTCTTGCCGCCCATTTCCAGCGAGCACGGCTTGTAATGCCCGGCCGCCGACATCCCCACCTGCCGCCCCACTTCCGACGAACCTGTAAAGGAAATCGCGGCTACGCTCGGATGCTCCACCAGCGGCGACCCCACCTGAGAGCCCGATCCGGTCACGATGTTTACTACTCCCTCGGGTAGTCCCGCATCCACCAGCGCCTGCACCAGGTTTAAAGTCGACAGCGGCGTATCCTGCGCCGGCTTGATTACGCACGTGTTGCCGCAGATCAGAGCCGCCAGCAGTTTCCACGAAGGGATGGCCATGGGGAAGTTCCATGGCGTGATCATTCCGCAAACGCCCACCGGCATCCGGACGCACATGGCGAACTTGTTGCGCAATTCCGACGGCGTGGTATGGCCGAAGAGGCGCCGTCCCTCCCCGGCCATATAAAACGCGCAGTCGATCGCTTCCTGCACGTCACCCCGCGTTTCCGCCAGAACTTTGCCCATTTCCCGCGTCATATCGCGGGCGTACTGCTCCTTGCGCTCGCGGAGGATCTGCCCGGTGCGGTTCAGAATTTCGCCGCGCTGGGGCGCCGGCGTCAGCCGCCAGGTCTTGAAGGCTTCGGTGGCCGCGGCCACGGCATCGTTGACATCCTCAGGGCCGGAGGCCTGAAATTCCCCGACGATGTCGTCCTTGCGGGCGGGATTCACGTTGTGGAAGGTCTTGCCGGTGCGCGCGGGCACCCACCGGCCGCCAATGAGATTCTTGTAAACCTGAACGGACACGCGGGGTATCTCCTCGGAAGCAAACATCTCAGAATACCCTGAACCAGCGGTAGTCACCCAAAGGTGACACTCCCGGCACATGCCAGAAAGACGTGCCGCGGCGCCCCACAGGCCTTACAATAGAAGCGAGTTCCTCTCGGATTAGTAATTTCCTCCATGTCATCGAATGGTTTTCAGCCGCGCTCGTCACGATCGCACGGTTTGCGGTCGTTGTTTAGTGTCTTCTCTAACGATCTCGCCATCGACTTAGGCACCGCCAACACCCTCGTCTTCGCGGCCAACAAGGGCATTGTCGTCAACGAGCCCTCCATCGTTGCCATCAACAAAAACACCGGCGAAGTTGAGGCGGTCGGCAAGGAAGCCAAGGAGATGCTGGGCCGCACGCCCGGCAATATCGTGGCCATCAAGCCGATGAAGGACGGCGTCATCGCGGACTTTAAAGTCACCGAGAAGATGCTGAACTACTTCATTCAGAAGGCGCACAACCGCAAGATGCTCGTTCATCCGCGCATCGTCATCGGTGTCCCTTCTGAGATCACCCAGGTGGAAAAGCGCGCCGTCGAGGACTCCGCCTACCGCGCCAAGGCGAGCGAAGTCTTCCTCGTCGAGCAGGCGATGGTGGCGGCCATTGGCGCCGGCCTGCCCATCACCGAGCCCAGCGGCAACATGGTCGTCGACATCGGCGGCGGTACCACCGATATCGCCGTGATTTCGCTCTCCGGCATCGTCTATTCGCGGTCGGTCCGCATGGCCGGCAACCAGATGGACGAAGCCATCATGAATTACCTCAAGCGGAAATACAATCTGCTCATCGGCGAGCGCACCGCCGAGCAGATCAAGATGGACATCGGTTCCGCCTACCCCCTCGACAAGCCGGTGACCATGGAGATCAAGGGCCGCAACCTGATCGAAGGCGTGCCCAAGACCATCACCATCGACGATGGCGAAATCCGCGAGGCTCTCGGCGAGTCCATCGCCACCATTCTCAACGCCATCCGTGTGGCCCTGGAGCGGACGCCGCCCGAACTGAGCGCCGACATCAGCGACCGCGGAATCGTGCTCACCGGAGGCGGCGCGCTCATCAGGAACCTCGATAAGCGCATTCGCGAGGAAACCGGCCTGCCTGTCTCCATTGCTGACGATCCGCTGGCCAGCGTGGTGCTGGGCACCGGCAAAATGCTCAGCGACTTCCGTCTGCTGCGCAAGATCAAGATCGACTGAAGCTGGTGGCGCGCCGCGCTCGCTGGAGCGGGCCCTGATTTCATGGAATCGTTCTTCAGCCGTTACCGTAACGTTCTGGTGCTGATTACCGTGCTCCTGGCGCAGGTGATCGGCCTGGCCGTGCAGGTCCGCGCCCCCGGGCCGGGACCGGCGGACAAGGGCGGCGTGCGGCTCATTCGCTCCTGGGTGGTCGGCATGGTAACCCCGCCGGAGCGCCTCTTTCGCTGGACCGGCCACAGTATTCGCGGCGTCTGGTCCGGCTACATCGACCTCATTCACGTGCGAAAGCAGAACCGGGACCTGCAGACGCAGCTCGGCCAGTTGCGCCTCGAAGAGGATTCCCTCGCCGAGGATGCACGTCAGGGGCTGCGCCTTCAGGCGCTGCTCGGCTTTCAGGAGAAATACATCTATAAAACAATCGCCGCCCAGGTCATCGGAACCTCCGGCACAGAGCAGTCCCACGTCCTCTTCATCGACAAGGGGGCCGACGAAGGCCTCCGGCCGGATATGCCCGTCATCACTCCCGACGGCATCGTCGGCAAGACCCGCGACGTTTTCGCCCACACCAGTCAGGTACTGGAGATCTCCGACGCCACCAGCGGCGCCGGCGTCATTCTCGTGAATACTCGCATTCGCGGGGTTCTGCGCGGCGACAGCTGGGGCCAGCCGCAGATCGTCAACGTCTCTCCCGACGAGCGGATCAAACCGGGTGAGCCGGTCGTCACCAGCGGCGGCGACGGTATCTTCCCGCGTGGTCTGGCGGTGGGGTCCGTCCAGCGGGTCGTCTCCGAGCCCGAAGGCACGCTCGTGAACATTCAGGTGAAACCGGCCGCAAACCTCTCCCGTCTCGAGGAAGTCCTGGTCATCACCAGCACTGGATCGCAGATGCCGTCCCAGATGCAGGACGATCTCAGCCAGGCCGAACAAAAGACCGCCGATATTCTTGCGGAGCGGCTGCCCTCGCGTTCCGAACCGAATGCCGCACCGGCTGCATCCGGAAGCACCGCCGCCCAGCAGCCCTCCCCGGACACTGGACTTCCCACCACCCCGCCTCCTCCGCCCCCGGCCGAGCATCCCGACCGCTTCTCCATGGGAGCCACGCCGCCGGCAGCCGATATGGTGCCAGGTCAGCCAATCAGCCCGAATGCGGTCGAGCCGACAGGCGGCAGCAACCCCTCCGCCAGCCCCCCGGCTCCGGACGATCGCCACGCCCGCCCCGCGACCACCGCCGGTTCCGGCTCGTCCGGCTCTGTTTCGCCTCAGACCGCCAAACCGGGCGCCCGCAATCAGGGCACAGCCTCCCAGCATCCCGCCAAGCCCGCCCCGGGAAGCCCCGGAACCGGGTCCGGATCCACGCCCCAGGGAGGGAACTGATGGCCCTGATCGCGTCGTCGCGGCACGAGGCTGGTAGCCGTTCCTTTCCGCCTCTGGTCTACATCCTCGCCCCGTTACTCGCTCTCGGTCTGCAGTCCTTTCTGTCGCTGCACTTTACCAGCTTCGATCTCATTGATCTCCCGCTCCTGATCACCATCTATTACGGCATATCGATGCGCGAGCCGATGAGCGCCACAGTGGTGGGCGCCATCGTCGGCATCGCTCAGGACGCCCTCACCCACCACCCGCTCGGCATCTTCGGCATTACCAAGGCAGTCATCGGATACCTGGCGGCCTCGCTGGGCGTTCGCGTTGATACCGAAAACCATGGCAGCCGCGTGCTCCTGACATTTGCCTTCACCCTCGCCCAGACGGGCATGTTGTGGCTCCTGGAGCGACGTATGCTCGGCCAGCCCTTCGCCTGGCACTGGGTGCATGAGATCATCCGCGCCGCCGCAAACTCGCTCTTCGCCGTGATCCTCTTTGCTCTGCTCGATCGCACCCGGCGCGAATCCTGAGCCGGCGCCCCTTTGTCGCGAATACAGGGGCGCCAACCGCCCTGGATTTGGCGGTAACCAGCCATTCTCTGCATCCCCCAGCGGGTTACAATCGTCCTAGGAAGTACGGTCGATCCCTCTTCCGGGCGGCCGTTTGATGCTTGCAGCCTGGCTGCCTTCGGAGCCCGGTGAAGGTGTCCGGAACAGGAAGTTTCCTATTCATGAAGAACCTCTCGTACCGTCTCTCGCCGCTCTGCATGGTTGCCGCGCTGGCGCTGGCTTCAGGATTATCGGCTCAGACCCCCGCTCCTGCCCCCTCCCCGGGCCCCCAGGCTCCGGCTGCCGGCAAAAATTCCGGCGAGTCTGCTGCCGACCTCGGGAATGCGTATTACCACTACATGATGGCGCACGAGTACGAGGAGATGGCGGCGAACTACGGCCGCAGCGAGTACGCTACGCGCGCGATTGAAGAGTACAAGATGGCGCTGAACGACGACCCCACGTCAAAGTACCTGAACAGCCATCTGGCCGAGCTCTATTTCCGGACTGGGCACATTCGCGAGGCTATCGTTGCGGCGCAGGATCGAATTAAGCAGGACCCCAACGATCTGGATGCGCACCGGCTTCTCGCCGAAGTCTATCTGCGCTCGCTGAGCGACGATCAACAGGGCGATGTATCCGGCCAGATGCTCAAACTGGCCATCGCTGAGTACGAGAAAATCGTCCAGCTCCAGCCGGACAGCGTCGACGATCACCTCATGCTGGCTCGCCTCTATGCCGCCGATCACGACTCCGCGCAGGCCGATGCTCAGATCGCCGCGGCGCAGCGCATCGATCCCGGCTCGGAAGAGGCCGCGCTGATCGCCAACCGCTTCTATACCGACCTGGGCGACACCAAAAAGGCTATCCAGGTCCTTCAGTCCCTCCCCGACGACGATCAGACGCCCCGCACCGAATTTCAGCTCGGATCCACCTACGACCAGACCAAAGACACGAAGGACGCGGTAACGGCCTACAGAAAGGCCCTCGACCTTGAGCCTGACAATCTTGACGTGGAGCGCGCCCTCGCCCGCGACCTGATGGCCCTGAACCAGAACGACGCCGCGCTTACCGCGTGGAAGGATATTGCCGCCGGCGATCCTACCGACCCTGAAGCCTGGGGCCAGATCTCCGAAATCGAAGAGGACAACGGCAATTTCAACGATGCTCTGGCCGCGATTAAGAAGGCGCGCGAACAGGCGCCGGATAACCTTGAGTACGAATTTCAGGAAGCGACCATCGACGACGCCCTCGGCCACCTCGACGATTCCGTGAAAGATTACAGCGAGCTGGCCTCGGCCACGGAACATCCCAGCGGCCAGTACTCCGACCAGGAAAAGAGCAACTACTCCCTCATCCTTGATCGCCTCGCCCAGGTCTATCGCGAGCAGAGCCGTCCCGACCAGGCAATTGCCGCCTACCAGAAAAAGGCGACGCTGGGCGGAGATTACGAGGAGCAGGCGTACGACGAGCAAGTGGATACTTACCGCGAGGCGCGTGAGTACGACCAGGCCGTCGCCACCGCCCGCGAGGCGGTCGACAAGCAGCCCAAAAGCGTCGATGCCAAGCTGACCCTGGCCCGCCAGCTGGCCGACACCGGCCATCCCGACGAGGGTATCAGCATGGCCAAAGATGTTCTCCAGAGCACCCCGAAGAACCTCGAGGTCTATTACCAGCTCGCCCAGATCTATACCGACCTGCACAAGTGGAAAGAGGCGAACGACGTCCTGGATGCTGCCGACAAGCAGGCCACGAAGAAGGATGACCAGCTCATGGTGGCCTTTGAGCGCGCGATGAATGCGGATCGCGCCAGGCACTACGACGAGGCTGAGACCGAATTTCGCAAAGTGCTGGCCATGGACCCCAACAATGCGCTCACCCTGAACAATTTCGGATTCATGCAGGCTGACCGCGGCGTCGACCTCGACGAAGCGCTCTCCATGATTCAGAAAGCCGTGAAGCTGGAGCCCACCAACTACGCCTACCTCGATTCCCTGGGTTGGGCCTACTACCGTCTGGGCCAGTACACCCAGGCCGAAGATAATCTCGAGCGCGCCATCGCCCGCGACGGCAACGACCCCACCGTCCATGAACACCTCGGCGACGTCTACGAGAAAACCGGGCAGCTCAAACAGGCCGCGGCCCAGTGGGAGCTCTCGCTGAACGAGTTTGCCCACACCGTCCAGGCGGATATCGATTCCAACGACGTAAGCAAAGTGCAGAAGAAACTGGACAGTGCGCGCATCCGCCTCGCCAGGGAGTCGAATACGCCTCCGCAGCCCGCGAAACCGGAGTAGGCGTCCACGGAGGGTTACTGCGCGAATGCAAGCGATCAAGGCTCTGCCCGCCGCCTGCGCGGTACCGCAGCACGGGCCGCTGGTGCAGCGCGCGTTGCCCGAAACCGACCATCCCTATCGCTCGCCGTTCCAGCGGGACTGCGGGCGCGTCATTCACTCGCGCGCATTTCGCCGGCTCGCAGGCAAGACCCAGGTTTTCACCCATCGTGGATCCGACCACTTCCGCAGCCGCCTCACTCACACCATGGAGGTCGCGCAGATCGCGCGCACCATCGCCCGCGCGCTGGCGCTGAACGAGGACCTGACGGAAGCGCTTGCTCTGGCCCACGACATCGGGCACCCCCCCTTCGGTCATGCTGGCGAGCGCGCCCTCGACGAGGCTCTGCGCCAGTATGGCCTGCGCTTCGACCACAATCTCCACGCGTTGCGGATCGTCGAGCACTTCGAGAATCGCCACCTCGAGTTTCGTGGCCTCAACCTCACCCTCGCCGTCCGCGAAGGCATCGTCAAGCACTCGCGCGATTACTCGGCACAGGAGCATCCCGAACTGGCCGAGTATTTCCTCGACTCCCGCCCGCCGCTCGAAGCGCAGCTCATCGACCTCGCCGATGAAGTCGCCTACCTCACAGCCGACCTGGACGACGGCGTCGAAGCGGAGATCCTCTCTGTCCCACAGATTCGCGAGGGGGTGGCGCTGTTCGAGCGCTTCTACCGGCCGCTGGCCGCGAAACATGCCGGTGCGTCCGAAAAGCTGCTCTTCCAGGAGTCGCTCAAGCTGATGCTCAACGCCCTCGTCGACGACCTGATCGCTGAAATCGGCCGCCGCGTCGCGGAGCGGGGAATTGTCAGCCTCGAGGCGGTTCGCCGCGCCCCCGGGCGCCTGGCGGCGTTTTCGACGGAAATGGAGCAACTGCGCCGGGAAGCGAAGGAGTTTCTCTATCGGCAGCTGTATCTCTGCGAAGATCTGGAGCGCGGACACCACCATGCCGCCGAGGTAATCGCCGAGCTATTTGCCGCCTGGATTGTCGATCCTTCCTCCATGCCCGCCAGCTACGCTACCCAGATTCCCGTCGAGGGCGCGCCTCGGGTCATCGCGGATTATATTGCCGGAATGACGGACCATTTTATTCTCGACGTGCATCGTAACTTACGTAGGGTGCCGTTTACCGGCTAGGGCTGATTCCGGGCGTCGTCGCTGCGTGGATGTGCACTTCTGCCTGACCAGCATCAACGTAGTCGCTTCCCCTTCCGGATTCGGTTATCCAACTCATTGAGGTGGTGTGTATGCATCCCTGGGTCCGATTCCTGACCGGCTTGATCTCCGGATGCTGGATTGGCGTGGTTGTCGGATGCGCTGTCACCCTCGTCATGGTGGGCAAGCGCATGCGGCAGCTGCAGAATACGAATCTGGTGCTGCGCCTTAAGCTGCGGTCGCGCGCGAAACCGAGGCCGACCGGAACCGCCGGATCAGGTCCGTTGCTGGTCTTCCCACTGCGCGAGATGAATCGCCCGGCGAGCGCGCCTATGGCCAAGGTTGCCTCCGGCGGCCGCTGATCGTCACGGTCTGAGTTACGCTGGTTAGGTGAAACGCAGGCTCACTCTCTCCTGGAGCAGCGGTAAGGACAGCGCCTGGGCGCTCCATCTCCTCAGGCAGCGCAGCGACTACGAAGTGGCCGGTCTGCTCACCACGCTCAACGCCAAGTTCGATCGTGTCGCCATGCACAGCACGCGCCGCGCACTATTGGAAGCTCAGGCCGCCGCTGCCGGACTGCCCTTGCACGTCGTCCCCCTGCCGTGGCCCTGTTCGAACGAGCACTATGAAGCCGCCATGCAGACAGCCTGCGCGGGCATCCTTGCTTCAGGCGTGGATATGATCGCGTTCGGCGATCTCTTCCTCGAGGACGTGCGCCGTTATCGTGAGGAAAAGCTGCAGGGAACCGGACTGACGCCCGTCTTTCCCGTCTGGGGGCTCGACACGCGCGAACTCTCTCGGCAGATGATTGCTGCAGGTCTGCGCGCCCGCATCGTCTGTGTCGATCCGCGCAAACTGCCGTCCGATTTTGCCGGACGTGATTTCGATGAAGATTTTCTCCGCGAACTGCCCCCGGGCGTTGATCCCTGCGGCGAAAACGGCGAGTTCCACAGCTTCGTTTATGCCGGGCCCATCTTCCGCGAGCCGATTCCCATCGAAAGCGGCGACGTCGTCGAACGCGACGGCTTTGTCTTCGCCGATGTGCGGCTGGCCGAGCCGGTCGCCGCTTCCTGAAGCATGGCGATCGCTGCCGGCGCATTCACTTTGCGCACGTAGATTCGATAGCCCGGCGGCTGCTCGGCAATCGGCCACCATCGAATCGGGCGCGTTGGCTCCCTTTGCACATACAGCGAGTAGTTTGCCTCGCGCCACAGGCGGAACTCCGGCCAAGCGTCCAGCCCGCCCCAACCGAGCGGCTCACCCAGACAATTCTGGTCGGATTCAATCAGCACTTCGGGCGGCGCGTGGCCCATATCCTCCAGGAACTCCTCGCGAAGCCGTTCCGTCACCGCCGTCTGCGGCTGATGGAAGAAATAGCAGTCGTACAGAAACCCGGTGCTCTGCACCAGCCGCATCCGGTAGAGCACGCCCAGGCAGCCGGCGGTCATATCGAGGCATTGCACGTGACCTGAAAGCGCAGGACCGCCAAGGATGTTCAGATCGGACGTCAGCGATTGCGTGAAGTCATCGTGCCGCCAGTCATAGTGGTCCGCGCGAATCAGCCAGGAAGGCGCCAGCGCCAGCGTCGCAAATCCCAGCAGGGCCGCTGCTGTGAACGCTCGCCACCGTGATCGCGCTGCGCGCAGGCCCACCGCCGCGTCGATCCCCATCGGCACCAGCAAAAACGCCTCCAGCGGATAGCGCTGGTAGGGAAATGCCTTGCCCTGTGCAACAAACGATGCGACGCCGACGCCAATGGACCACAATAGCGCCGCTCCCTCCCATGTCCGCCATTGCCGGCCCGCAAACGCCAGCGCCAGCCACAGCACGATCACGGGATACAGCGCCGACGGCACCAGATGCGTGAGCAGGAATCGCAGCGGAAAGCGATCGATGTGCGCGTGGTAAACCATCAGGCCGTTGACGGTCTGCACAAACGCGCTGGCAGCATCTTCATGGGAGAGATAAACGAAAATGAACGCAATCGGAGCCGCGCACCCCGCGCACGCCGCTAGCAGGTGCCGGGCCATTGGCCGGCGTCGCCGCTGCAGCGCTGCTGCCGCGAGTACCAGCATGCCCGGGAACCAGAGGATCGCCGTCGGCTTGATGGTCATGGCCGCGCCGGACGCGATGCCGAAAATCCCACTCCACGCCCACGAGGATCGCCGCAGCGCCAGAAAGATCGCGGCGCATCCCAGCAGCATCAGCACAGCAAGCACCAGATCGCGCTCGCCGGCCTGGTCGATGCCGTCGTGTACATGCAGGATGAAGAAAAATCCCGCGGCAAACACCCCGCCGAACCAATCATATGGCCTGGCGATAACAATCACCGCCGCCGCAGCCGCGCCGATCAGAGCGAAATCGAAAATCCGCCATGCCGCCGCCCCGGGACCGAAGACGTGGATCACCCCCCAGTCCAGCAGGAAGCACCCTGGCATATTCATGTCGATAATCTGCCGATACGGCGCGAATCCGTGGCTCAACAGGAATGCGCCGTAGTGCATCAGCGTCGCATCCCCAGCAAGCGGCCAATGCCGCGTACCGGCCACGGCCAGCGCCGCCAGCGCGAACAGGGCGGGTGCCAGCACCCAGCGAAAAACTTCGGCCAGGCGAGACGCGGACGGCCCTTCCCGTGCTTCAGCCGATGAAGGTCTCACGAGCGATTCCGCCACGGTGCGCTTCAGTACTTCGCCATCTCCGCAATCGCCTGGAAGATCCGCTCCGGCTGCGGCAGGATCACATCCTCGAGCGCCGGCTGGTAGGCGACGAAGCTGTCCAGCGCCGCAATACGCCGCACCGGCGCGTCCAGTTCGTCGAACAGATCCTCGCCGATGCGCGCCGCAATCTCCGCGCCATACCCCCAGCTCAGCGTGTCCTCGTGCGCCACAATCACTTTGCTCGTCTTCCGCACCGATGTCGCGATCGCATCCCAGTCGTACGGATTCAGCGTGCGCAGGTCCAGAATCTCCGTTTCGATGTTCAGCTCGCGCGCGGCCCTTTGTGCCGCCTGCAGCGCGCGCGGCACTACGGCGCCGTAGGTGACGATCGTCAGGTGCCGGCCTTCCCGCACCAGTTTCGCCTTGCCGAATGGAATCATGTAGTCCGGTCCCGGATACGGGGCCCGTCCCCATGTCTCCCGGTAAAGCCGCTTGTGTTCCAGGAACAACACCGGATCGTCGCAGCGGATCGCCGTGCGCAGCAGGCCGTTCGCGTCCATCGCGTTCGACGGAAACACTACGCGCATCCCCGGCGTGTGCGTAAAGATGCTCTCGCCGCACTGCGAGTGGTAAATCGCGCCCCCGGTCAGGTAGCCGCCGATCGGCACGCGAATCACCGCTGGCGCCGCGTAGCCGTCATTCGAACGCCACCGAATCACCGGCAGTTCGTTACGCAACTGGTGCATAGCCGGCCAGATGTAATCGAAGAACTGAATCTCCGCCACCGGCTTGAGCCCGCGGATCGCCATGCCCACAGCGCGCCCGACGATCGATGCCTCGGCCAGCAGCGAGTTGAAAACGCGGGAGGAGCCAAACTCGCACTGCAGTCCCGCTGTCAGTTTGAAGACACCGCCTTTGCCTTTGACCCTTTTCTGTTCCAGATACTCTTCCCGCGAGCAGTCCGCCACATCCTCGCCGAAGACCACAATCCGCGGATCGCGCCGCATCTCATCGTGCAGGCAGGCATTGATCAGGTCCGCCATCGTGCGATCGTCGCCCTTAGGCTTCGGATCCGTCTGCAGTGCCGGTCGCGTCGGATCGTAATCCTCTGAGTATTGATGGCGCAGGATCGCCGCGGTTTGCGTCGAGGGCAGCGGCCCGCGCAACGCCTGCTCGGCCGCGTGCCGCACCGCCTCATCCACCTGCTTTTCAATCCGCTCAATCTGTTCAGCGTCCAGCACGCCCTCGCGCAACAGAAGCATCTGGAAGTTGTGAATCGGATCGCGCAGCGCCTCCGCTTCGCGCTCGCTCTCCGGCCGGTATAGCCGGTCGTTGTCCGAATGAGAGTGTGAGTACAGCCGCACCACATGCCCATGGACAAGGGCAGGCCCCTTGCGGGCGCGGCAGTGCGCCACCGCCGCCTCAAAGGCCTTCAGGCAGGCAATCGGATCCGTACCGTCCACTTCCGCAAAGTAGAAGTTCGGAAAGTCGCTCACCAGCCGCGAGATGTTGCCGCCCGGCGTGTTGACTTCCACCGGAACCGAGATCGCGTACCCGTTGTCCTCGATTACGAAGATCACGGGCAGTTTGCGATTCGAGGCCACGCTGATCGCTTCCCAGAATTCGCCCTGGCTCGTCGATCCGTCGCCGAGCGAAACGTAGACGACCTCGTCGACGTGGACATCCACAGGGCGGAACTCGCGGTAGTCGCCCGCGTGCGATTCCGCCGCTTCAGGATGCTCCGCCAGGTACAGCGCCGCCTCCGCGCACCCCACCGCATGCAGGCACTGGGTTGCCGTCGACGACGACTGCGTCACGATGTGCAGCTTCGGGTTACTCCAGTGCGACGGCATCTGGCGCCCGCCGCTGGCCGTGTCTTCCGCCGAGCCCACTCCCTGCAGAAAATGCTCTTCCGGCGTGCTGCCCAGCGCCAGCGTCAGCCCGCGGTCCCGGTAGTACGGGAAGAACCAGTCGTAGCCCGCCCGCATCGCCAGCCCTGCCGTCACCAGCAACGCTTCATGTCCTGCGCCCGAGATCTGGAAGAAGATCTTCTGTTGGTTCTTGAGGATGATTTCCCGGTCGTCGCTGCGCCGGGACAGATACATCAACCGGTAAATTTCAATCAGCCGCTCGGGCGCAATGCCGCCCGTCCGCTGCAGAGATGCTTCGGATGTCGCCGCACCGCTTTCTGCGCCTGAAACCGCAATTCGGGCCATCGATACCCCTTCCAGCAGGTTGGATGTCTGAAACCTCAGTTTAGAGCCAGCGGCCGTCTTTCCGGATTGCCTGGGGACCGCCGGACGGAAGATTGTAGCAGCGGTTTTTGCCGTAAGGCCAGCAAAAGCGTGGTCGGCCCTCGCGTCGCCGGACGATACGATGGAAGCAGCAATGCAATCCTCCGCAGCTCCCTCCTCTTCCCCCGGCCGGCTAGCGGTTCTGGCGGCCTTTGGCAGTGTCTACCTGTGCTGGGGCGCGACCTACACGGCCATGAGCATCGGTGTGCGGCTGCTGCCAGCTGCCATCTTGGCGGGCACGCGGATGATGATCGGCGCAGCCATTATGCTGAGCTTCTGCGCGCTCACCGGCAAGCAGCTCTTCTATTCGCGCCGCACCATGGCGCGCCTGGCGCTGGTTGGCGCCATGATGCTCTTCTGCGGCAACCTGGGGCTGGTCTGGAGCGAGCAGTACCTGGCCAGCGGTCTGGCGGCGCTCATCGCCGCGGTCATCCCGCTGTACGTCGCTGTCATCGAATCGCTGCTGCCCGGCGGCGAGCGGTTGCGCCTGCGCGGCCTCGCAGGCCTGGGTCTGGGAATGCTCGCGCTCGCAGCGCTGCTGTGGCCGAGCTTCCACGCGGCGCTGGGCGAAACCCGCCGCGTTGGGCGCCCCATGCAGATTGTGGCCGCGGCTGCGATTCTTCTGGGCGCGCTCAGCTGGGCGGCCGGATCGGTCCTCTTCCGCCGCATGCGACTGCCCGTCCATCCCCTGGTCGCCGCCGGATGGGAGATGCTCGCGGCCGGCCTGTGCCATCTGCTGCTCGCAACCGTGCTCTGGCAGTGGCCGC
>DATJQW010000042.1:0-7322 GCA_035505395.1 Acidobacteriaceae bacterium
TCCTGTTCTTCGCGTTCATCACCGTGAACGATATTTCAAGGCTGAGCATCTTCTCGCATTTCAGGCCGTAGCGCGCTCGCGCCGCGGTGTCATTCCGAAGGTCCGCCGCGAGGCGGGCCTTTTCTTTTCGTGACTGGAAGGCATACGCGGCCAACGCGGCTCAGAGCGCCGTCGGCGGAATCTGATAGCCAAATTCGCTGTCGAGGGCGGCAGCCACGGCGAGGGCGAGTTCGTCGTCGAACGGACGCGCGGCGATCTGAACGCCGATCGGCAGGCCCTCGGACGAGCGGGAAACGGGCACAACCGCTGCCGGCGCTCCAAGCAGATTGAACCACTGCGTGAAACGCATGGCGTCGAGATAAGCGACGCCGCGGCCGTCGATGGTCCAGCTGCGCTCGCCCGGCCGGAAAGCAGGAATGGCGCAGACCGGGCTGAGGAGTACGGGATAGTCGCGCATTTCTTCGAGCAGCTGCGCGCGGACGCGATCGGATTCGACCCAGGCATCGAGCAGATCGTTCGCGGTGAGCGCGGTTTCCGCCCGCGCGATGTCCAGAAAATCGCGGAACGTCGGGCTCAGTTCGGTCTCGCGGCCGCGGATAGCCGGCGCGTAGAGCATGGCGCCACACTGAACGAAGAAGGTCCACCACAACCTGCGGGCCGTTTCGAGCGCTTGCGGGCGAAATGGGCGGACGGTGAACCCCCGGCGTTCGAGAGCGCCAGCGGCGGCGCGAACTGCAGCGCGAGTTTCTGTGGTAACCGGGACGAACTCGTCGTCTTCAAACCAGCCGACAGGGAAATGTCTGGCCTCTTCGAGCGAGACGGCCCGGTGCGCGACGCGCGGCGTGGCCGGATCGTTTGGGTCCTGACCCGAAAGAGCTTCAAAGAGCAGCGAGAGATCGCTCACGGTGCGAGCCATGGGTCCGATGGCGCCGAGGAAAGAAAACGGACCAAGACAGGCCGGCAGATGGCCGGCGGCGGGAATGCGGCCGGGGGTGGGCTTGAGCGCGCAGATACCGGTGAAATGGGCGGGCTCGCGGACCGATCCGCCGCTGTCGCTGCCGAGCCCGGCGGCGGAGAGCCCAGCGGCGATGGCTGCCGCTTCGCCGCCGCTGGATCCTCCGGCGGAACGATCGAGGTTCCATGGATTGCGGGTGCTGCCGTAGAGCAGATTCTCCGTCTCATAGGCCATCAGGAACTCGGGGCAGTTGGTGGTGCCGAGCAGGATGGCGCCGGAGGCAACAAGGCGGTCGACGACGACCGCGTTGCGGTCAGGGACAAAGCCGCGATTCAAGGTGCTGCCGATTTCGCAGCGGCAGCCGGCGACAGAGATCGAGGATTTGACCGTGACGGGCAGGCCGCTGAGCGGGCCCGGACGAGGATTGCGCGCCTGAGCGCGGACGCGGTCGGGGTCGAAATCCACGATAGCGTTGAGCTGCGGGTTGAGACGCTGGATTTGAGCGATGTGTTCCCCGGCCAGCTCGAGGGGCGTGATCGCGCGCCGGCGCAGCAGCGACAACTGTTCGGTGGCGGGAAGAAGGGTGACGCGCATCGTGCACCGCGATTATAGAGGCGCGGCGGGGTCTTATAATCAGGGCCAGGTGCAGAACCAACCCTCCCCATCGTCGCTGAGCCTGCGTGCGCCCTCATGGGCACAAATCCTGAGGCGCAGCGCGGACAATACAGCCCCGGCCGCACTGCCGGAAGTGGAAGGACGCTGTGTCCTGGTGACCGGCGCCGGCGGATTCATCGGCGCGGAGATGGTGCGGCGAATGGCGGCCGCGGGCGCGGAACGCCTGGTTCTGCAGGAAATCGCCGAGCAGCAGCTTTTTGCTGTTCATGCTGAGGTGGAGGCGCGCGGCTACGGCGGGCGCTGCGTTGCCGTGCTGGGCAGTGTGTGCGACCGCGGCCTGATACATTCCCTGTTTCAAGAGTGGCAACCGGAACTGGTGCTGCATGCCGCGGCGCTGAAACATGTGCCGCTGATGGAGCGGAATCCGCTGGCCGCACTGGATGCCAACGCACTGGGTACCTGGCGCGTGGCGGAGGCGTCAGCGATGCACGGCGTTGAGGGGATGATCCTCGTGTCCACCGACAAGGCAGTGGCTCCGCACAGCATCATGGGCGCGTCCAAACGCATCGCGGAGCTGGCGATGCTGGCCCATGCGCAGCGCAGCCGGATGCGCTGTGTGGCCGTGCGGCTGGCGAACGTGATTGGATCGCCGTACAGCGTGGGGCCGCTCTTCCAGGAACAGATCGAGCGGGGAGGGCCGGTGACGGTGACGCATCCTGCGGCGCGGCGATATTTTCTGACGCTTGAAGAAGTGGCTGGACTGCTGGGCGAGGCGATGAGCTGCGATGGGGCGGAAGGGATTCTGGTGCCCGACCCGGGCGAGCCGGTGTTCATCGAAGATCTGGCCAGGCGAATGATCGCCGCCAGCGGCAGTACGGCCGATGTGGTGTTCACGGAGCTCCGACCGGGCGACAAGCTGGAGGAGTCGCTGACTGGGCCTGAGGAGCGGGTAGACGGCCCGGCAACACCGGGACTGCGGCGAGTCAGAAGCCCTGGCGCACAGGCCATCGAGGCGCGGATACAGGCGCTGGAGAAAGCGGTTGCGGCGCGGGATCTGACCGCGGCAGTGCGCGTGGTGGCAGCGTTGGCTTCGGATTACCAGCCAGGCGCCCTGATTCGGGAATCCATCGCGGAGTTCAGCGCCGCCCGGTCATGAGCCAGCGCACGATTGCGGTTGTCACCAGTTCGCGGGCGGATTACAGCCATTTGTACTGGCCACTGCGGCTGTTGCAGGAGCATCCAAATGTCGAGCTGCGCCTGATTGCGACAGGTCCGCATCTTTCGCCGGAGTTCGGGCAGACGGTGCGGGAGATAGAGAAGGATGGATTTGCAATCGCAGCGCGGATCGAGTCGCTGTTGAGCAGCGACAGCGATGTGGGAATGGCGAAGAGTATCGGCGTGGCGATGCTGTCACTGGCCGACGTTCTCGGCGCGATGAGGCCCGATCTGTTGCTGCTGATTGCCGATCGCTATGAGATGCTGGCGCCGGCCGCGACGGCGCTGTCGCTGCGGATTCCGATGGCGCACATCGAGGGCGGCGAGATCAGCGAGGGCGCGATCGACGACGCGGTACGGAACGCGCTGACCAAAATGAGCCATGTGCACTTTACCTCGACGCAGGCGGCGCGGGCGCGTGTGATCGCCATGGGAGAAGAGCCGTGGCGTGTGCACCGGGCAGGGGCGCCTTCGCTCGACCATTTGCGGCGGAGCCAGCTGCTCAGCCGCGAGGAGGTGGAAGTGCGGTGCGGGCTGGATCTGAGCCGGCCGACACTGCTGGTGGCGTACCATCCGGTGACTCTGGAGCGCGAGACGACGCGCGAGGCAGGAGCGCTGTTCGCGGCGCTGGAAGAGATTGTCCGAAAAGGAGACACGCAGATTGTGTTCTGCTATCCGAATGCCGATGCAGGGAGCCGGGAGCTGGTGGACCGGGTGCGCGCATTTGTGGGGGCGCACGGAGACGCGAAGCTGTTCGTGAACCTGGATGCGGTGACCTACTGGAGCCTGCTGCGCTGCGTCGAGACCATGGCAGGGAACTCGAGCAGCGGCATCATGGAGACAGCCTCGTTTGCGCTCCCCACGGTGAACGTGGGATTGCGGCAAAGGGGACGCGAGCGGGCACGCAATGTGCTGGACGCGGCGCCGGACGCAGAAGGGATTCTGCAGCGGATCGCAGAAGCGCGAAGTCCGGAATTCCGCGCGTCGCTGACGGGGATGACGAATCCGTATGGAGACGGGCATGCAGCGGAACGCATCGTTGAGGTGTTGACCTCGGTTCCGCTGGGTGCGGAGTTGCTGGTGAAGCGCGCGGCGGCCGTGAACGGGGAGGGGCGCTGATGATCGAGATCCCGCTGGCGGCACCGGACATCGTTGAGGACGACATTGCAGCGGTGGTTGAGGTACTCCGGACTCCGCGGCTGAGCCTTGGGCCGACAGCCGAGCGATTCGAGCAGGAGATGGCGGCCTGGGTGGGCGTGTCTGAAGCGGTCGCCGTGAGCTCGGGGACAGCCGGGCTGCACCTGGCGCTGCTGGCGCTGGGAATCGGCCTGGGCGATGAGGTGATCGTGCCGTCGTTTGCGTTCGTCGCCGTGGCCAGCGCAGTGCGATACGTGGGAGCGCGTCCGGTATTCGCCGATATCGATGCAGAGACGCTGAATCTGGATCCGCGCAGCGTGGAAGCAGCGGTGACGCTGCGGACGCGGGCGATCATTGCGGTGCACACGTTCGGGCGCCCGGCGGACATGCGCGCGCTGATGGAGGTGGCGGCGCGGCATCAGCTGCTGGTGATCGAAGACGCGTGCGAGGCAATCGGCGCAGAGAGCGATGGGCGGAGGGTCGGCTCGTTCGGAGATGCCGGGGTCTTCGGGTTCTATCCCAACAAACAGATTTCGACCGGCGAGGGCGGAATGGTGGTCACGTGCCATGCCGATACGGCGCGTCGAATGCGGGCATTACGGAACCACGGCCGCTACGAATCCGCAGGCACGAACGGCAGGGGCAAACAGGAGCACGCGGAGCTGGGCTTCAATTACCGGCTAACCGAGATGCAGTGCGCGCTGGGGCTTTCACAACTGCACCGGATCGATGAAATCCTGGCGCGACGGGAAGCGGTTGCGCGGCGGTACTGCGAACGCCTGAGCGGCAATCCGCGGCTGCAGCTGCCGGCGACGGACGTCGACGGGCAGCGGCTGAGCTGGTTTGTGTTTGTGGTGCGCCTCTCGCATCCCTGGCCCGATCGCGACCAGGTGGTGCGCCTGATGGGACAGGCGGGGATTGCGACGGGATGCTATTTTGCTCCGATCCACGAGCAGCTGGACTACGCGTGGAGCGGAGCGGGTTCGCTTCCGGCGACGGAAGCGGCGGCGAAGCGGACGCTGGCGCTGCCCTTCTTCAACCGCATGACGGAGGAGCAGATCGATCGGGTTTGCACCGTGCTGGAGGATGCGCTGCGGTCAGAGACGTAGCGCGAAGGTGTTCATCCGAGGCTGCGCGAGCGGATGCTACGATGGGCCATGCCCCCCACCCGGAAACCGGCCGCTGCGAAGAAGCGCCGGGCCATCGCTCCCCGTCCCCAGCGCGAGCTGGTCATCCTGACGGGATTATCGGGTTCCGGCAAGGCTTCTGCGCTGAAAGCGTTTGAGGACCTGGGCTTCTACTCCGTGGACAACATGCCGGTTTCGCTGATTCCGCATTTTGCGGAGCTAGTGGAGCACGCGCGCGATATCCGGCGGGCCGCGCTGGTGGTAGACGTGCGCGAAGGGCAGAGCCTCGAGAAGTTTCCGGCGACGCTGCGGGAGATCCGGCGTACGCTGCCGACGACGGTGCTGTTCCTCGAAGCCTCGCAGGCGGCGCTGTTGGCGCGGTATTCGGAGACGCGGCGCCCGCACCCCCTGGGCCGCGAGGAGCGGGTGACACGCGCCCTGACGGAAGAGAGGCGGCTGCTGGAGCCGATTCGCAAGGTCGCCGATATCGTGGTCGATACGACGAAGTTCAACGTGCACGAGCTTCGCGCCTACATTCAGAGCAAGTTCGTCCGCGAGAGCGACGGCAAGAGCCTGATGATCTCGTCGGTGAGCTTCGGGTACCGCAAGGGGGTTCCGCTGGACGCGGATCTGGTCTTCGACGTGCGGTTTCTGCCCAATCCGCATTTCGTGCCGGAGTTCCGGCCGCTGACCGGGCTCAGCTCCAAGGTGGAGAGCTACATCCTCAGCTTTCCGCAGAGCCGTGAGTTTCTGGATCGGGTGACGGAGCTGCTGATCTTCCTGCTGCCGCACTACATTCACGAGGGCAAGAGCTACCTGACGATCGCCTTTGGGTGCACCGGCGGCCAGCACCGCTCGGTGATGATTGCCGAGGAGATCGCCAAGCGGCTGGCACGTCACGGGTACCGCATCAAGACGGTGCACCGGGATATGCCGCGGTGAGGCAGCAACCAGAGCTCAGAGCACAGAGCACAGAGCTCAGGAAATCTCCGTACTCAGGCGGAGTGCTGCGAGATGGACAGCACGTTTCCATCGGGATCTTTGAACCAGGCGACCTTGTCGCCGTTGGGGAAGGTACAGACGCCGTCAGCGTCCTGATCGATGTTGGGATAGCGCTCGAAGGCGATGCCGCGCTGGCGCAGATCGTTCATGGTTGCGGCGATGCTGCGGGCTTCCCAGCCGAGTACGGTGTTCGGAGCGGGGGTGAAGCTTGGTGTCTTGCCGATGCGCAGCAGGACCCCATTCATATCGAAGACCAGAGCGAACCCGTCATCGCGCAGAAAACGCAGGCCGAGCTTGTCGCGATAGAAGGCGATGGCCGCTTCCGGATTGCGGGTCATCAGAAAGGTCACGACGCTGTCCATAAAAACCTCCGCGATTCGAGATCGTACACTACCGTGGTTTTCGGGCCGCGAAAAGGCTGACGCGTCGACGCGGGGGTTTTGTCCCGCCTTTTCCTCACGGAAGGCCTGCGATCCTCGGCTGCCGGCGCGCGCACACAGACCTAAAATATAGCCAGAGCCATGGCTGAATTTACCCACCTGCATCTGCATACTGACTACTCCCTGCTGGATGGCGCCTGCGACGTGGAAAAGCTGGTGCAGCGCGTCGCGCAGATCGGGCAGAAGTCTGTCGCGATTACGGACCACGGCAACATCTACGGCGCGGTGCATTTCTTCGACGCGGCCAAGAAGCACGGGGTGCAGCCGATTCTGGGCTGCGAGCTGTACATCTGCAAGAAGGACGATCATCGCGAGGATCCGCAGGGGGACGACTATAACCACCTGCTGGTGCTGGCCGAGAACGAAGAGGGCTATCGCAACCTGGTGCGCATCACCTCGGAGGCCTCGCTGCACGGCTTTTACAGGAAGCCGCGGGTGAGCAAGAAATATCTGGCCGAGCATGCGCAGGGACTGATCGGGTTCTCTGGGTGCCTGGCCGGGGAGCTATGCGAGAACCTGATGGCCGGCAAGTACGACGCGGCAAAGGCGACGGCGGGACAGTACCAGGAGATTTTCGGGAAAGGGAATTTCTTCCTGGAAATTCAGGATCAGGGACTGGAACTGGAGAAGAAGATCCACGCAGACCTGTTCCGGCTGGAGAAAGAGCTGGAGATTCCGCTGGTGGCGACCAACGACAGCCACTATCTGTGCGAGGACGATGCGCACGCGCACGAGGTCCTGCTCTGCGTGCAGACGGCGGGATCCATCAACGATCCGAAGCGGTTCAAGTTCGACTCCGACCAGTTTTTCGTAAAGACGGCGGCCGAGATG
>DATJQW010000043.1:0-47948 GCA_035505395.1 Acidobacteriaceae bacterium
GAATTTCGGCCGCAAATCGCTGAACGAGATCAAGGAAATTCTGGCGCAGATGGGGTTGTCGCTGGGCATGCGCATCGACGAGCAGGGCAACGCGGTTCCCGGACCGACGAGCGTTCTGCCCGCTGCGCAGCTGGCCGCCAGCTACAGCCGCTTCGACGACGAAGAGGAAGAGGGCCTGGATTCGGATCTGCCCATCCAGCCCGAGACAGAGAACTTTTAGCAGAGCACAGAGCTCAGAGCTCAGGGAACTTGTCCCTGGGCTCTGAGCCTCGGCTCAGGAATCAACAATTCGGGCGGGAACGCAGACGATTCGGTGGCTCTTGCTGAGCCCTGAGCTCTGCTCTCTGAGCCCTGGAGACTGAACGATGCGCCATCGCAATGCAGGATACAAACTGGGACGGAACACCAGCCATCGCCGCGCGCTGCTGCGCAACCTGGTCACGTCCATTCTTCTGGAGGATCGCGTCGAGACCACCGTGGCCAAAGCCAAGGCCGCGCGGCCTCACGTCGAGAAGCTGATTACCCTCGGCAAGCGCGGCGACGTGCATGCGCGCCGCCAGGCCCTCGGCTATCTGCAAACCCGCGAGGCTGTCACCCGCCTCTTTGACACCGTGGCCCCGCGCTACGGCGACCGCAATGGCGGCTATCTGCGCATCGTGCGCGCCGGCTTCCAGCGCGGCGACGGCGCGGAGAAGGTCTTCATCGAGCTGGTCGACGCCGAGCAGGTCCTCGATGAGAAGCGCCAGAAGCGTGCCGACGCGCGCGCCAAACGCCGCGAGGAGATGCAGAAGGCCATGGCTGAAAAGGAAGGCGAAGAAGGCGGCGAAGAGAAGGCTTCCTGACCCGGCTCATTCTCACCGTTTCACCGGGCGCGTCCCCCTGCGGGACGCGCCTTTTGTTTCGCTGCAAAAGTTCCCCGCAATCCCGGCCGCAGATGCTACGCTGTCGGGAACCATGCTGGCTGTGACGAAATCGAACTGGAGCGGACTGGGGCGGGGCAGCGGTCGTGCCGCGCAGGGCGACGAGTCAGCCCGCTCTCTCCAGCTCAGCCTTCTGCCGAAGGAAATTCCCCAGCTCCCCGGCTTCCAGGTGGCCTGTGCCTGGCGTCCCTCCAGCCAGGTCAGCGGAGACCTCTTCGACGTCTTTCCTCTGGATCCAGCGCCAGACGACCCCTCTCGCCTCGCCCTTTGCATCGCCGACATTTCCGGCAAGGGGGGTGGCGCCGTCACCCGGGCGCGCGAGCTGCATCTCGCTGTGCGCGACTACGCACCCCAGGCTGCCTCTCCCGCTGAACTGTGCACGCTGGTCAATCGCGCCTTGTCCAGCTCGACCGCTCCCGCCCGCTACGTCACCATGTGGTACGGCGTCCTCGAAACTTCGGGACGCCTCCAATACGAGAGCGCCGGACACTGCCTGCCCGTCCTGGTGCGCGCTGATGGCAGCGTCGTGTTCCCAGCCAGTTTCAGCGGCATCATCGGCATCTTTTCGCACTGGCTCTATCAGACCCAGGAAATCGAGCTGCATCCCGGCGACTGCCTGCTAGTCATGACCGATGGCCTCCTTCAGGCACGCCGTCGCCGCGAGGAGTTCGGCTATCGCCGCCTGATTGCAATGGTGGAAGCCGCGGGTCAGCAGAGCGCTGAGTCCCTCGCCTCGGGAATCATGGAATCCGTGACCGCCTTCTGCGGCGGCCGCTTCGAAGACGACGCCTCTCTCATCGCTGTCCGGGCGCAGCCGCGCGACGCGTAACCTCCTCCGGAGGTGCAAATGCGCTTCTCCGCGCGGGCGATTCACAGGATTGTAATCCTCCCTGCTCGCCTCGCCCGTTATAGTCTCAGCTATGTCCGCGGAAACCCTGATGCTGGAAAGCGTGGCAGGTCAACTGCCAGGCACGGCGATTCTCCGCCTCACCGGGCCCCTCACCCTCAATACACTCTTCGAGTTTCAGAACACGCTGCGCGCCGATCCTCCGTCGGCTCTCGTGCTCGATCTCACCGGCGTTCCTTACATGGACTCGTCCGGGATGGGCGCCATCATCAACTACTACGTCTCCTGCCAGCGCCACGGCCGCAAGCTGGTCGTAGCCGGCGTCAACGGCCGCGTGCTGGAACTCTTCAGGATGACGAAGGTTGACAGCCTGCTGGTCATGACGCCCACGGCAGCCGAAGGCGAAAGCCGCCTCGCAGCCCAGGCATAAGCCGCGGATCAGCACCGCTGCGCGCCGCACCTTCCTCTGCGCGTGACCCACCCCACGCTCACGATACAATCTCGCGTGGCCCCGGGGTTGAGTCGGGATCGGCGAAAGGTGTGGGATGGCGTTTTTTCTGGGTGTGGATGGAGGGGGAACCAAGGCAGTTTTTGTTCTCGGCGATGAGACGCGCGAGTTGGGGCGGGTTCGCACCGGCACCATCAAGCGGATGAAGACCGACGCCGCAACCGCTGAGGCGAACCTGCGCAGCGCCCTCAGGGATCTCGAGTCGGCCACCGGCGTCGCCGCCCGATCTATCACGCGCTGCTGTGTAGGCACCGCCGGCGAGAGCGTGCCGCTCGTCACCGATTGGTTGCACGATGCCTTCGGACGCCACGTAGGCGGTGAGCTGGTCATCGTGGGCGACGTGGAGATCGCCCTCGACTCGGCTTTCTTCGGCAAGCGCGGCGTGCTCGCGCTGGCCGGAACCGGGTCGAATGCAGCCGGCCGCGCCGCAACGGGCGCCGTGGTGCGAGCCGGAGGATGGGGTCCGGCGCTCGCCGATCAGGGATCCGGGCATTTTCTTGGCATCGCCGGCCTCCGGCGCGGCTTCCTCGCCCGCGACGAAGGACGCCCAACCCGGTTGCTGGAATCGGCCCGGGAGTTCTGGGGATTGCCCTCCGTCGAAGCGCTGATTGAATTTGCCAACGCTCAGCCCGCTCCGGATTTCTCCAAGCTCGCGCCCGCGGTGGTCTCTCTGGCTGAAGAAGGAGACGCCGTGGCCCTCGAAGTCATCGCGCAGGGCGGCCGCGACCTCGCCATGCTGGTTGGCCTCGTGATCGGTCACATCCGGCAGATCGAGGCACAAGAGAGCGATGCGAAGTTTGAGCCTCCCTCGGTCGCCGTGGCGGGCAGTATTCTGGAGCACGTCAGCGGCGTCCGCGACGCGATGGCGGTCGCTCTTGCCGAACGCTTTCCGGGCATTCGCGTCCTGGAGTCGTCCGCCGATCCTCCCGCGGGCGCGCTGTGGCGCGCGCGCCAGCCATAGGCTGGACGCCTCCACGTCATTGCGCCGCAGGTTGTTTCGCGTGCCACGGAGTGAGCCTCGGTATCCAGCGTCGGACGTGCGCGCAATAATCCGTGTACTGTGCGCCGAATGTGCGGCGCAGCCTGGGCTCCTCATAGAAACAGACGAAGAGATGCGTGGCGAGCCAGGCGCAGCCGGCGTAGACAAAGAGCCCGGGGCTGGCAAAGAGCAATCCCTGTCCGATGAGGATCAGCAGGATGGATACGTACATGGGATTCCGCACGTAGCGGTAGAGGCCGGTGACGACAAGGCTCTCAGGAGGCAGCGGCGGCGCTGGCGTGCCAAGGCCTTCCCACGCGAAGCGCCGCATGGCGTCGAGGGCGGCGGCCACGCCGGTGCAGAGCAGCAGAACGCCGGCCACACGCAGCGCGGCGGGATCCCACCTTGCCGGAGCAATCTGCCAGCCGGAAATCAGCCAGGGTACGAGACCGACGACCACTCCCGGCACAACGATGATGAAGACGACGGTGAGGAGCGTTGCCTTGCTGCGTTTCATGGGCCCCTCCTGCACGCTCACCTTTGCGCGCGATGGAGCTTTGCGACGAGAATAGTCCCTGGAGGGCAGTGCGGATGAAAAAACTGGCATGGATGGCGGCGTTCGCGGTCACGATGGTCACGGCAGGCGTGCTGGCGCTGCGCGCGCGCGCCCAGGAGCCGGTGATTCCGTATGCGCCGCCGCGCCCCGCGAATACTCTGGTCATGCTGCCGGACGGATCCACCGTTCATGTGGAACTGGCCACCACCCAGGTGCAAATGGAATACGGCCTGATGGGCCGCACGAATCTGCCTGAGGGCCGCGGGATGCTCTTTGTCCACCAGGATACGGGCGAGCATCCCTACTGGATGTATCACTGCAAAATCGCCCTCGACATCGTCTGGATGGATGCCGGTCACAGCATCGTGGAAATGAGCCCGAACACTCCGCCGTGCCGCGGCAAAGCCGCAACCTGCCCCAATTATGGCGGTCACGAGCCCGCCAAATATGTGCTGGAACTGCCTGCAGGTTCGATCGCCAGGCACCACTTGCAGGTAGGGCAGACGATCGACTTCAGCCTCTCGCAGTAACACCGCTGCAGAGGTAGTCGCGTTCGGAAGCGGTCAGCGCTTCTTCTTTTTCTGATCCTTCTTCGGGGGCTTGGCAGCCTTTTTCGCCGCGGGCTTCGCCGCGCTCTTGCTCGCCTTCGCTGGCTTCCGCACCGCCGCGTGGCCTTTTGGAGCAGGCTTCGCGGCCGGCTTGGCAGCTTTTGCAGGCGGTTTGGCCGGCTTCTTCGCCGCAGCCTTTGGCTCGGGTTTGCCAGGCTTCGCCGGCGGTTTCACTTCCGCCTTTGCAGCGGGCTTCGCTGGCGGTTTGCTGGCCGGTTTTGCAACCGCTTTCGGCTCGGGCTTCGGAGCTTCCTTCGAAGCCTTGCCCGGAGCCGCTTTCGTCCCAGCCGCCTTCGCAGGAGCTTTGCCTGCAGGGACGGGCTTGGGCGGCAGCGGATGCGCCTCGGGCTCCGTTTCGCCCTCGGCCTCCTCGTGTTCCTCGTCCTCGTCGTGTCCGGCCCGGGCTTCGGTTTCCTCTTCTTCCTCCTCGACGCGAGGCTCGGCCCGGCGGCCGCGCGCCCGCCGAATCACCACCGGCGGCGGAGGAGCGGGCGGCGAGTGTGGCTCCAGGAACGCGCGAATCTCCTCGTCGGTCTGCAGCTTGCCGTCCATAAACTGGAAGAACAGCGCCTCGGCGATGTTGCCAAACTCGGGCAGCTCGGGCGTGATGCGCATCTCCGCCATCAGCGCCGTGGGAATCTTCTGGCGTGCTTCCGGCCAGACATTGAAGAAGTTGTTGAACTTCTCGCGAACTGCCGGCTGCTTCGAGCTATACGCCAGCCAAAGAACCGCTTCCGGCTGGTAGCTCACAATCAGTTTCCAGGTCGCCGACGGCGTCGCGGCGCCTTTGCCCAGCAGCACCTTCGAGAACTCCCGCGCGGATTTCTCCAGGTCATTCCACTGCTCCACGAAACCATGGCGCGGGAGGAGCCGCTTCAGGCTGGCCACGTCCTTCGGCTGCATTTTCGCGGTCAGCAGTTCCATGTGCGCCGCGGAGGGATCCGGGTTAACCCCGAGCATCATCAGCTTGATGAGCACCCTGGTGAGCTCTTCCATGCCCTTCAGATCGGCCTTGGCCGCGCTCAGGGCAGGGCAGAGAACCTTCATCCAGCCCTCGGCCTCCAGCGCGCGCAGAGCCTTCAGAGCATCTTCCTCGTGCCCGATCTCTTCCAGCTCATATCCGCGGCTGAATGCAGAAATCTCGTCGATCACGCCTTCCGCTTTGGCATTCTCGTATCGCTGTTTGGTCCGGGCTTCCATCTCCCAGCCGGTCCGGGCGGCGAATCGCACCGCGCGCAGCATCCGGGAGGGGTCCTCAAGAAAGCCGTAGCTGGACGCCAGGCGCAGATGCCGCGCTTCAATGTCGGCGAAGCCGTTCAGAGGATCGAGAAGCAGCCCCCAGGACCCCTCGTTGAGAGAGATCGCCATGGCGTTCGCCGTAAAGTCGCGTCGGCGCAGGTCCTCGAGGATCGGCGCCCAGTGATAAACCGGCTTGCCCGGCTTGGGAAATTCCTCGCGGCGCGTGCTGGTCACTTCCACGCGAACGCCGCCGGGGAACCAGAAGAAAAGGGTACGCGAGGGCTCGTGTTCGCCCCACACGGTGGCCCCAGCTTTCTCCAGTGGTTTCCTCAGCTTGAGAGCGCTTCCCTGAACTGAAAAATCAAGGTCGCGAACCGGAAATCCGCTGGTCATATCGCGGACCGCGCCGCCGGCCAGAAACACGGTCATGCCGGCGTCGCGGGCGGCATCGCGAACGAGACGAAGGGCGTTTTGCTGGGGGGCAGAAAGACGATTTTCGAGAAGATAGTTATAGTCGGGCATGATGCTGACGAAATTGCGTTGGTGAGGCTCCGATCCTGCCCCCATTTGCCCGGAAATCCGCTCGTAAGCTCCAGAAATACAGCCACTTACGGGACAGAGGAGCTGCCTTCCAAGCTAACAATGTAACATATTGAGGCGTACGTGGCTACCGATTCTGCCCAGTTTTTGATGCGTGGCAGCCAATATGTGCAACAATCCTCGTTGCTTTTGCCGGTACGGTCGGCGGCACAGGTGCAGAAAAGCATGTCCTCCAGCCGAAAAAAGGCGATTTTCCGAAAACTCTCTCGCGACTGGCTGGCGGGCTACCTGGCCGCCGGCAATTTCGTCCACGGCGGACGCGTCGAGATGCTCGATCTCGAAGGCAAGGTCATCGCGCTGGAGGCCGAGGACCTGAAGTGGATTTGCTATGTTCGCGATTTCAATTCCGGCGAGCTGAACAATCCTGAGCGTCTCCTGCGCAAGACCTTCGCCGGACGGCCGCGCGGGGAGGGGCTCTTCGTCCGGGTGCGCCTCAGGGACGGTGACCTGCTGGAAGGCCTGGCGGCGAACGACGCCAGCCTGGTGGCGAGCGATGGAGTCTTCCTCACCCCCCCGGACCTGCGGTCGAACACGCAGCGAATCTGGATCCCGAAGGCCGCGCTGGAAAGCCTGGAAGTCGTCGCCGTCATCGGCGGCGCGAAGAAGCCGCGGCCGGCGACTGGAGTAGAGGAGAAGGCGCCTGCCGCCCAGGAAGAGCTGTTCTGAGGAACCGCGTCAGCCCGCCGGGGATTCTCCCTTGACGAAAGGGCAATGGTTCTCAGCGATGCGGATGGCCCCTGCGCGCGGTTGCGGCGCCGGAAGAGAAGATCTGCAAAAGACCTGTACGCTTCACCGTCAAAGTAACCTGACATAGCGGAGGACCCGATGAGGATCAGCTTTCTCGGCCTGGGCAAAATGGGTACCCCCATCGCTCGGCTGCTGCTGAAGAGCGGCGAGGACGTGACGGTGTGGAACCGGACCGCGTCGCATGCAGACGCGCTGGGACGCGAAGGCGCACGCGTGGCGCAGACGCCGGCGGAGGCGGTCGCAGGCTGCGATGTCGTCTTCACCATGGTGATGGACGACGCGGCACTGGAAGCGGTGCTCCATGAAGGCGGAGTGCTGGCGCGGATGGCAAAGGGTTCCATTCACGTTTCCCTCAGCACGGTCAGCGTGGCGCTGTCGCGGAAGCTGACCGAGGAGCATGCGCGGCGCGGGCAGCACTGGATTGCCGCGCCGGTCTTTGGGCGTCCGCACATTGCCGAGGCCGGAAAATTGTGGCTGGCCGTGGCGGGCGAAAGGGAAGCGGTCGAGCGCGTGCGCCCTCTGCTGGAGCGGTTCAGCCGCGGCATCACCGTAGTGGCCGAGACGCCGTGGAGCGCGCACGCCCTGAAGCTGGGCGGCAATTTCCTCATCACCGCGATGATCGCGTCCCTGTCGGAAAGCTTCCTCTATGCAGAAATGATGGGAGTCAAACCCGAAGTCTTTCTGGAGACGGTAAACAGCGCGCTCTTCCAGTCCCCGTTCTACCAGATGTACGGCAGCATCATGCTGCATCCGCCGGAAAAGCCCGGGGGAACCATGGCGCTGGGCGAAAAGGATACGCGGCTCTTCTGCGAGGCCGCGCATGCGGCTGGCGTGAGCACGCCGCTCGGAGATCTCTTTCTGGCGACGCTGCGCCGCGCCATCGAGGCCGGCATGTCTCACCAGGACTGGGCCGCAGGGTATCTGCAGTTGCAGAGTGCGAGTGGTCGCCTTCCGGATGCCGGATCGCAGCGGTTACGATAAGGGGCATGAGCCAGCAAAGCCTGAGGAATCGGATCGTTTTCATCACCGGCGCCAGCGCGGGCATCGGAGCGGCCTGTGCGCGCGCGTTCGCGGCGCAGGGTGCGCGGCTGCTCCTGGCCGCGCGGCGCCTCGAGCGCCTGGAAGCGATGGAGGTCGATCTTCTCGAATCCGGAGCCTCCGCGCTGCATGCGTTTCAGCTCGACGTACAGGATCGTGCCGCGGTGGAGCGGGCACTGGGCGAACTGCCCGAGGAGTGGCGCGCTATCGAAGTGCTGGTGAATAATGCCGGCCTCAGCCGCGGCCTGGACAAGCTGTGGGAAGGCCAGCCTCAGGACTGGGAAGAGATGATCGACACCAACATCAAGGGGCTGCTCTGGGTGAGCCGCGTGGTCGTGGCGGGTATGGTCGCGCGCGGACGCGGCCATGTGGTCAACCTGGGATCGACGGCGCAGGAACTGGCCTATCCGGGCGGTAACGTCTACTGCGGAACGAAAGCGGCGGTGAAGCTCATCAATGACGGCCTGCGCCAGGACCTGATGGGGACGCCGGTACGCGTGACCAGCATCGATCCTGGGATGGTCGAGACCGAGTTCAGCGAAGTGCGTTTTCGCGGAGACTCAGCGCGGGCGACAAAGGTCTACCAGAACATCACCCCGCTCACGCCCGAGGATGTGGCCGACGCAGTGGTGTGGGCGGTGACGCGTCCGGCTCACGTAAACATTGCGCACCTGCTCATGACCACCATCGATCAGGCGAATTCGATCATGTTCAATCGGAAAACTTAGGGAAGCGGCTCGCTGCGGGCGCCCCTCCGCTCGAAGGTGAGATTCACCGATCGTTTGCCCATGGGCCTGGTGCGATGCCGAACGCCTTTCTTCACGGTAATCATGTGGCCGGGCATGAGCTCCACCGTGCGGTCGCTGAAATCGATGAAGAGACCGCCTTCCAGGGCTAGAAAGCTCTCATCCGAGTCCGGATGGCAGTGCCAGTGATACGGCTCGGTCATCACGCTGATGCGAACCTCGTGATCGTTCACCGTCGTAATAGAGTGGTTGTTGTACGCATCTGCCGTCGCTGACTCGGCCGCAAGGCTGATCACTTCAGGACAGGAATCCTGCATCGGATGCTCCACGTTATGGCTGGCGCCAGGGATCGGGATGCGGATTACAGCGCCGCCAGCCTCGATTCGATTTCGGCCAGCGCCGCTTCGAGTGCCTTGCGGCGGACCGGATTGGACGTACGCTCGTCGAGAATGCGTTCGCGCTGCAGCTCCAGGGCCTGACGCTGGCGCAGGCGCGCGGCGTCCGCCTTGTCGTCGCTCGAGGAGCCGGGCGCGGGTTGCTGATCCCGAGACTGCGCCTCCACCTGCTCTTCGACGGACTTGCTCTCCCAGCCTCTTGCCATAACTCCATGGTAGCGCGTATCACAGAGAACGCTGCATCCTGCGCGAATGCCGTTGCATCGGTGAAACCATGAAAGCCTGGCGCATCTCTTCTTTCGGCGTGAACAATCTCGAACTCGCCACGCTGCCCGATCCGCATCCGCAGCGCGGCCAAATCGTGGTGAAGGTGCACGCGGTCTCGCTGAATTATCGCGACCTGATGGTCGTGGAGGGCCTCTACAACCCGAAGATGCATCTGCCTCGCATTCCTTGCTCCGATGGCGCGGGCGAAGTTGCCGCTGTGGGCGAAGGCGTGACGCGAGTGAAGCCGGGCGACCGCGTGGCCGGCATTTTTATGCAGAACTGGATCGACGGCGATCCGGATGTGCAGAAGATTCGCGGCGCGCTCGGCGGCGATATCGACGGCATGCTGGCCGAGTTCGTGGTCCTGCGCGACGAGGGAGTGGTGCGCGTCCCTGAACACCTGTCGTACGAGGAAGCCTCGACGCTGCCGT
Source organism: Acidobacteriaceae bacterium (assembly GCA_035505395.1). GTDB lineage: Bacteria > Acidobacteriota > Terriglobia > Terriglobales > Acidobacteriaceae > Palsa-343. The sequence goes on from DATJQW010000043.1 coordinate 9,882, forward strand.
GCGCGGCCGTGACCGCATGGAACGCGGTGGTCCACGCCGGGCGCGTGAAGGCCGGCGATGTGGTCGTGGTGCAGGGAACGGGCGGCGTGTCGATCTTCGCGCTGCAGTTCGCAAAGATGCTCGGCGCGCGGGTGCTGGGAACTTCGAGCAGCGATGAAAAGCTTGCGCGTGCCAGGACCATGGGCCTCGACGCGGGCGTGAATTACCGGGCCACCCCCGAATGGGACGCATGGGTGATGGACCAGACCGGAGGACGCGGCGCGGATCTCGTCGTGGAAGTGGGCGGCGCCGGAACCTTTGCGCGTTCGCTGCGCTCGCTCCGCATCGGCGGCTCTCTGGCGCAGATTGGCGTGCTGACTCAGTCCGCGGAGGGTCTCGAGGTCCCGTTGCTCCTGCACCGCCAGGTGCATTTGCGCGGCATTTACGTGGGATCGCGCGCCGATTTTGACCAGATGAACAGGGCGATTGCCCAGCATCGGATGAAACCCGCAATAGATCAGATACTTAGCTTCGAGCAGGCGCCGCAGGCCCTGGAGAGGATGCGTTCCGCAGCACATTTCGGCAAGATCGTGCTACGCTTAGCGCCTAAAATTTAAGAAGGATTCGGGCGACATTTCCACCGGTTTTGCATCAGAAGGATTGCGCACCCATCAGAGCCGTGGAAAGGAGCGCAAGATGAAGACTTTTTTTAATTGCCTGCACGCGGTTCTCAGCTTCTTCGCGGAAATCCTGTTCGGTTGCAGCCATGCGCGGCTGACGCGTCCGTTTACGATCGATGCCCAGACCTATATGGTGTGCCTGGACTGCGGTAAGCAGATTTATTATTCGGCGCAGGAGATGCGGCCGCTCAACGCGTGGGAAGTGCGTCGCATGAAGGCTGCGCAGGCGGGCGAGCTGAAACTGATGCCCGCACCCGTCATACCCCAGCTGGTGCCTTCGCGGGAACGTGAGCCGAAGATCGCTGCCTGACCGGATCGGGCCATGACTGGAAGACGAAAGGAGCGCACGTGCGCTCCTTTTTGTTTAAGCCGGGACCGGGCACAGGGGTCTAAGATGTTGATAACTCTTTCCCGATGGGTCGCGCTCTTCTAAGTCGGCTGGCATTGGCCGCGGCGGCGATCGCCATGGCCGGTTGCGGCACCATGACGTTTCCTGCGCAGGCGGGCGGCGGCCTTGCTCTCAGCGCGTCGGCCACATCGGTGTCGACCAACGGTCAGATTGCCCTTCGCGCCTCCGGTCCGATGGGCGAAGCCGAAGCTGTCACGTGGAGTGTCGTCTCCGGCAGCAATGCACCCGCGCTGGGGCAGGGACAAATCGATGCGTCCGGGATTTACACGGCGCCGGGATCGCTCTCCTCGGATGAGGTGACGGTCCGCGTTGAGGCGCGCCTGGCAACCGATTCGGCCGACGCAACCTCGATCCTCCTCACCGTTCGGCCGGGATTTGTCCAGCCGCTCCTGCCGCAGGATATGGCGCTGACGCCGGGCGCCAGCGCCCAGGTGACGGCCGAGATCGCGGAAGTCAATGCGGGCAGCGTCAGCTGGTCCCTGGCCGCCTCGCCTGGGGGCAGCGAGACAACCCCGCCGGGCACCCTCGGGACGCTGAACGGCTCTGGCTGCCAGCGCAGCGAGGATCGTTTCACAACCTGCACCGTCACCTACAGCGCGCCCGGCGGCATTCCCGCGCAGCCCGTGTATGTCGTGGGGAAGGTCAATGGCGACGGGGCAACGACGCCGCTGCGCGTGCTGGTGGACGACCGCGGAATTGTGAGCGATCCGGTTACAAATCAGGTCATTCAGCCGGGGATGGCCGCCATGGGAACTTCCGGCGGGAATGACGGCGACTACGACACCTACCAGGACGGCGACGGCGATTCCTATGTCGCCGATTGCTGCGGCGGAACTCTGGGCGCGCTGGTCCAGGACGACCAGAAGAACGAGTACATCCTCAGCAACAACCACGTGCTCGCCGAGTCGGACCACGGCCAGGCGGGCGATGCGATCGATCAGCCGGGTTTGATCGACGGCGCCTGCACCCCTCTCAACCGCCCCGGCTCGACGGTGTTGCCGGTGGGAACGCTGAAGTACTTCGTGCCGTTGAAGTCGGCCCAGACAAATGTGGACGCGGCTCTGGCGCTGGCTGCTCCCGGCGCGGTCGATTCCACCGGAGCGATCCTGGGCCTGGGCTCCTCCGGCCCTGATCAGCAGCTCACCGCTGCTCCGCCCATGGCCGGTCGCGGCGAAACGCTCAATGCTTCCAACCTCGGCATGGACGTCGTGAAGAGCGGACGGACGACGGGACTGACCTGCTCGAACATCGAGGTGGTTGCGCTCACGGTTAAGGTCGAATATTACAAGGACTGCGCCGAGACCCAGCCCTACATTACCAGGACATTCACCAATCAGATCGGTATCGGCGGATCGCACTTCACCGACAGTGGCGACTCTGGCGCGCTGCTGCTGGACGCCTCGAATGCGCAGGCGATTGGCCTCTACTTCGCCGGTGGGACCGATGGAGATGGTCACGGTCTGAGCGTGGCGAACCCGATCGGCGATGTGCTCCACGAACTCGGCGAGCAGGCCGGCAGCCGCCTGACGCTGGTAGGCACAAACACGCCGCACTCGGTCTCCTGCCTGCGCTACGATCCCGCGGTGCCTGCGGCTCCTCCGTCGATCAGCCCAGCTTCGACGAGCCAGGCAGAAACCGTGGCGGAGTCCATCGCGCCGGTGCTCCGCGACAATGGAGCGCTGGGCGCAGCCGCCGGCGCCAGCCTCGACAATCCCGGCGAACCGGCCGTGATCGTTTATGTGCCGAATCCCGGCGTGAGCGTCCCGCAGACCATCGATGGGCTGCGCACGCAGGTGATTGTCACGGATGCGGGTGCGCTGGCCCGTGGCGATGCTCCGTCGATGCCCGCGCTCGAGCCGGGACTGCACCTGACGGCATCGGCGCTGGCCAATGCGAAGGCGGTCGAGGAGCGCGTGGCGCCCGGACTCATGACCGATCCGGCCATCTTCGGCGTGGGCGTGACTCAAAGCCGCGACAATCCGGCTGAGGCGGCGCTGCTGGTGCTCGTGGACATCGGGCAAAATCCCCGCTCCATGCCGCAAACGCTCGACGGCCTGCGCGTGCAGTATCTGCGCCTGCACCGCTTCCACACCACGCGCTCGCGCGGAATGGAGCCCGAGCGGCAGACGGCATGCTCGCTGAAGGGTCTCAGGCCGGCGAGCAGCGTGCAGTAATCAGCAACCCGCCAATTATGCCTGCAATGCCGGCATCGTCTCCGGTGCCGGTGTCTCTCTGCGGAATTCGCCTTCCCAGCGCGCGACTACCGCGGATGCCAGGCAGTTGCCGGCCACGTTGATGGTCGTACGCCCCATGTCGAGCAGGGCGTCGATGCCCAGAATCACGACGATGGGTTCAGTCGGCAGCCCGAACAGCGAAGCCATCGCCAGCAGGATGACCAGCGAAGCCCGCGAGACCCCGGCCACTCCTTTGCTCGCCAGCATCAGCACCCCGACCATGACCAGCTGGCGGCCGAGGCTCATGGAAATGCCGGCAGCCTGCGCGGTAAAAACGGACGCGATGGCGAGATAGATCGCTGAGCCGGCCATGTTGAAGGTGTAGCCCGTGGGGATCACAAAGGCGACGATCCCTCGCGGTACGCCGAAGGCTTCCATCGACTCCATCGCGCGCGGCAGCGCCGCCTCGCTGGTGCTGGTGGCAAAGGCGATCGTCGCGGGCTCGGCGACAGCGCGCAGAAATCCGCGAATCGGGATGCGGGCCAGCAAAGCAGCCGGCAGCATCGCGACCAGCGTGAAAACGGCCAGCGAGACGTAGACCGTGAGCGCCAGCTTGCCGAGATTGAGCATGACGCCGAGCCCCGAGTGGGCGATGGTGTACGCCAGTGCGGCGCCGACGCCGATCGGCGCGTAGTACATCACATAGTTTGTAAAGACGAACATCGCGTCGGTGAGCGACTCGGCCAGGCGAAGCATCGGCGCGCGCTTGCTCTCGCTCAGCCGGCCCAGGGCAAGTCCGAAGAAGACGGCGAAAACAGCGACCTGCAGAATGTCGTTGCTGGCGATTGCGCTCGCGATGTTTTCCGGGAAAATGTGAACGAGGAATTGTTGCCACGAGAGCGAGGACTGCGTCGCGATGGCTCCCGGCTGCGCGGCGGCGTGGGTGAGGCCGAGTCCAACGCCGGCGCGGGAGATGTCGATGGCCGCCAGGCCGATCAGCAAAGCGATGGTCGTGAGGGCTTCAAAATAAATTAGCGATTTCAGTCCCAGCCGACCAACTGTGCGGCTGTCGGCATGGCCGGCGATCCCCGTAATCAGCGTTCCGAGGATCAGCGGGGCTACGATCAGCCGGATCAGGCGCAGGAAGATGTCGCTGAAGACGCGAGAGCCCAGCGCGATATGCGGCGCGTCGATGCCCAGTTCGATTCCGGCGAGCATGCCGACGAAGATCCAGCCGGTGAGCGAGCGGCGGCGCGCTGAAGCCCAGGCCAGCAGCGCCAGTGCGGCCAGGCGCAATGCGATGGCGGCGACGTGCGCAGCGGGCCAATGGTGCCCGCCCAGCGCCCCCACCGCGTAGAGAGCAATCCCCGCAGCGGAAAGCGCACCGGCAGGGCGCTTTCCCGAGCCGGAATGGGGCACCCCCGAGAGCATGGAACAGCCAGCATATACCGTTACCGAGCGCTCTGGTGGGCTATTCTGAGAGACAGGAATCGTACTGATGCGTGCCCAGATTGCAGCTGTTTTCCTCGCGTGTTTTGCCCTTTCCGCCGCATCGCCCGCGCAGATGCTCGATCCCCTGGCGCCGAAGCCCTCGACCAGCCAGGCAGGGAATCCGCTGACGGATCCGACGCTCTCCCCGGGCGTCGAAATGCTCTATCAGCTGGATGCGAAGTTCTCGGATGACACCGCCAAAGGCGGAGGGGCCGCGTTTGCCGCGTGGTTTGCGCCCGATGCGGTGACGCTCGCCAACGGAAAGGCTCCGGTGGTGGGACACGATGCGATTGCCGCTGCGGCCACCTGGACCCCGGCGAGTTACCAGCTCACATGGATTCCGGAGGGCGCGCGCCTCGCCGCCTCGGGCGACATGGGCGTCACCTGGGGGCATTACACTGGGGTCTCGAAAGATCAGGAAGGAAACGCGGTAAAGACCTCTGGCCGCTACATGACGGTGTGGAAGAAGCAGCCCGATGGTCAGTGGAAGGTGGAGCTGGACGCGAGCAACGATGGGCCGGCGGCGGACTGTTGCAGGCTGCGATGAGGAATTATGCGTGAGGCTCGGAATTCAGTGTCGCCGTCTGGGGTGCAGCGCTCAGGCGCGCTCCTGCCGCCAGCTGAGGCAGGATCTGGTGCATGGTGACGATGATCGCGACCGCCGGCTGGTCGCCGGCGCAGCGGTAGCCATGCGAGGTCCCGGCGTCGAAATACACGCTGTCTCCGGATTTGAGCGTGTGGGCGCGATCGCCGTGCTTGATTTCCAGCTCGCCTTCGAGCACATAGAGGAATTCGTAGCCTGGATGCACGTGAGGGCGAACTTCCTGCCCGCCTGCAACCGGTAGAAACTCGGCGTAATAAGGATCCAGCTGCCGCTCAGGCACCATCCACGCCAGGCTCTCGAAGTAATACGTGGGGTGGTCGACTCCGGATTGCGGCAGACGCACGCGTTCGCTGCGCCGATGGAGGCGAAAGAGCGGGTGCGGCTCAGGTTCGAAGAAATACGAGAGGTCTCGTCCGAAGACCATCGAGATGCGCGCCAGGTTGCGCAATGTGGGGACCACGCGCCCCGTTTCCAGCTGAGATAGAAAGCTGGCCGAAAGTCCGGTCAGCCGGCCCAGTTCCACCAGACCCATGGAGCGCTTCAGCCGCAGGCGGCGAATGCGCTCGCCGATGCGTTTCTCCGCAATAAATGCCTCGGCTGTGTGCGCGGTTTCCGGTGGAGGTTCAAAATGTGGGGCAGCAGGTTCAAGATGGTTCGGCATGACTTTCCCGAAGAACATCAGCTGAATTTCTGCGATGACCGAAACTACCAGAATGTTACCCAAATCACAAGAAATTTCGATGTTGTAAATATGAAGAACCGGCAGACCTGGAAGAACCGAGACCGTGGACCCCTCCCCGCCGCCTGCCCATGGGATGCAACTTGTTGCGTCTGCGGCGGATGGCGCCCGTAAAAAATGCTATACGCTGGAGAAGCATGAAGCGCGCTGCATGGAGCCTGGCTCTCTTCGGAGGGGGTATCTTTTTGGCGGGATGTGGCTTGGCGTCGAACCCCCAGCCGCCGACCCTCTGGCTGCCGGAGCCGGTGAAGAATCTGACCGCCGTACGCGCTGGAGACCAGGTCGAGCTGCACTGGACCATGCCGCGGCACACGACGGATCAGGTGGAGCTGAAGGGTCCGCAGCGGGCGCACGTGTGCTGGATCGAACCAATGAAGACCGCGCAGCGCTTCGATGCAAAGGCCTGCCACGCCGATGGCGATGCCGAGTTTCCTCCCGACAAGCCGGCCGCGTTCACAGCACAGTTGCCCGCCGAGCTGGCGACCGGAGCGCCGCGCGCCGTCGCTTACTTTGTGGAGCTCGAAAACCATGCGGGCAAGACCGCGGGCCTATCCAATGCGGCGTGGATTGCCGCTGGAACCGCTCCGCCGGCGGTGTCCGATCTGCACCTCGAAGGCGTGCCGAATGGGGTCCTCGTGCACTGGCCTCCCGGCGCTGCGGAAGCGGGGATGGTGATGCGTCTGCGTCGAACCCTGGTCGTCCAGCCGAAGGCTCCCAAACCCAAAGAGGAGAATGGAGCGCCGCCGCCGTCGCAACAGACTCTGGAAGTGGATCTGAGCAGGAGCGACGAGGGTGGAGCGCTGGATCCCGATGCGACGCTCGACCATGTCTGGCGTTACACCGCCCAGCGTGTGCTGAAGGTCGACGTGGACGGGCGCACGTTGGAGATTGCCGGCGCAGCCTCGGAGCCGGTGACCATCGACGCGAAAGATGTCTTCCCGCCTGGCGTTCCGGCGGGCCTGAACGCGGTTGTGGATGAGCAGACGAAGGCTATCGACCTCTCGTGGACGCCGGATACGGCGCCGGACCTGGCCGGTTACTTCGTCTACCGCAGTGACCTGACGGCAGGCTCGGGTTGGGAGAAAGTTTCAGGAGCGGCGCCCGTCGTGCCGCCCTCCTTTGAAGATCGAAATGTGGTGCCGGGACGCCGGTATGCGTACGCGGTAAGTGCGGTGGATCGTGACGGCAACCAGAGCGCCCACAGCAGCGCCGTCGAAGAGGAACTGCCGCAGTAACTGGCCAACGCGGTCCCTCGGCATCCGCCGAGCGGAAGGTGGACCGGGAACGAATCGGGAACGGAGGCATCCATGAGGTATTGCCGTTTTCAAAAAGAAGGATGGACGCAGTACGGGAAGATTGCAGAGCGCGACGGGGAGTTGTGGATCGAGCGAGTGCTGCCTCCGTGGCCCGAGGAACCGTGGGCTCGCGAGGCAAGCGGAATCTTCACGCCGACGCCGCTCTCCAGGGCGAAGTTGCTGGCGCCCGTGGTGCCCTCGAAGATCGTCTGCATCGGCCGCAACTATCGCGAGCACGCCGCCGAGCTCGGCAATGAGGTGCCAAAGGAACCGTTGCTGTTCCTGAAAGCGCCCTCGGCGGTGATTGCCCCGGGCGACTCGATCCGGATTCCCGTGATCTCGCAGCGGGTGGACTTTGAGGGCGAGCTGGCCATTGTGATCGGGAAGCGCGCGACGAAAATTGGCAAAGATGAGGATGTGCGGCCTTACATCCGCGGCTATACCATCGTGAACGACGTGACCGCGCGCGACCTGCAGAAGTCCGATGGCCAGTGGTCGCGAGCCAAGGGCTTTGACACGTTCTGCCCCATGGGACCGCTGGTGACCGACGAGATCGATCCCGAGGTCGGTCTGACGGTAACCACACGGCTGAACGGCGAGGTGAAGCAGCAGGGAACCACCCGCGACCTCATCTTCAGCGTGGCCGCGCTCTTGCGCCACATTACCGCCGCCATGACGCTGCTCCCGGGCGATGTGGTCCCGACGGGTACGCCGGCCGGGGTTGCTCCCATGAAGCCGGGGGATACCGTCGAAGTGTCGGTGGAGGGAATCGGGACGCTTAGCAATCCGGTCGCCGCATAACCACCTGCGACGGGCGGCGCGGGCCGGGCATCACATAAGCAGGGCACGGGTGTTTACTGGAAATTGTTGGTGCCGCCGAACGGCGGGGACCTGGCTGCGGCAGCGAATGCCGGATAATGGACTGAAAGAGGAGGAATGATGTCGAAAAGCCTGCTTGCACAGCTTCGCGAGATGACGACGGTCGTCGCCGACACCGGCGATATCGATGCGATTGAACAGGTACGGCCGCAGGATGCGACCACCAACCCGTCGCTGCTCGCTGCGGCGGCGCAGATGCCCCAGTACAGCAAGATTGTCAACGACGTGCTGCTGGATGCCAGGAAGCAGCTCGGCGACCAGGCCGGCGACTCAAAAGTTACGAAGCTGGCCTTCGAGAACCTGGCCGTCGCCTTCGGGAAGCAGATTCTGCAGATCGTCCCGGGACGCGTCTCCACCGAGGTGGACGCGCGCCTGTCGTACCACACCGAAGGAACCATCGCGCAGGCGCGGTCGATCATTCAGAAGTACGAGAGCGCAGGTGTCTCGCGCCAGCGCATCCTCATCAAGATCGCGTCCACCTGGGAAGGCATTCGCGCCGCGGAGAAGCTGGAGCAGGAGGGGATTCACTGCAACCTCACGCTGTTGTTTGGGATCCATCAGGCGGTGGCGTGCGCCGAGGCAAAGGTGACGCTGATTTCGCCTTTCGTCGGCCGCATCCTTGACTGGTACAAGAAAAGCACCGGCAAGGATTACCAGGGTGCTGACGATCCCGGCGTGCAGTCGGTCACGAAAATTTACAACTACTTCAAAAAATTCGGCCACACCACGCTGGTCATGGGCGCGAGCTTCCGCAACACCGGCGAACTGATTGAGCTGGCCGGATGCGATCTGCTCACCATCTCTCCGCACCTGCTCGAGGAACTGGATTCCACCCAGGGCAATCTGGAGCGAAAGCTCGATCCGCAGCGTGCGAAGACCATGAACATCGACCGGATCCCCATGGACAAGGCGACCTTCGACAAGATGCATGCGGCCGACCAGATGGCCAACGACAAGCTGAAAGAGGGGATCGAGGGATTCACCAAAGCGCTGGAGCAGCTCGAGCAGTTGCTGTCGAAGCGGCTGAGCGAGCTGGAAGCAGTCGGCGCCCGCTGACCCGGTGACCGATCGAGAAATCAAAGGCAGCCCCGCGGGGCTGCCTTTTTTGCGTCTGCGGGTAGTATGTTGGAGAGATTCCAATCGCTGAGGCCCCATGTACGGAAAAAGAGCTGTGGTCATCCTCGCGGCGGCGCTGTTGGCTTTGCCGCTCGCTTTCGCGAAAGAAAACGAGGGGAAGATTCAGGACGGTATCGGGAAACTGCGCTCCCTGCCGGATACGCAGCGCCCCGCTGCGACCATCGAACTGGCGAAGGAAGTGGCTGCGCTGCCTCCCGGCAATGACAAAGTGAGATTGGCGGATGACCTCGCGCATCTGGTCACGGAAGGAGATCAGGGCCAGGAGGCACTCCAGACCGTGGCCGATACATTGCGTCAGGCGCTGACGGAAACCCCGCTGAAAGCAAAGAATGGAAAGCCGCCCATGCCTTATATGGATGTGGCGCGCCTGGTTCGATATGAAGATGTGACCGAATCCTGGACCGATCCACTGTTCGTCCAGGCCCAGGCGGTCCTGGTGCAGCAGGACGCGGAAATCCAGAACGCGGATTTCACGCTGCGCGACATGCACGACAGGAAGGTGACGCTGTCGGCGCTCCGCGGAAAGATCGTGCTGGTGAACTTCTGGGCAACGTGGTGCCCGCCGTGCCGCCTGGAAATGCCAAACCTGGACGCGATCGCGGCTCATTTCCCTGACGATGTCGTCGTATTGTCGATCTCCGAGGACCAGCAACCGATACAGGTCAGCGAACTTCTTAGCCGCGTCAAGTACCACCCCGTCGTGTTGCTGGATTCCGACGGCAAAGTCGCACGGCAATTCCACGTGGACGGGATTCCGCGAACATTTGTGTATGACAAGACCGGCAAGCTGGTGGCCGAGGCCATCGATCAGCAGACGCAGCGGCAGTTCCTCGCCATGCTGCAAAAGGCGGGACTGCAGATTTAGCCGATAAAGTGGCTGACCAGGACAAAAGGCAGCCTGCAAGGCTGCCTTTTCCGTGCGACCGCAGGGCCTAACTCGAAGTGTGCGAAGCCAGCGTCACGGTAACCACGTCGTCCGGCGTCTTGGTCGTACCCCCGTCCGACTGCGGATGGAATTCAATGGTCATCGTGGTCGCGTTGACGATCACCCGGAGATAGCCGTAGTCCGTGTCGTCGTAGCTTTCCAGCGTTAGCGTGGAATCGATGGTGTAGGGCGTCCGGTACGTCCCGCTCATCTTCTCCAGCGGTGAATGTCCTCCGCAGCCCGCAACGATATAGGGAATCGTCATGCCGTTGACCGACCGCGTGTAGCGCTGGTAGTTGTGCGCGTGGCCGGAAAACACCGCGTGCGGCCACACGCCGGCCGCCGTGCAGGCACTGTCGATGTCCGCGAGCATCCCAGGGCTGCCTCCGTGGACCGATCCACCGGTATAGGGCGGATGATGCGTGGCGATGATGACCGCGCCGGCAAAGCTCTCTGACTGGACGCGCTCGAGCGCAGCGGTGAGAAATGCCACCTGGCGCTGGTCGAGCGTCGGATAGGTCCCGCTTTCGTCGGAGATGACACCCGGATCTTCGAGAACGTTGCTGTACACGCCCAGGATGCGGACAAACGGAGCTTCGAGCGTGAAATAGACGCCGGGCTCCGTCATCGTGGTGCGCAGCAAACCCCCGGCATCCGGAGCCTGGGCAGGTGTCGCACAACAAAAATTAGCAAGAAATGCCGCCAGCGAAGCCGCGGGATCGCCCTGCCACACCACGCCGTCGTGATTGCCGGGAATGGCAATGATGGGCGCAGGATAGTTCCGATAAGGCTCGTAGAACTGGTCGTAGTAGTAGGCAGCTTCGCCGAAGTAATAGACCACATCGCCGAGGTGATAGAAGAGCGAAGGCACATCGGCGGCGTTGGCCTCGTTGAAGTCCGTGACCATCTTGTCCGAAACGAGGTTCTGCGTCTCCGGACCCTTGGCGCTGCCGGTATCGCCGACGCAGTGAAAGACGATCTGGCCGGAAGCCGTGATGGCGCCGGTTTTCGCCGTTCCCTGGCTCCCATAAACCTGCTCCAGCGTCAGCACCGGCTCAACGGCGTTGCCGGTAGGCTGCGGAACCGCCTCAACCTGAGCGATCTCCTGCTCATTCTGGTCGGTTACCGGATCTTTGAAGCCCGTGGGATCAGGCGACGGCGTGGGCTGCGCAAAGACGGGATTACCAGAAGGGCTTGCAGCCCGGGTCGCGCGGGCTGACCGAGCGGGATATTTCTTTGTGCCGTGTGTCGGCAGCGTATGCCTGGGCATCGGGGGATCTCCTGCCAAGAAGCATAGGACACTTCCGCAGCCCCGTGATGGAATCCGCCGTGAAATTGCTCAGCGCGGATACTGCAGACTGCCAGCCGGCTTGCGGTCTCCGCCGGAAATGCGTTTCGGTCCTGAATTCCGCGCGCTAAGACGCCGGCAGCCTCCGCCGGAGTTAGCCGGCCTGAGCTGACGCGTGAGGTACCGCTTCGCACTTGGACTGCCCGAGTGCCAAAAATCCGCGCCAGGTATCTGCCCAGGCTCTTGATTGGCGCAACAGTTGCAGTACAGTCCCGTTCATAGTAGCAGCGAGTTTCGTACGCCGGACCGGGGAAGTTAGCCGCAATCCCTCCCGCCGGCCGAACGAAGCAGCGCGGAGGAAGAATGATTTCCGAACACCATCCATTGCGTCAGCTTTTTCAGGAAGTCGTCACCGGCTGCTACCACCGCCACAGCGGGATCGACGATCCGAATGTGACCGGCTACGTGGCCGGCCTGCTTACCGAATTCAGCTCCACGGATCAGATCTATTCCATTCGGGATCCCGAAGGCCGGCCCCTGAAAGCCATCCACGACATGGTCGCCGCTTCCGATCCGGTGTTCGGCCCCGCGGCCTCCTTCGACGAGGAGCGCCACGTTCGCCGCCATATCGGCGATTACGCGCTCTTCGCCACCGGTATGTACCCGGAATCCATGGACATCTGGCGCCACAGCGGCGGTTCGACTTTTCTTGAGACCGTGCGCACCGGCAAGGAGAGCTACTACATCGTCTCGAAATTCGATCTGTTCGAATACCGCGAGGAAGCGCCGCTCTTTGCCCGGCTGTCCGCGGAATTCGAGCGTTGCATCTACGGCCTCACCCGCGTGCGTGAGGAACTTGACCGCATGGGGCGCCTGACACATTAGCGCCAGCCCGCGCAGGCAGCGCCGGAAGTTACGCCTGGTTCGGCGGCTGGCGCAGCCGTCGCCCGCAAACCGAGTGGATATGATCGGCCCGCCTCTCCAGGGCTAAAGCTTCCTCGACAAGCTCAAATTCGCGCGCAATCCGCCCCGCCGAACGCAGCGAGTCGACCGCCAGTTCGCATCGCCAGCGTATCTCGCGCTCATCGCGCAGCTCCTGCACTCCCTCGTAAGCGCGTTCCGCCTGAGCTCTCAGCTGATCGATGCTGGCGCGGGCGTCCGCTGAAACCTCCGGCGCCGGTGGCGGCTCCCGGTGCGACGAGGCGCACTGCACGCAGCAGATCGGATTCGACTGCTCCTCGATGAGCACGCGCGAGGTGGGCGATATCCATACGGGCGCGCCGCAGTGGAAGCAGTGCCCCTGGATCGATCCGGCAACGTGCGCAGCGCTCATCTCCGCAACGCGAGCACAGATGACCATCGACGCCTCGGCTGAAGGTTTCCGGTTTGGATCGGCGGCGCTCTGCAGCCAGACCGGCGCAACCTGAGCCGCCCGCGCCACCCGGAAGACGTTGCAGCGGGCCTCGAAAAATGCCGCTGCGGAAACCGGGCGGTTGCTGTGGCGATGCGAATCGACGGCGGCGAGGCACTCCTGCAGGAAGCGGTCCGCGCAGGGCTGAAAATCGCCGACCGGCAGAACCGCCGAAATTCCCTCGCCATCGACCAGCGCCGCGACCCGCAGCAGGTCGTGCATGCGCAGAAACTCCAGCACCGGCCACGCGGGCGGACCTTGCAAGAGGTACGTGGTCGGGTCAGGTTTGCGGGTGCCAAACAGAACGTGATCCCGCACCTGGGCGAGAGCCGCCGCGAAGCCGTTCGTGCAGACGTCCTCCGACGGGAATTCGGACGGGGTGCCGTCCAGCCGCAGTTCGAGCGCGCCATGCAGATGCAGACCGTGGAGCAGGGAGTGCTCCCCCAGGACGTGTGGACGATCGCACTGGCAACGCAGGTGGGTGGCGCGGAAGTGGACAGGGGTGGTCATCTCGATGACCCGCGGGAGACCATTGTCTCATTTCGTCCGAGCCGCGAGAGCGACCAGCAGAAACTCGAGCGTCGTCAGAGCGAGGCTTACCGCTGTTCCCAGGGCGGCGGAATCAGCCGCAACTCGGCGAAAGCGCGACAGCTGCCCTCTGTCCAGTTGTGAATCGCTCCTGGAACCTTGGGAGGCAAAGAGACGGAGGAGCCGGGAAAGTCGCGACAATAACTGGAATGGTCGGGGCGGAGGGATTCGAACCCCCGACCCTCTGCTCCCAAAGCAGATGCGCTACCAGACTGCGCTACGCCCCGACGTGTTTGATTGTATCCCAGGGCCCCGGCCCAATACCCAGTATTCATGCTGGTGCGGCGCCCATCACCGGTGCATAAGCCACAGCAGCAGCAGCAGCACGACCAGCAGCGGCGTGGCGAGAATCACGAGGATGATCGCCGCAAGGCCCATCAGAAACGCGTAGTCCTTCCACGTGTGGCGTCGCGGCTGGCGCAGATGACGCATCATCAGGCGGTAATTGCGGCGATTGGCCTTCCAGGCGATATCGAAGATGTCGCCGAAAAACGGAATCGCCCCGATCAGGACGTCGACCGCGAGATTCACCATCATCCGGATCAGCGTCACGTACGGCACTCCGCGCACCCACGCTGCCACGATCAGCACGCAGGAGGCGATCCCTCCCAATGCGTCGCCGAGGCCCGGGATCAGGCCGATCAGGCCGTCCAGTCCGAGGCGGATGCGCGTGCCGGGGATGCGGAAGCAGTCGTCGAGCAGGTGCGCGAAGCGGTCCACATTCTCGTCGGAAAAGATCCGCTCCGCCGCGGTGCGCCACGGCCGCTGCGGGGGAAGAACCTCGGGATGGAATCGGTCCGGCATCGGCTGTTGCGGCGCGAGGATACAATGCTGCGAATGCTACAATCAGGCTTGGTACGGCGGCTATAGTTCAGCGGCAGAACGCCTGACTGTGGCTCAGGATGTCGTGGGTTCGATCCCCACTAGCCGCCCCAGCCGAACGATTGCAGCCCCCATCTGCTGCGCTCACGTGAAGAATAAATCAGAGAAGGACTCCGGCGGCATCTTCGTGGGATGCTCCGGCTGGGCCTATCCCAGCTGGCGGCCGGATTTTTATCCCGCCGGCCTCTCGCCCAAAAAGCTTCTGGGGCACTATGCGGCGCGGCTCAACTCTGTTGAGGTCAATTACACCTTCCGCGCGCTGCCCAGCGCGGCAACCGTGGAAGCGTGGCTCGCGCAGACCCCTCCCGGCTTCCGCTTTTCCTTCAAAGCTCCGCAGCGCATCACGCATTTTCAACGCCTGGTCGATTGCGGGCCGGCTCTCGAGGCACTGGCTGCCATGCTCGAACCGGTCGCGCTTGCCGGACGGCTCGGTGTCGTGCTCTTTCAGCTTCCTCCAAATATGCGCATCGCCAGCGAGCGCCTTGCCGAATTCCTGCGCGAGCTCAGCCCTCTGAATTTGCAGACCACCTTTGAATTCCGGCATCCATCGTGGTTCGACTCCTCGACCTATCGGGTCCTCGAGCAATACGGCGCTGCGTTGTGCCTCGCCGAAAGCGACGAACTGGAAACTCCCGATGTGGTCACCGCGCCCTTCTCGTACTACCGCTTCCGCAAAAGCGAATACTCATCGGAACAGCTGGCTCAGATTCAGGATCGGCTGGCCGAGCGATCGGCCCAGGGCGACGTCTTTGCTTATTTCAAACATGAGGACGAGCCGACCGGAGCGCTGCGTGCCGCGGCAGTGTTCGATGCGCTGCGGGGTCGCCGAAAGTGAGCGGGATCGCGGCCCGAGCCGAGCGTGCCGAGTGGATGACGGAGTTCATCCCGCGGCGTTGGCTGCGCAACGGGCATCTGCAAACGCTGGCAGGGAACTTCCTGCCCCGCGCCCTCACTCTGCCGGACCCCGAGCCGTTGCTGGTGGAAGTGGAGGGCCCCGTTGCCGGCTACGGCCCCAGCCGCGTGCTTTGCCACTGCCACTGGCAACCGCGCGAGGTGCGCCGGCAGCGTCTCACGCTGGTGCTGGTGCACGGCCTCGAAGGCTCGTCGAGCTCGAAGTACATCGTGGGCAACACGGCGCGCGCCCTCGCCGCCGGCTGCAACGTGGTGCGCATGAACATGCGCTCCTGCGGCGGGACCGATAATCTCTCGCCCACCATCTATCACTCTGGGCGATCGGGTGATGTCGCCCGTGTCATCGAAGCCGTCGCGCAGCAGCAGCAGGTGGAAGCCATCGCCCTGGTGGGCTACTCGATGGGCGGAAATCTGGTGCTGAAACTGGCCGGTGAGCTGGGCGGCCGCGTACCCGCGCAGCTGAAGGCGGTCGTCGGGGTCTCGCCCCTCATGGATCTGGCCGCTTCGTCGGCCGCGCTGCACGAGCCGGTCAACCGCGTCTACGAGTGGCACTTTCTGCGCTCGATGGTGGCGAGGGTGCGGCGTCGCATGTCCATGTATCCCGCAATTTACGCCGGCGCCGCGGTCAACCGCATTCACTCCATGCGCAACTTCGACCAGGAGATCGTGGCGCGCTACGGGGGCTTCCGCGACGCGGACGATTATTACCATTCCGTCGCCAGCTCGCAGTTTGCCGGCGCCCTGCGTGTCCCCGCTCTCATCCTCCATGCGCTCGACGACCCATTCATTCGCATGCTGCCGCAAACGCGCGAGGCGCTTCTCGCCAATCCCCATGTCACCCTGCTGGAGACGCAGCATGGTGGCCACTGCGCCTTTCTCTCGCCCGCTGTGGATGGCGACGGCCGCTGGGCCGAGAAGACACTGCTGGGATTCCTGCGCAGCTATGGCAGTGAATCTCTCTGACTGCGCAGCCCTCCCCACGCGGCTGAAATTCCCATCGCGAATTGCGCCGCAACCGCAGCTAAAATGAAGTTTGCCGCAAGCTGGGGCGAGTAGCTCAATTGGATAGAGCACCGGCCTTCTAAGCCGGGGGTTGTGGGTTCGATCCCCGCCTCGCCCACCATGCAGGCAGCGCTTCTCGAAGCCGCAACAAGCGGCGTCCGCCCAAATCCATCAAAGCCAGCCTCGAGGTAGGTCCCGAAGCCCCTACGGGATCCGCACCGTCAGCACCGGACATTTTGCCGCCGTAACGATGCGACGCGCTATGCAGCTGACTCCCCACGAATCGAGATACCCGCCGGCGCGAAACGCCAGCACCATCAATCCTGCATCCCTCGCATTCGCCTCCTGCAGGATCGCCGCGGCTGCGCCGTCGTGTCGGATGGGGCGAGCGGGCGCGAATGGCTCCGGCGTCTGAGAGAACCGCTTCGGCAAGCGCCGGGAATTCGGAGGCAGGACCGCGCAAATTCGCACATCTCGCGCTCCCTTGGCCGGCGGCCACGCCGTCAGCGCCGCGGCAGGACCCTCCGGGGCGGTGTCCGTGACAATCAACGCATTCTCGAGTGCGCTCGGCTCCCTCCGCCAGTCAAAACTCTCCGTCACGGTCACCACCGGGCACGGAGCGTGCGCCAGCAGCGCTCGTACCGTAGCACCCAAAGCTGACGGATTGCGGCTGCGCGCGCCATTCAGCCCCAGCACCAGCAGCGCCGGCTTAAACTGCGCAACGGCCTCACGGATGGCGCGTGCCGGGTGCCCTCCGGAGACCAGTGTGGCCGTTTCCCGGATGCCGGCGAAGCGCAGCTCGCGTCGAACCTCGCGGAGCATGCGCTCGGCGGATTCATGCGCGATGGTAAAAGAGGATTCGGCCGCCGTCAGATCCAGTACATGCAGAGCACGCACCGCCGCTCCACGCAAATGCGCCATCTGCCGGGCGCAGGCCAGCGCGCTGCGAGAGGCATCGCAGAAGTCAGTGGCTAACAGGATTTCAGCGGACGGATTGAGCGGCTCAGTCACCAGGTGGCTTGGCGTGATCCCGCCATGGAGAAAGCTTAGTGAGTGCCGCCTTGCTCGTCGATGATTGAGGTCACGGAACCAATCGTGCCGATAACTGGCTCATCGCATGGCCGGGATATTCGAGAGAGGTGCGATCAGGGAGTCACATCGCCCGCGTCCATCGCGACCGCGGTGACACGCAGCGTATTCTCCCGGGCGATGGCGTTCTGTACCAGCCCGGCAGGGAACGATTTCTCCAGCGCGCGTAACTGGCGGTCGGTGAGGCCGGGCGCAATCACCTTCACCTCAAAGTCGGTCACGCGCAGCGGCCGCGAGGCCAGCTTCGCCGCAACCCGCACCAGCAAACCGTCCGGCGGCAACCCGCGCAGCCTGAGATATTGCGCGACATGCTGGCCTACGCAGCCTCCCAGCGCGGTAAGAAGCAGTTCGGCAGGAGCCATGCCATGGTCGCCGCCGCCGTCGTCGGCCGGCTGGTCGATGACCATTCGATGTTGGCGGCTCTGGGCGACGAAACGCGCGCCCTCTGTGTACTGAAGAGTAATATCCAAGGCTTCGCTCCGAGTAACCGCAAGGTAGATGCAAACCGCGGGCCATCTGCCGGAAGTGGCCGGAAATCGAGTATTTCAAAGCGAATTGGGTGCGAACCGCCAGCCCGGCTGCGCCAGGACGCGAAGCTGCGCCAAATGGCGCAGGTGCAGTCTGCGCCAGAGCGCGGATACACTACTCAGAGCAATTCCAGGATAGCGGCCTCCCGCACCACTCCTTTCAGGGCGCGTCTCCCGGTCGCGCCCATCGGAACGGAGTCAGCTTCGGACCGCCTGATCTCTGGCTTTGCTGCACGTACCCCGAATTCATGAAATCCCGCAGGCCCACTTCCAGGACGTCCACCACGCCGAGCGCACCGGCCCGTGACGCACAGCCCACTCACACCTCTGTGCCGGATCCCTCCCTGCTGCGCACCCTGGTCGATCATCTGGACGAGGCGGTCGTCCTGCTGGCGCCGGATGGCCAGGTTCAGTTTGCGAACACAGCGGCGGAGCGGCTTTATGGAATTGCGACCGGGGGACCTCCGGTCTCCAAATGGAGCGCCGCCTACGGATTGTACCTGCCGGACCGTCGAACTCTGTGGCCGTACGAAGATCTGCCCGGGGCGCTTGCTTTGCTGGGCCAGACGGTCGAGACGGAAATGTACGTTCGGCCCGCCGGATCGGTGGAAGGCTACTGGATCTCGGTGCGCGCGCGCCCGATCTTCGGTCCTCAGGATCGCGTGCAGGCCGCGCTGCTCGAGTGGAGAGACATCACCGCCGAACGCCAGACAGCCGAGAGCCAGCGGCGGCTGCTGTCCATCGTCGAGAACACACCGGATTCCGTCTGCCTCACCGATCCAGCCCTCAGGACCACGTTCATGAACCGCGCCGGCAGGGAACTGCTGGGCCTCGATCGACCGGAGGACGTGCACAACTATCCCGTCTTCGCAGGCGATTCCGAGGAGCAGCGCGAGTTTTTCGAGACAGAGGTCCTGCCGGGAGTGCTGCGCGGCGATCCGTGGTTCGGCGAATTTCGCCTGCGCCACGCGCAGACGCAGACGCCCATTACCGTGGACATGCGCGTCTTCGGCATCTTCGGCGCCTACGGCCAGCTGCTCGGCGTTGCCAGCTTCAGCCGCGATATTACCGCGCGGCGCCAGGCCGAGGAGACCCGCCAGCGTCTGGCCGCCATCGTGGAGTTCTCCCACGACGCCATCATCAGCGAATCCCTGGAAGGCATCATCGCAACCTGGAATCGCGGAGCCCAGGCGATCTTCGGCTATGCCCCCGAGGAGGTCATCGGCAAGCCGATCGCCATGCTTGCCTGGCCTGGATACCAAAACGATACCCAGGAGCTGCTGCGCCGGGTGCGGAACGACGAGGTCGTCGAGCACCACGAAACCCTCCGCCGGCATAAGGACGGCCGTCGCCTCATCATCTCGCTCACCCTCTCGCCCATTCGCGATGACGCGGGCAGGCTGATCGGCATTTCCAAGGTCGCGCGCGATATCACCCAGCAGCGGGAGCGCGAGGAACTGGCCACCCGGCAGACCAAATTGCTGGATCAGGCCTACGAACCGATCATCGTTCGCGACCACGGCGACCGGATTGTCTACTGGAACAAGGGAGCGGAGCGTCTCTATGGATGGACAGCCGCCCACGCCCTGGGCCGCACCACCCACGATCTGCTGAAGACGGAGTTTCCCGTCGCCCTGGAAGAGATCGCGAACCAGCTCGAGGAGGAGGGCCACTGGGAGGGCGAGCTGGTGCACACCACGCGGGCCGGGCAGCGTGTGACCGTGCTCAGCCGCTGGATGCGCGAGCTGGGAGTCGGCGACTCCCATGTGCTGGAAACCAACGTCGACATGTCCGAGCGCCAGCAGCGCCTCGCTCTCGAAGAGCAGTCGCGCCTCGAGCAGCGCTTCCGCCAGCTGCTGGAAGCGGCGCCCGACGCCATTGTCGAGGTATCCAGCGACGGCCAGATCGTGCTGGTCAATCGCATCGCCGAGGAGATGTTCGGATATCAGCGCGACGAGCTGCTCGGAAAAACCGTCGATATGCTCGTCCCCGATGCCGTCCGCCCGGATCATTACCGCCATCGCAACAGCTACCTGGAACATCCGCGCACCCGGCCCATGGGCAGCGGCCTCGAGCTGCACGCCCGCCGCCGCGATGGCTCGCTGTTTCCCGTCGAAATCAGCCTCAGCCCGATTCAGACCGACAACGGCATGCACGTCACCGCGGTGATCCGCGATGTGACCGAGCGCAAACGAGCGGAGCGCGAAGTCCGCCGCCTGCAGCAGCAATATACCGGGGAGCTGGAGGCGCGGAATCGTGAGATCGAGCGCGCCAACCGCCTCAAGAGCGAGTTCCTGGCCAGCATGAGCCACGAGCTGCGCACGCCTCTGCACACTATCATCGGCTTTGCCGAGCTGCTCGAAGAGGGCAGCGAAGGCCCTCTGAACGATGCGCAGATGCGCTTCGTCGCCCACATCCATCACGATTCCGGCCACCTGCTGGAGCTCATCAACGATGTGCTCGACCTCAGCAAGATCGAGGCCGGTCAGCTCACCCTCCGGCGCGAGCGCTATCCGCTCAGGCAGAGCATCCACGAGGCGCTGGATTCGATCCGCCCGAGCGCCGCGGCGAAGGGCCTCCACCTCGAAAATCGCAGGGATGCGCAGTGCGATGTCGACGCCGATCCGCTGCGCGTCAGGGAGATGCTCTACAACCTGCTCAGCAACGCCGTGAAATTCACTCCGGAAAACGGCACCGTGTGGATCGAGACCGCTGAAGAAAGCGGATTCGCCCGCATCACCGTGGGCGACTCCGGCATCGGCATTCCGTCCGGCGAACAGGAGAACATCTTCGACAAGTTTTACCAGGTCGGCAATACCACTCGGGGCGTGCGCGAAGGTACCGGGCTCGGGCTCTCCATTACCAAGGAGCTGGTGCAGATGCACGGCGGCTGGATGGAGGTCGTCAGCGCGCCCGGCAAGGGCAGCCGATTCACCTTCACCCTTCCGGTGGCGGAGCGCGAAGGCGTATCCTGATTCGAGAATTCCTCGAATCACCAGTTATCAGGAAGCGACACGCGCTCGCATGCTGGCGCGCGGAGGAGCTGAGTAAGCCGATGGCTGACCTTGCCAGGAGATTCCTGATTCTGATTGCCGACGACCGCCCCAGCAGCCGCGAACTGCTGCGCACCGTGCTGGAGCGATCCGGCTACGACGTCGTCGAGGCCGGAGACGGCGAAGAGGCGCTGGTGCAGGCGCGCGAGCGTCACCCCGATCTCATCCTTCTGGACCTGCAAATGCCAAAGCTGGACGGCTACGGTGCGCTGGCAGAGCTGCGCAGCGATGCGCGCTTCCGCGATCTTCCCATTTGCGCTCTCACTGCCAGCGCCATGCGCGGCGACCGGGAGAAAATCCTGGCTGCAGGCTTTACCGATTATTTGTCGAAACCCGCCGGCCCCGAACTCCTGCGCGAAACCGTGGCCAGGCTGCTGGGACAGAGATGATGGACAGAGCTTAGCTCGAACCGGCTGATTTGCGGCGAGCGCGGCGAGGTCGCCGCCGCTGCTGGTGTGAGAGGGCATCCACCACTTTCCCGTTGGACCAGATGTAAGCCGGAAGACCTTCGCGCCGGTGTTCCGCAATCGCCTTCCTGACAGCGTCCCGGAACGCTGAAAGAGCACGCTGTTCGAGGGGCAACTCAGCTGCTTTCGCGCGACGGCTCATGGCTTGACTCCGAACCGGGTTTCAATTTCGTCAAAAATCCCTCTGTGCAGTATACGGAGTTCCTGATCCTGCTTCAGCGCCAGAATTTCTGGCGAGATTCCGGAATTGTCAAAAAATATCCATGATGTTGCCGCAGACCGGTACAGTCTGAAGAAATTTGCCAGCGATCGCGTGAATCGTCTGCGAACCCAGTTCCGGTACATCGTGCCCTCCTCTTGTCACGCGGATTCTGATGCGGGAGAGGAGCAGTTCGACGTCGGGCACCCAAAGATAGAAAAGATGTACCTCATAGCCGTTCTGGCGTAATCGCCGGATCCATGGAAGATAGCTTCGGCCGGCGAGTGTAGTCTCGAATCCGAAGGTCGCACCATCCGAAGCCAGCCTTCTGACTTCTTCGAGCATCAGCCGCCCGGCGCGGATAGCTGCTTCCTCCGGCGCAAGCGGTGCAAGCCCCTGGGCGATCAGGTCGGCATTGATGAAATTGCGGCAGCCGGCGTAGTGGGGCAGGAATTCAGTGGCAAAGGTCGTCTTGCCGGCGCCATTGGGGCCCGCGATGATGTAGACGTTCTTCGTCATGAGCCGGCAGTCAGAGTAGCCCGTACTTCTTCATCTTGTAACGCAGCGCATCGCGCCCGATGCCGAGAGCTCGCGCCGCCTGGGACTGGTTGCCCTGTGCGCGTTCAAGCGCGTTCACCACCAGTTGGCGCTCGTGTTCCGCCAGCGAAGCCTCGGAATCAGCCATCGCCGGAGGCGCGCCGCCGCCTTTGCCGATTTCCGGCTGAGAGTGCGCGGCCGCCGCTTCGCCGACCACCACCTCGGGCAGATCCCCGACGTCGATTTCCTCGCCCTCCGCCATCATGCAGGCGTGCCCAATGGCGTTTTCCAGCTCCCGTACGTTGCCCGGCCAGTTATGGCGCTCGAGGACGAGCCTGGCGCGGGGAGTGGCGCCGCGGATGGTCTTGCCGTATTGCTGCGCGAAGCGATCCACAAAGTGGCGGATCAGCAGCGGCAAGTCTTCCCGCCGTTCGGCCAGCGCGGGCACTGGAATCTCCACCATGGTCAGCCGGTAATAAAGGTCTTCGCGAAACTGGCGATCGGCGACGGCCTGGCGCAGATTGCGGTGGGTCGCGGCAATCACCCGCACGTTCACTTTCCGCGCCTGCAGCGAACCCACCCGCTGAACCTCCTGGTTCTGCAGCACGCGCAGCAGCTTGGCCTGCGTCGCCAGCGGCATGTCGCCGATCTCGTCCAGGAAGAGCGTGCCTTCGCTGGCCGCTTCAAACAGCCCTGGCTTGTCGCGATCGGCGCCTGTAAAGGCTCCCTTCACATGTCCGAACAGCTCGCTTTCGAATAGCGTTTCCACCACCGCCGAACAGTTCAGCACCACGTACTGCCCCTTCACGCCGCTCCGGGCGTGCAGCGCGCGTGCAACCAGGTCCTTGCCCGTCCCGGTTGCTCCCTGAATGAGCGCGGATCGGTAGTGCGGGGCGACCCGGCGAATGCGCGCATAGAGTTCGGTCATCCGCGGGCTGGTTCCCATCAGTCCCTCGAACTCCTGCTCGCCACCCAGCGCCTGCCGCCGCCGCGCCTCCTCGATCAGCCGCCCCACCCGCTCGCGCAGGATGGGCAGACGGATCGGCTTCTCCAGGTAGTCGGCTGCGCCCTTGCGGATCGCTTCCACCGCCGTCTCCGTCGTGTAATGCGCGGTCATCAGCACCACATCCGTCGACGGGGCGAATTCCATGATGCGGGTGAGCACCTCGAGGCCCGACATCTCCGGCATCACCAGATCCGTCAGCACCAGCTGCGGCCGGTGCTGGCGAACCAGCTCCAGCGCTTCGCCGGGTCGCGACGCGGTGTGGATCGTGATTCCCTCGTGCGAGAGCGCAGTCGACAGCAAATCCAAACTGCCTGGATTGTCGTCCACGATGACGATCGAAAGTGCCATAGGGAGCGTGGGGTCAGCGCTTCCATCTTAATGGATGAGGATGGGAAGCGCTCCCTGCACGCAGGAGAAACAGGCAGAGCTGAACCTGGGCCGTTCAAGCGGTCGCCGCATCTTTGCAGACTGCATCTCCGCGAATCACCTCGCGGAACACTCAAACTGCCCACTCACGCCCGCCGCGCAGCCCGTCGGATGAAGTGAATGATGAGGAAGATGATAAACAGCCCCAGCAGAATGTGAATCGCCGCAAAGACGACGTGAAATGCGACGAAGGCGATTGCCCAGGCAATCAGGAACAGAAACGCGAGTACCAGCCACATTGGCTCCTCCCTGGAGAAAACGCCGTCTCTCGGGCGCTTCCTTCCCATCGGATGGGGAGGGGGCTGTAAGGTTTGCTCCGGACTCGACGCGCACCGGGCGCAAATTCGCAACCCGCGCCCAACTTGTGCGCAGAGTGCCCGGCACTCACCCGCTGCGCCAAAGCACGCAATCCGCGCACGCGCTCTGGCGCAGCACGCAGCGCAGGACGCAGCCCCGCACAGTGTGAGCTACCGCACCAGGGTGTGTGATTTCAATCACATGCCACCTCGCAGCGGTTTGGCACAAGGCTTGCTCTATCTCCCGGCAACGGCCCCCAGGAGATCAAGTCATGGAAAGAAATCAGGGATGTCTGGATTGCCCGGCACGTGGTAAGCACCTCTTCTGCGGTATGGAAGACTCCGCGCTCACCAAGTTTGATCCACTCGGAACCATCGTCCAGTTCGGCAGCGGCGGCGTCATCTTCCGCGAAGGCGATACCTGCGGATCCGTGCACGTGCTCTGCTCCGGACGCGTGAAACTCTCGGCCACCAGCCGCGAGGGCCGCACCCTGATTCTCAAGATCGCCCGGGCAGGTGAAGTTCTGGGCCTCTCCGCCGCGCTGGCTAACCAGCCTTACGAAGTCACGGCGGAGACCGTTGAGCCCTGCCGGCTGAAAACCATCCGCCGTCAGGCTCTGCTCGATTTCCTCGATCGCAACCCCGATGCCAGCATGCGTGCCGCTCGCACCGTCGCCCAGGAGTACAAGGCCGCGTTCTCTGAGGTTCGGCGTCTGGCCCTCCCCGCCACTGCTTCAGGCCGCGTCGCCGGTCTCCTGCTCGAATGGAGCCGCGAGCAGGCTCCCGGCAACAACCAGCAGGGCCGCTGCATGATGACCCTCACCCACGAAGAGATCGCCTCCATGACCGCCACCACCCGCGAAACCGTGACGCGCGTGCTCGGTCAGCTGCGGCGCGATCAGCTCATTCAGATCCGCGGCGCCGCCCTCACCGTCCTGCAACCCCAGGCTCTGGAGCGCCTCGCCGTCTAAGCTTCTCTCCCAACAATGCGAACTCGATTGCTGTACTGAAGTATTTTGGCGAGGCGGCTGAGAATGCTGTCTCGCTTTCTTGTCGAATCAGGTCTGGTACCACGGGATGTTGATCACCACGATGCGCTGATTCCCGCGCACCAGCAGCATCAGCTTCAACAGGCTGGAACGCTGGTTGTGCAGCAGCGCCTCCCACCAGTGCCGCACCACCAGTTCCGGCACCAGCACCGCAATGTGCCGGTCGCCATGCTGTTTCTCCGCCGCCAGAATGTACTCCAGCAGAGGCGTGAGCACAAGGCGGTATGGCGACTGGATGCGCGTAAGGGTTGGCTCCGGCAGGCCCGTGGCGCGCAGCGGAGCGACGATCTTTTCCTCCCACATCAGCGCCAGCTCGTCCCGCCCGTGGTCCACGTCCGGCGAGTCGATGTGCACCACGTGGATGTCCTGTGAAATCGACATGGCAAAGCGAATCGCTTTGGCGGAGATCCGGCTCCACCGGTCCATCGGAATCACGACCACCGGGGGATGAATGTTCGTCACCTGAAGCGGGTCCGGGCACGCCGTCTCGCGCGACACGCGGCGATAATGCCGGTGCACCGCCGACATGATCAGGATCATGAACGGTACCAGCAGCGCGGTAACCCACGCCCCCGCGGCGAATTTTGTGGCCAGCACCACCAGCGTGGTGATGCCCGTGGCCACGGCGCCCAGTCCGTTCACCAGCATCCGGATGGTTGCCTTGCGCCCGCCCTCGCGCTTCCAGTGCAGCACCATGCCGGCCTGCGAGAGCGTGAAGGCGAGAAATGCGCCGATGGCGTAGAGCGGAATCAGACGGTCGGTGATGCCGCCGAAGAGGATCAGCAGCGCAGCCGTCAGCGTCACCAGGACGTAGATGCCCCAGGAATACAAAAGCCGCCGTCCGCGGAATGTGAAGACGTGAGGCAGGTAGCCCTTAAGCGCGATGGCCCGCGTCAGGCGCGGAAAATCGGCGAACGCGGTGTTCGCTGAGAGCGCGAGCACCACGAGAATCGAGCCAATGGTGACGTAGTAGAACCATCCCGTGCCCATCACCGCCGCCGTCAGTTGCGAGAGGACGCTCTGATAGCCGGCGCCGCCAGGTGCAGTGGCGCCGATGCGGTAGATGCGGCAGAGAACGGCGATGCCCGCCAGCAGGATAATGAGCAGAAGGATGATGACCGTCAGCGACCGGCGCGCGTTCTTGCGGGTCGGCTCGCGGAACGCCATCACACCGTTGCTGACGGCTTCAACTCCGGTCATCGCCGTGCAGCCGCTGGAGAAGACCTTGAGCAGCAGCCACCAGGTCACGGCTGTGGTGACGACAGCCAGGTGCGGTGGAGCGACGACAGGGACGGGGTGCCCACCGCTGGATAAGCTGCGAAAGACTCCCACACCGATGACCACCAGCAGCGTGCCGAGAAAGAAATAGGTGGGAACCAGGAAGACGACGCCCGTATCGCGAACGCCGCGCATGTTCACCAGCGTGAGCAGTGCGAGCACGCCCAGACAAATGCCGAGCGTATGCGGCTGCAGCCACGGAACCGCCGAGATCAGCGCTCCGACGCCCGCAGAGATGCCCACCGCGGCCGTCAGCACGTAGTCGATCATCAGCGCCGAGGCAGCCAGCAGGCCGGCACGGGGTCCGAGGTTCTCGCCCGCCACGGTAAACGAGCCTCCGCCGCGCGGGTAGGCTTCGATCGTCTGCGAGTAGGAGAAATATAGAATCGCCAGCAAAATGAGAATCGCCGCGGTGACCGGAACGATGTAGTGAATGCCGCCCAGTCCGAGAGGAATGAGGAGCGTGAGCGCAGCCTCCGGCCCGTACGCTGCGGAGCTGAGCGCATCGAGGCCGAAGATCGGGATTCCCGCCGCCGGGCCGATGTGCTCGGCTCGCTCTTCTGAGGTGGGCAGCGGCCGGCCAAACAACAAGTCAGAGATCCGCATAGGTTATGAATGATCCTGGCAGGTTTGCGCAGTTTATGGGGTCAGATTCTTTGTGAAAAAGTGGGCCATATCCTCGTCTGCCTCCCTCGACTCCGGCACTCGGGCATCGTTCCAGAAGGCGTGGGGCAAGCCGTCAAACACGATCAATCGTGCGTTGTCGTTCCCCGCGCGCAGAAAGGCGCGATGCAGGATCGTTGTCCCGCTCAGCAGCAGGTCGCGCTCGCTGGTGATGAACAGCGTCGGTGGCATATCCCGCAGGTCCGCGAACAGAGGCGACAGCACCGGATTCCGCGGGTCCGTTTTGCCCACATAAAACGCATCGTGCGGCCCGGGTCCCGGCGGATCGAGATGCCCCGAGAGACCGTCCAGCCCGAACAGCGCCTGCGAATCCCCGTCGCGGCTGAAGTCTCCCAGCCCCGAGAAAATTCCCAGCGCACCCGGCTCCGGCAGCCCGAGATGTTTCAGCTCCACCGCCACTTCGCCGGTCAGGATCGCCCCCGCCGACGTGCCGTAGATGGCAATGTGCCGGGGCGCGTAGGTTTTCAGCATCGCCTTGTACACCGCAACCGCATCGTCGACAGCCGCTGGAAACGGATGCTCCGGCGCCAGACGATACAGCACCGCAATCACCTTCATGTGGGTGAGGTTGGCGATGGGGATCGTCTCCGTGAGCGAGCCGGAATCTGAATTGAATCCCCCGCCGTGCAAATTGATCAGCACGCAGTCGGGCCTCATACCGGTCAGCGGCGTCACCATCCGCACCGGGACCCCGGCCACGGTGCCCTGGGCAACGTTCGCTGGATAAATCTGGCGCGCGATCTCACCGGCATGCGCCTGCCATACGTCCGTACCCTTGCGGCGTTGCGCCAGCGATACATTCTGCTCCGCGTCGGGGACCCGCTGCGCGACCATCGCCTTCGCTTCCGGACTGAGCTCCGGCGCAACCGGCACCACCCGCGTCACATGCGCTGTGCCATTGGCGTCGATATAGCTGGTGTCGCTGTTCGGCGCCTGCGCAGCCGTGGTGGCCTGCTGCGCCGATGCCACGCTGAACGCCAGAACGATGAGGGGCAGGCCAACACGAAGCATGGGAATTCTCCGCCGGAAACTGGCATGGTACCAAAGTGGCGCGAGCAGAACCCCGGCTGTGCTGGGTGTGCTGCCGATATTCGTGTATTCGTGCCCCTGACCGAGCGCGGCTCACCGCGCCCCGGAAAAGCAAAAGGCCCGCTTTCCAGCGGGCCTGCTTCAGAGGCAATAGGGGGGAATTTCCGGAAGTGGCGTGAGGGGCTCGCGATTCTTTGCGAGCATCATACAAGGAGAGACTCGGTACATCAGGGAGGTGTGTTACGCCTGAAGTTGCCTCTGGTCTTGCCCTTATAGATGCAGGAAACGCGTCCAGGTTGGCTGCCGGACGAAAAAATTTCAGATTTTTTCGGAGAGCCGTTAAGCATCGCGGAATCAATAGCCTGGTCGGTCGGCGCGCCAGCCTCTCACCCCAGCGGCAGGAAGTATTGCGTCCCGTGCACCGGCTCCGCCAGGCGTTTGAGCAGCATCTGCAGGTCCCGATTGTTGTTCACAAAGTCGATGTCGCTGGTGTTTACCACCAGCAGATCGCTCCCCGCATAGTGAAAAAAGAAGTGCTCGTACGCTGAGCTCACCTGCTCGAGGTATTTGTCGCTGATGGCGCGCTCCCCGGGAATCCCTTTGCGCCGGATGCGCTGCTTCAGCGCCTCAGGCGAGGCCTGCAGATAAATCACCAGCTCCGGCGTGGGAACTTCGGCGCGAAACATCTGGTAATAGCGGTTGTAGAGATCCAGCTCCGCATCGGTCAGATTGATGTACGCGAAGATCTTGTCTTTCTCGAACAGGTAATCGGCGACCACCGGCGTCGAGAAATCGCCCAGCTCGCGCTGCTGCTCGTAGCGCTCCATCAGGAACCACAGCTGCGTGGGGAAGGCCATGCCGGTCTGGCCCTCGTAGAAGCGGTCGAGAAACGGATTGTTCTCCGGCTCCACGATGCGCCGCGCGTGCAGCGTCTCGGCCAGCACCCGAGCCAGAGTCGACTTGCCCGCGCGAATGGGGCCTTCCACGGCGATGAATCGCGGCTGATCGAAGAGCTTGGCCATGACAGCGAAGGAAAGTCGAAGATACCACAACTGTGGCTTCAGTGAGCGCCTGGCCACATCCGAGGTATCGTCGGCAACCTGGGCCTGGCAACTGGCAACTGGGGACCGGCAACTGGGGACTTGGAACTGGGGACTGGCAACTGGCAACTGGCAACTGGGGACTGACAACCTGACAACCGGCAACTGGGGACTTGGGACTGGGGACTGGGGACTGGCAACTTGGGACTGGTGACCGGCAACCGGCGACTGCCTCACAGCTGAGGCTACACTGGTCCCAATGCTCGCCATTCTCGCCGCTTCGACCGCTGCCTGCGGGCTTGCCGCCGGAGGATATGCGTACGCGGCGCTCTCGCCGCAGTCGCAGATCTTCGGGCGGACCGTGGTCGCCGGGCGCGATCCTGTCGAGTTTGCGCTCACCTACGACGACGGTCCAAACCGCGCCTGGACCCCGCAGCTGCTCGATCTGCTGGCCCGGCACCACATCCGCGCGACCTTCTTCCTCATCGGCAGATTCGTGCGCGAGCAACCGGAGCTGGCCCGGGCCATCCACACCGCCGGGCATCGGATCGGCAACCACACCGTCTCCCATCCCTGGCTCACGCTCGAGAGCCCGCACCGGGTGCGCGAGGAACTGGCCGGCTGCAACGCGGCCATTGAAGACGCGATCGGGGAGCGCGTGCGCTTCTTTCGCCCTCCGCATGGCGCGCGGCGTCCCGACGTGCTGCGCGCGGCGCGGGAGATGGGCCTGACTCCGGTGCAGTGGAACGCCATGGGCTACGACTGGCGTCCGATCGCCGCAACCGAGATCGTCGCGAACCTCGAGCGGGGCATCGCGCGGAACCGCCGGCGCGGGCGCGGCTCGAATCTGCTGCTGCACGACGGCGGACACCTTGCCATGGGCGCCGACCGCTCGCAGTCCGTCGAGGCGACGCGGCTGCTGCTGGAGCGCCACCCGCCAGGGTCGATCCGCTACCTGACCGTCGACGCCTGGGTGTGAGGGGTACCCCCCCTAATACCCTAATTCTGCAGTCAACTGATTTCGGACAACTTACGATTAGTTACCGATTTGACATCCGGATTACCTTCCTGGTTACCGCAGCGCCGCGGGCTGGTTTTGGGCGGCGGCGAACCAGATCCGCCAGCCGGCGGCAGTGCGGGACGAAACCGGAGCCGGGATATCAAAGAGCGGCACAGCATGAGACCCGTTCGGTCCGCCTGGGCGGCCGAGACAAGAGCGCTAAAACCAGAGCACTAAAACCAGCGCACCAAAAACCAGAGCACCAAAAGCAAAGAGCCCCGCTGAACAGGGCTCTTCGTACTTTCAGCGTAGGCCGACGCGGAGGAGAAAGGCAAGGGAATTCACGAAGGACGACAGTACGAAAGTCACGAGCCGGTGGGTTGTGCGCGCAACGCCGACGGGACTGGTGATGCAAACCGGGTGCTCAAGAAGAAGGCGCGGCTCGAGTTGCGCGGCCAGGACGGGAGTTTCCTGCCAGGTGGGTTCCGGATGGGGATCGGGTTTCGGTGGGAGACTCGGCGATGGTAAGCTCGTTGAGCCGCGCAGGGGATCATGCTCCAGACAAGACTCGCGCCGCTCGCCACGTCGAAAATGGTCGCGACATTCCGGTCCGCTAGGCAAAGCCGATCCTTCAGCTCTTTCCGCCGATCACGAAAGTTGTAGTTACTAATAGTCAGCTTGACAGATAGGAGCTCGGAGCTAAGCTGGAGGCGCGGTGCAATAACTACCGAACGAAGCGGATGTTACGACCCTGGAGGCATCGATGCGCAACCGCTCTCACATCCTGCGGCTTGTTGTTTCCTGCCTGCTGCTGGGCGGCTCGGCCGTGGCAGCCCAGAGCACGTCGCCGAACCAGGCGCCCCGCTGGCCGCAGCTTCCGCATCCTTCGCCCGCCCAACGTGCGCTGGCGAAGCCCCTGCCGCCGCCCGTTGGCTATGTGCGAATCGGCAAGTTCAAACTGCTGAATTCGTCTACCGGATGGGCCGAAGCAGGCGACGCCGGCCTTCTGTGGACCACGGACGGCGGCGCTCACTGGAAAGACATATCTCCCCCTGATCCCAACGGCGATTCCTATGCCGACGTTTTCTTCCGCAACCAGTCCGACGGCTGGGTGCTGTTCTCGCATCAAATTGAAAGCCAGGACGACCCAATCCCACACAATCCGGACAGCGACTGGACCTTCTACGTCGTCTTTACCCAGGACGGGGGATCCGCCTGGACTACGGTCCAAATCCCTGCGATGCGAGGAAGGCTTGGGATCCAGGTAGACGACAGCGGCCAAATCGCTTTCTCTGACAGCAGCAACGGCTGGATTGAAATTCACCATCGTAATGGGGGCAGCCTGCTTCAGACTACCGATGGCGGTCTGCACTGGGAGTGGGTACAGAGCGGCCCGGGTCTCTGGGCCAGCATACGCGCGCTCTCCCCGCGGTCCCTCTTTGTGGCGGGCAACGATATTCGCGGCAATTACCTTTACGCCACCTGGGACGCTGGCGAAACATTCCACCAAATCTCGCTGCCTCGCCCTTCCGCAATCCCTCCACGCGCAATGCCGTCGTATGCCCTTCCCGATTTTACGGATCCTCAGACGGGGTTTGAGACCGTGACCTACTCTGGCGCGCCTGGTGTTAATACCACCGCCGTGCTCTATATCACCGGAGACGGAGGACACAAGTGGAAGCCGGGCAGCATT
Organism: Acidobacteriaceae bacterium; assembly: GCA_035505395.1. Lineage (GTDB taxonomy): Bacteria > Acidobacteriota > Terriglobia > Terriglobales > Acidobacteriaceae > Palsa-343. The sequence continues at coordinate 41,650 of DATJQW010000043.1, forward strand.
CTTTCCGGTATTTCCCCCGATTCATCGGACACGTCTTCGACTATTGTGGATTCGACCTGGATAATTCCCTTCAAGCCTTACCGGAAGGGCTTCTCGCTGCTCAAGCTGCCCCTGGCAGACGGTATGATCGCCGCGCCGCCGAATCAGGCCCAGGATTTCGATCGTTGCTCGCTCAGCTTTTGGGGGCCGTCGACCGGCTGGGCAAGCTGCGGCGATCCGCTCTCCTCCACGGGCGACGGTGGGGCAACCTGGACCATCATCAATCCCAGGGCCATAGAGGGCACAGGGAAACTCACCGATGCTCCGGTCACCCCGCCACCGCCGGCTCCCCCTCCCCCGCGAGCCAGCACGATTCCAAACTTCGAGCCGGTGCCGCGGACGCAGCCAACCGGCGCCTCCCCCGAGTCGCCAGATGCGACATCTGCTCCACTGCCGGATGGCCTCAGCCAGCAACTTGCATTCGACAGGAGCAAGGTCCCGACTGTGAATCAGATGGCAACATGGTGGGCCGAAAGCCCCTATTATGATGTAGGAATCTATCTCATAGGATCACCCAATAAAGGTCCGAACACCGAGCTGACACCGGATTGGGTGGCTCGAGTTGATAACCAGGGCTGGGGGATTATACCGATCTGGTTCGGTCTTCAGGATCCATGCCTGATCTATAGAAAGGGAGTCAGCGATTACTTTAGCTCTACACCAGATACGGCATACGCTCAGGGTGTACTTCAGGCCCTTCGCGCACATGCAGCTGCCACCGACTTGGGGCTCGACGGAAACGTAATTTACGTAGACGTCGAAAATTACAGTTACACAGCCGACAGTGCCTGTAGCCTGGCCGCGCAAGCCTATGTCAGTGGGTTTGTATCGACCATTCACGTCGGATTTAGTGGCACAGTCGGCGTATATGGCAGCGTTGGGGACGCCATTGACATCCACTCAGCGTGTAATGCCCTGGGCGCGTGCAATCCTCCCGACTACTTTTGGCTCGGTCGTGAAGATCATCGAGCTACAGTATGGAACGAGGGTCACGGGGGCTATTCAAACTACCTGGCCGATTCTGAATGGCCGAGCCAGGAGAGAATGCATCAATACAGCGATACGCACGACGAAACGTGGGGTGGCGTTAAGCTGAGTATAGATAACGACGTAGTTGACTCACCCGTCGTTGCGGGCAATCCAGCAGAAAAACCGCTCAACATAAACAGCACGCCGACTCCCATTACCTACGGGTCGGATCCAGTCATCGTGACCGGGATCGCAGACGGCGCGAACCAAAGCAGCAGCACACCACCTTTCATTCAGGGAAACCTGGCAGCCTACGACTGGTTCGGCGGCCCGCCCCTCAAAGGAACATGGGCGAGCGGGCAGGTCACATTCCAGGCGTTGCCGGTTCCGACTTCTTCCTCTTCTTCTCCTTGTCGCATTAGTAATGTTTATTACTTTGTTTACACCACTGGCATCAACGGTCAGGGGACAGTCGTTGGTTATATCACACCACCCATGGATGGGCCCATTCAGACCGATCTAAGCGGGACGGCGGTTCCCGACGCCGCCGGGTCGAGTTACGACTGCGGTACCGACGGACTCATATGGCCAGGACCGGGCGAGCCCGGCTCCCCAGGCCCTGTGATTTACAAAGACCCGAACGCAGCCCAAACGGAGCTCCTCTCCATCAACGATGCGGGGTGGATTACGGGGTTCATCATTGACAAGTCTGGAAATTATGACTGCATCCTCGTGAAGCCGGACGCAAAAGGCAGGTATGGCAACGTAACGCCGATCGAGTTCGACGAAATTGGCGGCGATTGCGAGAATGCCGCCATTAATGGAATCGGTCAGATCGCTGGGGATTCCGACGCGGGAGCGTTTTATGAGGACGTCGAGGACGGAACTCCAGGCGAGAACGGGGTTCCGGTCAGCGGCAATCCAACTATCGGAGGAGTGAATAATAATGGGTTCTATGTGGGCCCGGACTACATACAGAGTCTGTTCACGCCCACTGGCTACATATTCCTCCCTGTCCTGACTTACGGTCTCAATGACGATCCCGAAGTCGTTGGCGACGATTGGTCCGACACGAACCCGCAGGGGGTCCTTTACGATATCGTTCATTGATGCGTGCCCGCTCAGGTGACAAAGAGACTCCATCCATGGGCTGGCAGCGATCTGTCGGGGAGTGGGCAGCGGCGGCCATGTGGATCGACAGACGGTAGGAATTCCGGGAGCGGTCCAATCCAGTGCGCCGCCGACAAATGTGGAGGGCTTGGATCAGATTCAGATCGCCTGGGCGCCCATCGAAGTAAGCTAAGGAGCGGGAAGGCGGCTCGTGTTCGCTGGTCGCGAGTTCTATCAGCAATTCCAGGCCAGCTCGCTCATTGACTGATTCCGGTCGGGAAGTCGGTTTCCGTTGCTCGCTCCGGCCGGCGGGTCTCAATCTATACCCCAGCCCCATGCGCTCCCTGAGCCCGCTTTCCCGAGCGGCCACAGGACCGGGATCCGAAAGCGGCCTCCTCTTCGGTAGAGCCGGGTTCGTCACGCCGGGGCGGGGAAGCGGCGCGGGCGAGCTCGGCATCGCCGGCGTCTGCGCCGGGCGAGCGCGGGGCAGTTGATGGGCAACATCGAGTCCGTAGCACGGCCGCAGCGGAGGCGGTTCGGCGGACACCTCTTCAGCAGGACAACTCGCCACTCCCGGCAGGAGACCTACCGCCTCGCATCCACCTCGTCCACGGAATGATCTAGAATTTACCCCGTCGCTCGGGACGATCGCCATGAGCCGAGTTCTGATCATCGACAGTCAAACCCCGGTCAGCCGTGAAGTGGGCGAACTCCTCTCCGGCGCCGGTTTGCCGTTCGAGGTCGCCGCCGGCCACATCGATGCCGTCCACCGGCTGCGCTGCCGCGCCTTCGGTGTCATCATCACCAGCGCCGACGGGGTCATCGACGAAGACCTCGCCCTGCTCCAGGAGATGAGGCTGATCCGGCCCAACCTGAAGTGCATTGTGCTCGCCCCTTACAGCACGCCGGACGAGATCATCGCCGCGCTTCGGGCGCGCGTCTTCGGATGTTTTACGCCGCCTTTCGACGCGCACGAGATCTTCTGCGTCGCGCGCAGCGCAGCGACCAGCGGCGAGTCGAACGAGGACATCGAAGTGATCTCCGCGCGCCCCGGCTGGATCGCCGTCCGCGTCAACTGCCGGCTCGCCACCGCCGATCGCCTCATGTCGTTTGCCCGGGAGTTCGCCGCGCAGCTGCCCGAGACCGCGCGCCAGGAGATCATGCTGGCGCTTCGCGAGATCCTCGTCAACGCGATGGAGCACGGCGCCGCGTTCAATCCCGATCAGGTGGTCGAGGTGAACGCGATCCGCACCGCCCGAACCATGACCTTCCGGGTGCGCGATCCGGGCGCGGGATTCCGCAAGGAAGCCATGACCCATACAGTCCACTCCAACTCGCCCGACGACCCCACCGCCCACATCGTGCAGCGCAACGAGCAGGGGATGCGCGCCGGAGGTTATGGCCTGCTGCTCGCCGCCGGCACCGTCGACGAGCTCATCTACAACGAACAGGGAAACGAAGTGCTGCTCATCAAGTACCTGGACCCGCCCGCCGCGACGCCATAAGCGGCAATGCCGACAGAGGCGCAGGACCGGAATTCGGAATCAGGCACATCTCACGGGGGATCCGGATTCGTCATGCCGGGGCAGGGAACCGGCGCGGGCCGCGATGCGTATGATTGCAGGACGGAGGCCCCACCGTGCTTCTTGACGACATTCGCTACGCGCTGCGGCAGTTTCTGAAGACGCCGGGCTTCACCATCACCGCGATTCTGACCCTGGCTCTGGGTATTGGCGCGACGACAGCGATCTTTACGCTGATTCATGCCGTGCTGCTGCAGTCGCTGCCGGTGGTGAAGCCGAGCCAGCTGATCCGCATTGGGGACACCGAGAACTGCTGCATCAACGGCGGCATGCAGGACGACTGGTCGCTCTTCTCGACCGAGCAGTATCGCGAATTCCGCGACCACACGCCGGAATTCCAGAGCCTGGCGGCGTTCCAGGCCGGACGCACGCAGCTGGGCGTGCGGCGCTCCGGCACGAACGCCGCGGCTGAGGCCTATCCGGCGGAGTTTGTCTCCGGCAATGCGTTCTCGACCTTCGGACTGCGCGCGTGGCAGGGCCGGCTGCTCCAGCAAAGCGACGACAACAAGGGCGCGGCGCCGGTGGCGGTGATGAGCTATCGCACGTGGCAGCAGAAATTCGGGCGCGACCCCTCGGTGGTGGGCTCGACGTTCCTCATGAACAGCGTGGCGTTCACCGTGGTGGGCATTGGGCCGCCGGGATATTTCGGCGAAAAGCTGACCAGCGATCCGCCCGCCTTCTGGCTGCCGCTGAGCGCGTCGCCGCTGGTGCAGAACGGAAGCTTCAACGTGCTGGATGAGCCCGAACTGACCTGGCTGAATGTGATTGGGCGCGTGCGGCCGGGCGTCAACCGGAGTCAGATGCAGGCGCAACTGCAGGTGGAGCTGCGCGATTTTCTGCGCAGCCCGATGGCCAAAGTGGATCCGGCGGAGAAAGTGCTGATCCCGAAACAGACGCTGCACCTGAGCTACGGCGGCGGCGGCGTGCAGCAGATGCAGGAGCAGTACAAGAGCGAGCTGGAACTGCTGATGTGGATCTCGGAGTTCGTGCTGCTGATTGCCTGCGCCAATCTCGCGAACCTGATGCTGGTGCGCGCGACGGCGCGCAAGGGTCTCACCTCGGTGCGGTCGGCGCTGGGCGCTCCGCGGCGAAGGCTGGTGGTGCAGGCGCTCACCGAGAGCGTGGTGCTGGCGGTGGTGGGCGGCGTGGCCGGGCTGGCGGTGGCCTACGGCGGCGCGCGCCTGCTGCTGGATGCCGTGGCCGGGAAGAGCTACCTGCCCATCGACGCGGCGCCCTCGCCGGAGGTGCTGGCATTCGCATTTGGCGTCTCGCTGGTCACGGGGATGCTGTTCGGGGCGGCGCCGGCGTGGATGACGGCGCATGCCGATCCCATCGACGCGCTGCGCGGGGCGAACCGGTCGACCCGGCACAGCGGGCTGTGGACGCAGAAGATTCTGGTAGTGGCGCAGGCGGCGATCTCGCTGGCCCTGCTGTGCGCGGCCGGGCTGCTGATCCGGTCGCTGACGAATCTGCAGCACCAGCATTTCGGCTTCGTGACCCAAAACCGGACCATCGTGCACATCGATCCGCAGATGGCCGGCTACCAGGCGCCGCAGATGGACACGTTTCACCGGCAGCTCGAGGAGACGCTGGCGGCGATTCCGGGCGTGAAGGAAGTGACTTATTCGACCTACAGCCCCATGGAGGGCGACAACTGGGGTACGGGCGTGTACATCGAGGGCAAAGCGCCGCCGCCGCCGGGCAGCGACTTCAACGGCGCATCGTGGGTGCGGGTGAGCCCGGGATATTTTTCCAATCTCGGAACGAACGTCGTCGCGGGCCGCGAGTTCACCGATGAAGACAACGCCACAGCGCCGCTGGTGGCCGTGGTGAACGAGATGTTCGCGAAGCGATTCTTTAAGAACGGCGACGCTCTGGGGCGGCACTTCGGCATGTTCGATCAGAAATTCGCGGGGACCTACACGATTGTCGGCATCACGGAGAACACGCAGTACTGGGATCCGGACAGCAAGCTGCGGCCCATGTTCTTCGTGCCGGGCGCGCAGTGGATGCACTACACCGACAAGGAAATGCAGATGGAAGAGGACGTCTCGCACCTGGAAATGAGCGCCGTGGAGATTCGGACGGTGGGCGCGGTGCCGGGGCTGGAGGCGCAGGTGCGGCGGGCGCTGACGCAGATCAATCCCAACCTGACCATGCTGAATTTCGAGACGTTCCAGGGGCAGGTGCAGGATGAGTTCCAGCAGACGGAGCTGATGGTGAAGCTCACGTCGGTTTTCGGCCTGCTCGCGCTCGTGCTGGCCGCGATCGGGCTCTACGGCGTGACGTCGTATGCGGTGGCGCAGCGGACCAGCGAGATCGGGATCCGCATGGCGCTGGGCGCGGACCGCGGCGGCATCGTGCAGATGGTACTGCGCAGCGCCTTCCTGCAGGCGGGGATCGGGCTGCTCATCGGGATTCCGGGCGCGGTCGTCGCCGGGCACTTCATGGCCAGCCAACTTTACGGGGTGCAGCCGTGGGATCCGGTGGTGCTGGTGACCACGGCCGTGGTGCTGGCGGCGGCGGCGTTCGTGGCCGCGGTGGTGCCGGCGCGGCGCGCAGCCAGCGTGGAGCCGATGCGGGCGCTGCGGGTGGAGT